>NZ_JAMYKT010000003.1:0-380070 GCF_040317515.1 Mesorhizobium sp. M1428
GTCGTCGACCTCTTCACCCCAGCCGAATGTGCCAACTACTTCAAAGCCGCAGGATATGAACCGGATTAAACAGGACGTGCTCTAGAAGGCCGTTCGCGGTGCCGTGCGGTGCCATCAGGATCGAGTGCATATAGGCGTGCTCGGCGACCCATTTGAGCTCGGCAATGCCGCCAATATCGGCCGGATCGGGGCCGATGACGCGCACCGCCTGCGTTTCGATCAGCTCCTTGAAATTGTGCCGCAGGTAGATCTGCTCGCCGGTATGAATTGGCGTCGAGGTCGAGGTGGTCAGCTCCCGATAGGCCTGCGGATTGACCCACGGCACATAGTCGCCGGTCAGCATGTCCTCGAGCCACATCAAATTGTATTTCTCGACCGCGCGAGCGAACTTGATCGCATCGGGCAGCATCCAGCCCGGGCCGCAGTCGAGCGCCAGGCTGACCTTGTCGCCCAGCACTTCTTTCATCGCGATCACGCAGTCGAGCATGTGGTTGAAACCGCGCTCGCTGATCACGCCCTGATCCATGGCACCGTGATAGCCAGCCTTCTTCTGCGTCACGCCGTAATGGAAGCCCTCGATGGTGTCCTTCATGTTGGAGTGGAACGAGATCCCTTGCTTGATCATGAAAAAGTTCTGCGGCTGCTCCATCATCCATTTCACGTCAGCGGCGTAATCCTCCGGCCGGTCCCCCGTTCGCTTCTGGCGGATCGAGCCGTTGTAGACGCGCACCTTGTCGCGCACCTTGCCGCCGAGCAGTTTGTAGGCCGGCACGCCTGCGGCCCCGCCGGCAATGTCCCACAGCGCATGCTCGATAGCGCTTACCGCCGCGCCATAGGGCTTGAAAGAGCCGCGTTGGCGGATCTTCAGCATCACCCGCTCGACGTCGGTAGGGTCCTCGCCGATCAGCGCCTCACGGAAATGCAGCACCCAAGGCTTGAATAGGTCTTGGTGAACTCGACTTCGCCCAGGCCATAGAGGCCCTCGTCGGTAACGATGCGGACGATGGGATGTTTGCCGATGACGGCGCAGCGGAGATCGGTGATCTTCATCGTCGGTTCTTTTCGCCTCAGCTCCAGGTACGGTCCCAGGAATACTCGTTGTCCCAGTGATCCGTGGGCTGCCAGATGCCGGTGACACCCGGCTGCAGATGCTGCGAGATCAGCTCGTCGACGACGCCGTCGATCCCCAGGCCCGGTTTGTCCGGAACAGTGATAAAGCCGTCCTTCACGAGCGGCTTGGGAACGCCGGTGACAATATCGTCCCACCAGTCGACATCGGCAGAATGGTATTCGAGCGCCATGAAGTTTTCGGTCGCGGTCGCGACATGTGCCGCGGCCATTGCGGCGATTGGACTTTCGGCCATATGGATGGCCATTGCGACGCCGTGGTCCTGGGCCATGTCGCCGATCTTCTTGGTCTCGAGGATGCCCCCGCTGGTGAGCAGGTCCGGGTGGATAATGGAGAGGCCGCCGCTCTTGAGCAGGGGCTCGAAGCCCTCCTTAAGGTAGATGTCCTCGCCGGTGCAGATCGGCACCGTGGTGGCTGCCTGCAGTTGCCGGTACTGCTCGGTGTACTGCCATGGGATCACATCCTCGAGCCAGGCCGGCACGTATCTTTCAATCCGCCTGGCGAGCCGAATACCGTTCTGCAGCGAGATGTGGCCGACATGGTCAATGGCGAGCGGAATATCCATGCCGATAATTTCGCGAACCTCGGCAATGTACTGTTCAAGCAGGTCGAGGCCCTTGTCGGAAAAGTGGAGGCCGGTAAACGGGTGGGCAATGTTGTGCAAATCGTACGCGGCGTTGCGGGCGCGTCGCTCTTCAAGGGTCTTGACCGGACCGCGGCCGGGATGGACGCGGTACCCTTCAAGTGAGCCGGCAGGACACACGACCGCACCGGGGACATCCGCGATCTGCATCAGCCCCAGATCCATCTTGAGGAAGGTGAAGCCGAGCTCCATGCGCTGCTTGAGACGCTTGCCGGTCTCGGTGCCGCTCGGCACGGTCGCGTCCGTATCGCAATAGACGCGCACCTTCTCCCGATACCGGCCGCCGAGCATCTGGTAGATGGGCACGCCATAGGCCTTGCCGGCGAGATCCCACAACGCAATTTCGACCGCCGAGACGCCGCCGCCTTGCCGGCCGTGCCCACCGAACTGCTTGATCCGGCGAAATAGGCGGTCGATGTCGCAGGGGTTTTCGCCAAGCAGCCGGCTCTTCAGCATCAGCGCGTAGGTGGCACTAGCGCCGTCGCGCACCTCGCCAAGCCCGACGATACCCTGGTTGGTGTAAATCTTGAGCAGGGTCGATGTGAACGGCGCGCCAACGATTTCGGCCACCCGCATGTCGGTGATGCGAAGCTGGGATGGCTTGGAGTTCGCGTTCACTCGATTGAGCGCTTCGTCGGCGCCACCTGTCTTTGCCATGACCTATCCTCGTTTCGGCTTGTCGCCCGCACTCTGGCGGGCACAGCGTGTTGTTAGCCCAGCTCAATCTCGTGGGCCTGCAGGTAGTCGCGGTCCATCTCAATACCGAGACCAGGCTTCGACGTCAGCTTCAGGCTGCCGTTCGAAATGTCGAGCGGTCTGTCGATCAGGTGATCGTATTTGCCCAGGTTCCACTCCGATGTTTCGAGTTTGTAGAAGTTGGGAACGGTCATCATCACCTGCGCTCCCGCAACCACGTTGATCGGTCCCGCGGCGTCATGTGGCGAGACCGGGACGTAGTAGGCTTCGCACAGCGCAGAAATCTTCTTGAGTTCGGTAATGCCGCCGGTCCAGGTAACGTCGGGCATGATGTAGTCGGCGAGCTTGTTCTCGAGTACCGGCACGAAATCCCACTTCGTGTGGCCGCGCTCGCCCCATGAGATGGCGGTATTGACCTTCTCACGCACTTGCTTGAGGGCGTTAAGGCTCTCGGGCGGGCAGGGCTCCTCAAACCAGTCGATCTGGCCGGCCTCCTCGAGGCTCCGACAGAGGCGAATGGCGGTGGGGACATCGAAGCGGCCATGCGCATCGATGAGAATGTCAACATCGGGTCCTGCCGTTTCGCGGATCAGAGCCGCGAGTTCGGCGGCTTCGCGCTCGTCCTTGCGGGTCATGCTGCCATCGAGGTAGCCGTCCCGCTGTTCGCGGGGCAGGCCATCGGCGCTGCGGCCCTGGTGGGGATAAGGATCGAACTTGAGCGCAGTGTGTCCGGACTCGACAATGTCTAGAATTTCGCGGACCACAGCCTCCTTGCTGGTGAATTTGGACTGGTTGGGATGGGTGTAGAGCGCGATTTCATCGCGTACTGGTCCGCCCAGCAGCTCGTAAATCGGCTTGCCGAGGACTTTGCCCTGGATGTCCCAGAGGGCAATATCGATGGCGCTCACGCATTCGACGGCGGCGCCGCGGCTTCCCATGTAGGTGAAGCTGCGGAAGATCTTGTGCCAGAGATGCTCGATACGCGCCGGATTCTCACCTGTCACGGCGACGCCGATCTGCCGTAGGATCGTGCAGAGAGCGCGGTTGGCGAGCCTTGTCGTGGTGGTGATCTCTCCCCAGCCACTCACTCCCTCGTCGGTCGTCACTTCGACGAACAGGAACTCTCCCCAGTAAGAAGCATCGGATTTGATCAGCCACGGCCGAATGCTCGTGATTTTCATCTCAACTACCTTTGCCTGAAAATGGTCAGCTAACGATGTTCTGGACTGAACGTTCTATCCGGCCCGAGCGGCGTTGCGCGCTCTCATCTGTTCGAGAATATGCCGGCCCGAACCCTCGACATGGCGGGAAACGAGTTCGGCCGCCTTGTCAGCCTCACCCGCCTTCACAAGTGCGATGAGTTCGCGGTGCTCGCGCATGATCGCGGCACGTCGCGCCAGCGTGAAATTGAAACGACGGCTCACGGCTCGCAGCACTTCGCGATGTTTCCACCAAAGCTCGGCGGCGTGGCGGTTGTAGTGCCGCTGGTACATCACGGTGTGGAAAGCAGTATCCAGCTCACTGTGCCTGAATGTGTCGGCGAAGTTGTTCTCTTCGATCAGGCCTTGGAGACGTTCGAGTTCGGCGATGTCCTCGCCGGTAGCCATATTCACAAACCATCGTGTCAGGGCTGGCTCGATCAGAACACCGATCTCATAGATATCCCGGACAAAATCCTGATCAATGGGTCGGACGCGCGCCCCGCGGTTGGCGACAAAGGTGACAAAGCCTTCGCCACGCAACAGCTGCAGGGCCTCGCGCACAGGATTGGTCGAGGTGCCGTGACGCCGGGCGAGATCGGTGACCACAAGCCGTTCGTTGGCGGCAAGCCGTCCTTCGATGATGTCTTCCCTGATCAGTTCATAGAGCGAGGCGCCCTCGCTCGAGGCCCCGATGGGATCAGTCCCGACCGGTGGCATCGCTTTGAAATCGCTTATTTCGGCCAAGGCCGGCTCCCCAATTTAATACATACTTTTGCCCGATATCACACACGGCTTTGGCAAACAATGTACGATTCTGCGCGTTGACAGGCAATCCATGATCTGAAAACGTACTAAGCGATCGAGAGGATACACTGAGCTGAAAGAAGCATCCTCGCGATCGAAACGAGCAAGGACCGCTTTGCTTTGGCGCAGGGCGGATGGGAGAACCAGGGAGGATACCTATGACGAGAATTGCGCTCGGCAGTGCCGTCCTGCGCGGCACTGTCGCCACTGCTTTGATGGCATCCCTGACGTCTACATCGGCGCTGGGTGCACCGCCGGTCGACCTGAGCAAGTGGTCGCCGGAATATGTTCGCTCGATTGCGGGCACACAGGATTTTGACACGGCGGCCGATTGCGCCAAGGTCACACCGCTCGACTACAAGGGGCGACTGACTTTCTGGTATCAGGGCGTGTTCGAAGGCGACCCCGACCTCCTGCGTCAGTACTACAAGGACTTCTTCGAGACCTTCCGCAAGACATATCCGAACATCCAGCTCGAGGAACAAGCCCTCACCTATAACGACCTTCTCGACAAGTTCCGCACGGCGCTCCTGGGCAACGCCGCGCCGATGGCGGTCCGCCTGCAAATCCTGGGTGGTACCGAGTTCGCCTCAAAGGGCTATCTGCAGCCGCTCAAGCCAGAGGACGTGGGGTATTCGACCGAGGATTTCTGGCCCGGCGCCATGAAGGCTGTGACCTGGGAGGGCGTGACCTACGGCATACCGACCAACAACGAGACGATGGCGTTCATCTGGAACGCCGACATCTTCAAGCGTGCGGGCCTCGATCCGGACAAGCCTCCGGCAACCTGGGAAGACGTCGTCAAATATTCCAAGCAGATCCATGACAAGCTAGGCATTGCCGGCTACGGCCTCGTGGCTCGCAAGAACGCCGGCAATACGCCGTACCGCTTCATGCCACAGCTATGGGCCTATGGCGGCGGCGTCTTCGACGAAGCCACCGCAAACCCGACATATGAGCAGGTCCAGCTCGATAGTCCGCAGAGCAAGGCAGCGCTGCAAGCTTCCTACGACATGTATGTTCGCGACAAGTCGGTGCCGGTCTCGGCACTCACCAACCAGCAGGCCGACAACCAGCCCCTGTTCGTCGCCGGCCAGCTCGGCATGATGATCTCGCACCCGTCCGATTACAACGTCATGCTCGACCTGCAGAAAAAGGCGACGGGCACCGACAAGGACAAGGCGCAGACGGTCATCGACAACATGCGCTACGGCCTGATCCCGACTGGTCCCGACGGCAAGCGCGCCGTCGTGTTCGGCGGCTCGAACATTCACATCCTGAAGCCCGAATATGTCGAGGGCGGCAAGGTAGACGAGCCGGCTGCGAAAGCTATGATCTGTATGTGGACGAGCCCTGAATGGTCGCTGAAGATGGCCTATGCCGGATCAAACCCGGGCAATCTCAACGGCTTCAAGACCAAGTGGATGAAGGAACGTCTGGACAACATCAAGTTCCTCGACGTCACCACCTCGATGCTGCCATACGGCATTCCGTTCCCAGCGCTGCCGCAGGCCCCCGAGATCATGAACATCATCATCCCGGACATGCTGCAGAATGCCCTGACCGGAGCGATGACCGTCGACGAGGCAGCGGACGACGCGGCCAAGAAGGTAAAAGACCTGATGGGCGGACTCTAGTCCAGGCCTGACCTACGACCTGACCGGCTGCGCCCCTGGCGCAGCCGCCTCGTTCCGAAGAAAAAGGGCACGCCACAAGTGACGATCGTGACCGGCAAGGCCGAGGCTCGCCGAAGATTGCAACCCGGTACATCCGGCACGCTGCGGAAGATCTGGGCGCATCGCGCGGACTACGCGTACGTGCTCCCAGCGATCGCCGTGATGCTCATCGTCATCGCCTATCCGATCTACTACACGGTCGAGCTGTCGTTCTTTAAGACACCGCCTGGCCTGCAGCTCCGTGACAAGACGTTCATTGGCTTCGACAATTACACGACCATCCTGACCAGTCAGGTGTTCTGGAAAGTCACCTGGAACACACTGATCTGGACACTGGGGTCAACTCTCATCTCCTTTGTCCTGGGGTTTGCCACAGCGCTGGCGCTCCACCGCGACTTCATCGGCCGTGGTGTCTTGCGCGCTGTCCTGATTATCCCTTGGGTCATCAGCGCCGTCGCCGCCTCCTATATCTGGAAGTGGATCTACCATTCGGACTTCGGGATCATCGGCGCGGTGCTGGTCGGCCTCGGATTGGCCGACCAGCCGCCGAATTTCATCGACAATGTCAACACGGTGCTGCCCTCCCTGATCGTCGTCAATATCTGGCGCGAGTTTCCGTTTGCCATGATCATGATGATGGCCGGCCTGCAGACAGTCCCCGACCAATTGCTGCGTGCCGCAAAAGTCGACGGTGCCAATGCATGGCAGCGCTTTTGGCACGTCACCTTCCCGCACTTGCGCAACGTCTCGGTGGTGACGATGCTGCTGCTCGCGGTGGCCAACTTCAATTCCTTCATCATCCCCTGGATCATGACCGGCGGCGGGCCGTCGAACGCATCACACATCTGGATAACCCACATTTATGAGCTCGCCTTCGGACGGCAGCGCTGGGGCGTGGCATCGGCCTATTCGGTGCTCCTGTTCCTCACACTGATGACGCTGGGCTACTTCTACGTCCGTGCGTTGAGCGGCAACGAGCGGAAAGAGGGGAGCGCATGAGCACGATTGCCGAGACAGCCCCTCGAGCTCAGACCCGTCGCCGCATGCGCGTCGACGGATGGCGGTGGGCGGGGCGCATATTCCTCGTGTTCATGCTGCTTTATACCGCGTTGCCGATGATCTGGATGCTGATCACCTCGATCAAGTCCGGATTCGCGGCGACGCAATTCCCGCCGCAATGGTGGCCGGACGAACCCACCCTCGCCAGCTACCAGAAGCTGCTCGATCCGCAGAACAGCGTTGGCCAGGACTTCCTCCGCTTCTTCTGGAACAGCCTTTTCGTGTCGACCGTTACGACAATCCTTTCGGTGATCGTGGCTGTCCCTGCGGCCTACGCGTTTTCGCGCTTCAGTTTCCCCGGCCGCAACTTCCTGTTCTTTGCCGTGCTGCTGCGCAACATGTTCCCGGCGGTGATCTTCCTCGTGCCACTCTTCATCCTGATGCGCGCGATCGGTCTGATAAACACGCATGGCTCGCTGATACTCACCTATCTCACCTTCGGCCTGCCGCTGGCGATCTGGCTGCTCAAGGGCTTTTACGACAACATCCCGGTGCAGCTTGAGCAGGCGGCGCGCATCGATGGCGCAACACGGTTCCAGGCCTTCATCATGATCGTGATGCCGCTCTCGACGCCGGGGATCATCGCCACCGCAATCTATTCCTTCATCGGCGCGTGGAACGAGTACATCTACGCCTACACCTTCCTCTCCAAGAACGAGCAGTTGACGCTGCCGGTCGGCATCCAGCGCTTCTTCTCGGAAAATACGACGGACTTTCCGGGCCTGATGGCAGCCAGCTTCATGATGAGTGTGCCCGTCGTGGTGCTGTTCCTGGTCCTGCAACGATACTTCGTACGCGCCCTTACAGAAGGCGCGGTCAAGCACTAGGGAGTTGCCGATGGCCCACGTGGTCCTCCAAGATCTCGTCAAGAGCTATGGCAGCTTCAAAGCTGTCAACCACGTCTCGCTGACGGTCAATGACGGCGAGTTCGTTGCGCTCGTCGGCCCTTCAGGCTGCGGCAAGACAACCACGCTCAATCTCGTCGCCGGGCTGACCCCGATCACATCGGGCGACATCATCATCGGCGAGCGGGTGGTCAACGACCTCGACCCCAAGGACCGGGACATCGCAATGGTGTTCCAGAACTATGCGCTCTACCCGCAGAAATCGGTCTACAAGAACCTGGCATTCCCGCTTCAGATGCGCAAACTCCCCAGGGACGAGATCGACAGGAAGGTCAAGGAAGCGGCACGAGTGCTCGATATGACGCACCTGCTCGAGCGCAAGCCGCGCGAACTTTCAGGCGGGCAGCAGCAGCGTGTGGCCCTTGGCCGTGCCCTCGTTCGCGACCCCGCCGTGTTCCTCATGGACGAGCCACTGTCCAACCTCGATGCCAAACTGCGCGTGCAGATGCGGTCGGAAATCAAGCGTTTCCACCAGGACCTAAAGGCGACGATCATCTATGTGACGCACGACCAGCTCGAAGCCGTGACCATGGCTGACAAAATGGCGGTGATGAATGGCGGCTACCTGCAGCAATACGATTCACCGGCGCAGGTCTTTGCCCATCCGGTAAACATGTTCGTGGCCAGCTTCATCGGCAGCCCGGCGATGAGCCTTATTCCGCTGCAGGCCTCCACGGCAAACGGCAACACGGTGTTGACCGGCGCCGAGGGCTGGCGCCTTGAGCTCTCACCGCGCAATGCCCAGAAGGTGGCGAAAGCGACGACCAGGAAAGTCGTGCTCGGCGCACGTCACTCGACGATCAAACTCCACAAGAGTGCGCTGCCAGGCGGCGTCCCGGCCAAAGCCTACACGGTGGAGCCGACAGGAGACGTCACCTTCGTGCAGGCGTTCCTGTCCGGCGCCATCGTCAACGTCAGCGTGCCGCCGAACATTGCCGTCGCGCCCGACGAGCAGATCTGGCTCGAGTTCGACCAGGAGCGGATGCATCTGTTCGATGGCGAAACTGAGATGGCCCTCAAGGCCAACTGAGATAGGGCGAATGCGCGTGAAACGTGGGCGGGGATGACTGAGAAGCTTAAGATCACTGCGATCAAGCCCTATCCGGTGTGGGTAGGAACGCGCAACCAGATGCTCGTCAAGGTCGAGACCGACCAAGGCATCTTCGGCTGGGGCGAGAGCGGCTTGAGCGGTCGCGAGAGGGCCGTGGCCGGCGCGGTCGAGCACTATCGCGAGTTTCTCATCGGCCGCGACGCGATGCAGATCGGGCGGATCTGGCAGGAGGTTTACCGCAGCCAGTACTTCGAAGGCGGGCGAGTCCTTCAGGCGGCGATTTCCGCCATCGACATCGCCCTTCATGACATCAAGGGCAAGGCGCTGGGCGTGCCGGTCTACGAGCTGCTGGGCGGCAAGCAGCGCGACCGGATTCCCACCTTTGCCTCGACCGGCGACGAGACCGAGGGCGATTTTGCCATCGAACGCGCCCGCGAACTCCGCGCGCAGGGATGGCAGGCGATCCGCTTCTTCCCATTCGGGCAAAACAGCAAGGACATCTTCGAGCCGCGCGAATCCATCGGCGCTACCGCGAGTATGCTGAACAAGGCGCGCGGGGCGCTGGGCGACGACGTGGTCCTCGGCCTCGACTATCATCATCGGCTGTCCGTGGCAGAGGCCGCGAGCTTCTGCAACAAGCTCGGCCGCGGCGTGCTTGATTTCCTCGAGGAGCCGATACGGGACGAGACGCCGGAGGCCTATGAATCGCTGCGCACAATGACCGAAATCCCCTTTGCAATCGGCGAGGAATTTGCCAGCAAGTGGCAGTTCCTGCCCTACATCGAGCGCGGCATCCATCAGTTCAACCGGATCGATGTTTGCAATGTCGGCGGGCTCACCGAGGCGATGAAAATCGCTGGCTGGAGCGAGGCGCACTATGTGGACCTGATGCCGCACAATCCGCTTGGTCCAGTGTGCACGGCCGCGACCGTGCATCTCGCCGCCGCGGTACCCAACTTCGCGTGGCTAGAGACCAGGGCGCCCGAAACAAAGCTGGGCTTCGACAATTCCGACTTCTTCCCCGTACAACCACGGCTCGACGGGACCGACTACCCGGTCGGCGATCTCCCGGGGCTCGGCGTCGAGGTCAACGAAGTTGCGGTCCAGGCGCAGAGTTTGCGTTTCTGGGAAGCGCCTCACCTTAAGCGCCGCGACGGTTCTGTTACGAACTGGTAGTTCCATTCAATCGGAGTCCACAATGACGCATACTTCCGACATCGTGCGGCCGCCTAAAGACCTGATCGACGCACTCAGGGAGATCGGCGCCGCGACGGTTGCCGGCACGCTTGGCCACATGGGCTTCCGCAATCCGCACATGGTCGGTCCGGTGGCGCAAAACCACGGGAAGTCGATCGTCGGGCCGGCGCTGACGCTGCAGTTTCTGCCGCAGCGGCCGGACCTGTTCACCGAAGGAGAATATGCCGACCCGGAGACGCAGCTGCACCGGCACGTGCTCTATCACGCGCAGGAAGGCGATGTGGTCGTGGTCGACGCGCGCGGCGACATGAGCTCGGGCGTCTTCGGCGATATGATGTCGACCTATTTCAAGGGCAGGGGCGGGGCGGGTATCGTCATCGATGGGTGCATGCGCGACCGGCCCAATGTCGAAAAGCTCGACCTGCCCCTATGGCTGCGCGGCTGGACGCCAAATTATCACGTGCAGACCAGCATCTATCCCAATGCCGTCAACGTTCCGATTGCCTGCGGCGGTGTCACGGTGATCCCCGGCGACATCATCGTCGCCGATGACGACGGGGTGGTGGTGCTTCCCGTCGTGATGGCCCCGAAGGTGATCGAAGAATCACAGAAGCATCACGATTGGGAGGAGTTTTCGCGAGTGAAGCTCATGGAGGGTGGGCCGTTGCAACGCTACTATCCGCTGCATGACGATGCCCGCGGGGAGTACGAGGAGTGGCGCAAAGCAAATCGCCTGGAGAACCCGAGTTAGCGCATGGATTACCTCGTGGCGGGCTGCGGAGTCGAGTTTCATCGTCGGGCGCCCACTGCACTGCACTGAACGGCCGAGACGGGTCCGGCTCCCACCATCTCGTGCGAGCACCAAGCGTTACACTATGCGGACCTCCCAAGGCGAACCGGAAGCATCATAAGCGCCTGGAAGCTGACGTAGCACCGGGTGTTCGGCAGCATCGGCGCGCTGCTTGACATCGGGCGAACCGCCGGTTTGTTTCAGCCGTAACCGATTGCCCGAATCCCGAAATCACCCCGTAACATGGCCAGCTGAGATTCGAACCAGCGCGGTCATTTTCGCGTGCGGTCCGACTGTCACGAGGAGTGAAATAATGCCGTATGGCACGGTGTCAGCAGCCTTGCTGGCCCGGCTGGCGGCGCGAACGATGGCGCGATTGTCTTCCCGCAGGGGCCTGTAATCGGCGTGCCGGACTGTCGGGACGATATCCAGGGCGGCGCAGGAGAAGCCTGCGCTGATTTCAGCAACTTGTCTGAACAGTCAAGCTGTCTCACGCGGTGACACCACACCGTGCTAACCGGAATTGCTGGATTGGTGCCGGCCGCGGCGCCATGAGACAGATATCCCGCAAGTTGATCGGGTTGCGGGGCCCAGCCTGGCGGTATTGGTTAACGAAGTCAGCGGAGAGCCTACCGACTAGTTGCTCAAGCCGGTTCGGCGTACGCGAGAACCGCCCGGTGGCCGGTTGGTCGATACCGGTGCTTCTAGGGCCACTGCGTGAGATGAGTGCCGGCGGTCGCTATGGCACTCCCCAGACGATGAAGTTGTGCTTCCCATTGGCAGCAGCAGATCCAGGAACCTTAACCCTTCTAAGAAGTTATCAGTCCACTCTAAGGGACAGTGTCATGATCCGCAGGACACAAACGGTCGGCGTTCTTTTGGCGATCTCTTTAGGCGCCACCGTCGTGTCACTTCTGCTTCAGAGGTACTTCGGCCGAACCGCCCCAACTGATCCATATCGGACAGGTGTTGGCAGCCACGGGCGCCGCTGGCTTTGCTCTGTGGATCGGACGCAATGGATGAGCTGACGGCTTCCAAGAAAAATCAACCGACTTCTTCTGTCTCGCCCGTGAAGAAGACGATCCTCGGCAGATTGGGGCCGGGGCTGATCACTGGCGCGTCGGACGATGATCCATCCGGGATCGGCACCTATAGCCAGGCGGGGGCCCAGCTCGGGTTCGGGATTGGATGGACGATGCTGCTGACCTATCCTCTGATGGTCGCGATTCAGGAAATCAGTGCGCGTATCGGAAGGACTACCGGCCACGGCATCGCAGGCAATCTCTGCCGCCACTATCCGAATTGGCTTCTACAGTCCATCGTAACTCTTCTGTTCATCGCAAATACCGTCAACATCGGCGCCGATCTCAGCGCCATGGCCGATGCGACGAAGCTTCTAATCGGCGGCCCGACCGTTCTGTATGTCGTCCTGTTCGCAGCCATTTGCGTAATTGGAATCGTTTTCGTGAACTACGATCGCTACGCGCTCATCTTGAAATGGATGACGTTGAGCCTGTTCTCGTATGTCGCTGTCGTGTTTGCTGTGCAAGTTCCCTGGGCCGAAGCACTGGGTGGCGTGCTGGTCCCGCGAATTGTCTGGAGCAACGAGTTCTTCACTACGCTTCTCGCTATCTTCGGCACGACGATTTCGCCCTATCTCTTCTTCTGGCAGGCGTCAGAGGAGGCCGAAGAGGTCCACGCAAATCATCGCAGAAAATCGTTGTTGAGGGCTCCACGTCAGGCGGTCGACGCGTTCTCGCGAATACGCGCCGACACTCTCATAGGCATGGCATTCTCCAACGTCATCGCGCTGGCGATCATCTTCGCGACCGCGGCGACCTTGAACAAAGCCGGCATCACCGACGTCGAGACATCCGCTCAGGCGGCCGAGGCGCTGCGGCCGATCGTCGGCGATTTTGCCTTTGCTATCTTCGCTTTCGGCATCGTCGCGACAGGGTTGCTGGCGGTACCGATCCTGGCCGGCGCGGCGGCTTACGCCATTGGCGAGGCGAGACGATGGCCCGTGGGGTTGTCGCGCAGACCTAAGGAGGCTGTGGCGTTTTACAGCACTCTTGCCGCGGCCACGGGGCTCGGAGCAGCGATCACGTTCAGTCCAATCGACCCGATCAAGGCGCTGTATTGGACAGCCGTCGTCAACGGTGTCGTCGCCGTTCCGGTCATGACGGTCATGATGATAATGACAGCCCAGCCAAAGGTCATGGGCGACTTCACCGTCAAGGGCTGGCTGCGCTGGCTGGGATGGGCCTCCACGATCGCTATGGCGATGTGCATGGTCGGAATGCTCATGAGCTGGTTCATGTGACAGCCAATCGATCACCCGCCGCAGTTCTTATGGCGGTGCAAACCAGGCCGGAAGCTATCTTCGACACTCAATCAGGTCTCGACGCCCTAGACTATCGCGCTGCCGAAACCGCAGGCTCGAGGCCGAGCCGTCCCACAACGGCTTCAAGCGGCATCGGTTGCGGGTTGTCGCCGATTGCTGGACGTTACCTCGACACGCGCGGTGCTCTTCAGTTCGAGGCGCCGAAGGCTCAGATGACCGATGCCGACGTCGGGATTGCGGCAGACCACACGGACGAGAAACTGGGCTCGAACTCGGTTAACCAGCCGCGACCGCGGCGAGGAGCGTCCGGCGGGCTTGGCGAGGACGCCGAACGCGGCGGAAGACCAGCGGGTCGGCGCAGTATTGAGGTCGCACACGTTCAGTTCCTCCTTGAAAAACATAATACCAGCACCGAGGAACCCGATCCCGGACCCGCGCGGCAGGACGATGCCCAGATTAATTGGCAACCTGTTCGATCGAAATCATGGAATGTTCCTGAGAAGACAGCCATGCGAACTCGCTCACGCCGGGTTCTCGAGGGCGAATTGCTTCGAGCGCTCGTCGTAGCCGAACAACTCCGCGTAGCACCCCCAGGAGATGATCGCGCGCATCGCGTCCTCGGCACTTCTTCGGACATGTGGTCTTCGAGGTGGCGTGAATTGCGCCATGCACAAAGCCGGCTCGATCATTCACTCACTTGCCAGGGAGGCGTGCATTTTCTGGCGCGGGATCCAGTTCCGACCGCATCAGGCGCCTTGGTCTCGTCCATTCACCGCGCGCTTTTTCGGACAGTACCAATCCATGGCCAGGTCGATCGGGTGCATAGGCGTAGCCGTCCCGGATTTCGATGGGCTGCTCCACCAGATGATCGAAGTTCTGAAACGAATATTCCAGCCATTCGACTTCCGGAAGCGCGACCGCCATGTGCACGCCGATCTCCAAAAAGGTGTTGCCGATGCTGACCGGGATGCCGAGCTCGGCGGCCAGCCAACCGATGCGCATAACATCGGTGACTTGACCGTGGACATTCAGGATGTCGGCTGCGTGGGCTTCCAGAAGAAGCCGTTTGCCTTGAAGATCTAGATACTCGCCGCTGTTGATCTGAGTCCATGTTATTGCCTGCCTGAGCATTCTCAATCCTTCGTGGTCGTGACGCAGGATTGGATCCTCGACCCAGAGAAGGTCGTGACCGGCATCGCGGATCGCCACCAATTTCACCAGCGCTTCCTTCGAGGTCCACGCCTCATTCGGGTCGATCATGATTTTCGAGCCTGCCGGCACACAGGATTTCAACAGTTCCAGGCGCCGCAGATCGCGATCGAAATCCTGGTGGCCGACCTTGATCTTGAAAGCGGAATAGCCAAGCGACGCCGCGTGGGAAAACAAGGAAACGAAAGCATCATCGTCGAGGTGAAAATCGAGGCCACTGGCGTAGGCTTTCACACGGTTGCGACGACTGCCGAGCAGCACGTGAAGGGGTAGGCCGGCTTCCTTTGCCGCAAGGTCCCAAAGCGCGACCTGGACCGCTTCATGAAAAGGCAGGGAGTAGGCCCGCTGATTGCCGCCGCGCGGGCGGTTCACACGATGAACCAGCGCGATCGCCTTGTGTCCTTTCAGGGCCGGCCAAACCTCGTTTTCGAAAACGGTCTCAATCTCAGTCTGGTCGGGCAGGGGATTGAAGAGTGTCTGGATGAAGCCCAGCCCCACCTCGCCACTTTTCGAAACGAGTTCCAGCGCCGCGACGTTTACATCGTCGGCTCGAACCTGACTGTCCCCGATTACCCGGTCGCGGGCGAACTGAAATCGGGTTATACGAAAATGCGAGAGGCTCATCACATGGGCTTTCTGATCGTTTAGTGCAAGTTACTGATCTATCAGTCAAGATGTCTCAGTACCGAATCAGCGGAGGAGCCGCAAGTGGCGGGCAAAGCAAAAGCCATCTCTCATACCCCGGTGGCGGCCACCCGTATGAGCGATGTTGCCTACGAACGAATTCTGGAGCGCTTGTTCGACAGGCGCGTTCCGGTCGGGGCATTCGTTTCGCAGAGCGAACTATCCGCGATCGTTGACGTGCCTGTCGCTCCGCTTCGTGACGCTCTGCGCAAGCTCGAGGCGGAAGGAATTCTCACCATCCATCCACGCTCCGGAATCCAGTTCATAAAACCTGGCATGGAACTCACACGCGCCACCTACCAATTCCGCGCCATCATCGAGCGTTCGGCAATTCGCGTCTTTGCCGAGCAGGGCGATGAAGCCGTCATGAATGCCTTGGAAATGCGGCACTCCCGGCTGGTCAGGCGCATCGAACGTGAGGGTGTGGGAAAGGAGCAACTGGAGGAGATGGATGCGCTGGAGGGAGAGCTGCATGGCGCAGTCATCGGCGCACTGCGCAATCCCTTGATCGATAGCACCTACCGGCGCATGCACAATTATCTGCGTCTGTTGCGGCTGGACAGCAAACTCACCTCGCCGATCATCATCCGGACGCTCAAGGAGCACCTGGACATTCTCGAGGCTTGCAGCAGCAGGAATGCCGACGCTGCCGAAGCAAAGCTGCAGTCCCATTTCCAGGCGGCCATGCAGCGGAACCTGGGTCTGGTCTGACACGTCGTCGTTTGCCATTTGCCTCTCCGGCGAGGTTGCACGGCTTGGAAAATGATGTTACCCAACGCTCCAACTGATCGATCAGTCTGCTGATCTGATATCTTGGAGGAGGTCGCATGCAGTTGAACAAGAGGCAGTTTCTCGTGGGTTCGGCGGCCCTCGCGATGGCAGGGCGCATTGGTGGTGCCCGTGCCGCAAGTGCCATCAGTTACTGGCACCACTTCACCAGTCAGTCGGAAATGGCCAGCTTGCTCAAGATCATCGGATTGTTTCAGGCGGCGAATGCAGACGTGGCGGTAACCCAAGAGAACATCCCGAACTCGGAATATATGGCCAAGGTGTCTTCGGCCGTGCTGGCCGGCGGGCGTCCCGATACCGCCATGGTGATCGCCGAGCGCTTCGCCGATCTTACCGCGATGGAGGGATTGATCGATCTTACCGAGCGCGTGAATGGGTGGGAGGGCAAGGCGAACTTTCCCGACAACCGCTGGACCGGGCTTTCCAGCAATGGCGCCATTTATGCGGTTCCCGCCTTCGCCTTCGTTGACTGGATGTACTACCGCGCGGACTATTTCGAGGAAGCTGGACTGGCGGGGCCACCCCGAAATTTCGACGAATTCCTGCAGGCATCCCGCAAGCTGACGAATCCTTCGAAGGGCAGGTATGCCTTCGGCATGCGCGCCGGCGCCGGCGGTTTCAAATATGTCATCGATGTCATGGAGGCGTTCGGCTCGCCGATCGTCAAGGACGGGCAGCCGGCCATCGACAGGGCCGCGGCGATCGAGGCGATAACGTTCTATTCCGATCTCTTCCTGAAGGAAAAGGTCGTGCCGCCGAGCGCGCCCCACGACAGCTACCGTCAGATCATGGAGGCGTTCCGCACCGGGCAGACTGCCATGGTGTGGCATCATACCGGTTCGCTGAACGAAATCTCGAGTGCGATGAAGCAGGGCGAACAATTCTCGACTGCGCCGATGCCGGCCGGTCCGAAGGCGCACGTCGCTCGCGTCGCGTACGCCGGCAACGGCGTCATGAGGGAAGACAATATCGAAGCTGCCTGGCGGTGGGTGAGTTTCTGGGGCCAAACGGACGCTGCCCTGGCCCTGCTCGAGGGGACCGGCTATTTTCCGGCTTCCGCCGCTGCGCTGCAGGATCAGCGGATCACCGGCAATCCGATCTATAGTGCGGCGACGGAGACGCTCAAGTTCGGACGCCTGCCGAACAATTTTGTCGGCGCCGCGGGCTGGTCCGAAAATGTCGTCAATCCCGCTTTCCAGTCGGTGCTGACAGGTCAGTCGACGCCGGAACAGGCAGTGGACCGCATGATCCAGGGCCTGGAGGCGGCGCTCCGCTGATCCCCGGACCTGCAGCTGTGCTCAGGATGGTGCTTTCGCATCGCAGATTCATGAAAATAAGCTCGAGCAGATATGTGCCTTTGCGGGCACTCGGCGAACTGTCCGAGACCCGATACTGGATGTATTTGCTGCTCCTTCCCAGCCTCGCCCTCATCCTTCTCGTGATCGCCTATCCAACGCTTTACGGCATGGCCATCAGCTTTCGCGAGATGCGTCTGACGCGTCCCGGGTTGGACGGCTGGGTGGGCTTCAAACATTATGTAGCGATGTGGTCAGACCCGGTCTTCTGGATCGCACTGAAGAACACAGTCGTGTGGGTCGCGGCCGCGGTCGCGCTGGAACTGTCGCTTGGTCTTCTCGCCGCGACAGCTCTCAACAGGGATTTGCCGGGCACGAAAATCTTCGCCGTGCTCATCCTGCTTCCCTACTTCCTGCCCAACGTCGTGGCGGGCCATATGTGGGCCTTGCTGCTCGATCCGCGACTCGGAGTGATCAACGATCTTCTTGTCCGGATAGGCGTCCTGCAGTCCTACGAGGCATGGTTTGCTGATCCCAACACTGCACTTGCGGCGACCATTCTCGTCGAGGCCTGGCACGGGTTTCCATTCTTCGCGCTGCTGCTGCTCGCGGGCCTGAAGGGTATTCCCGAGGACCTCTACAGGGCAGCGGCGGTCGACGGCGCAGGCCTGGCGGCGCAGCTCAGGCTGATCACCTTGCCGATGCTCAAGACCGTCATCGCGGCGGCAGTGATCCTGCGCGTCATCGGTCTGGTCAATTCGCCTGATCTGCTCCTCATTCTCACCGGCGGCGGACCCGGAGATGCCACGCAGGTGCTGTCGTTGTATGCCTTTCAGACCGCCTACAAGGAATTTAATTTCGGCTACGCATCCGCCCTGTCGGTGGTGATGTTCGTGACCCTGATGATCTTCGCGGCCGGGTACATCCGCATCTCCAGGATTACCAAAGGACAGGGCGATGATTGAAAGCAAGCGTCACCGGCGGATGATCGCGAACATCGCCACCTACGTCGTGCTCGCAAGCCTGACGGTGTTCTGCATCGGTCCGATGATCTGGATGTTCCTGACATCCCTCAAATACGAGGCCGACATTGTCACCCAGACGATGCAGTACCTCCCGAGCCGCGTCACCTTCGACAATTATGTCGCCATCTGGACGCAGTCAGGTTTCCCACGGCTTATAGGCAACAGCCTCGTCGTCACCTTCCTGACGGTGACGATCTGCGTCGTGACGGGCACGCTTGCCGCCTATGCATTTTCTCGCTTCGCGTTTCGAGGCCGGGATCAGCTCATGCTCGGCTATCTTGTCGTTCGCATGTTCCCGGCAGTCATGATGATCATTCCCCTTTACGTCGTTATGCGCGGTGTGGGGCTCGTGGACAGCCGTTTCGGCCTGGCGCTTGCCTATACGAGTTTCCTGCTGCCGCTGTTCGTGTGGATGCTCAAGGGGTTCTTCGATTCCGCACCTAAGGAACTCGAGAGCGCGGCACGCATCGACGGCTCGACAAGGCTTGGCGCCATGGTTCGTATCGTCATGCCCCTTGCGCGGAACGGCCTGGTCGCAAGTTCTGTGTTCATTGCCATCGCAGCCTGGAACGAGTTCCTGTTTGCGCTGATGCTGACGACCGGGCAGGGGTCTCGCACCTGGCCTGTGGGCCTGCAACTGATGGTCGGAGAGTTCCAGCTTCCTTGGGGCGTTCTGGCGGCAGGCGGCATTCTCAGCATCATCCCGGTCATCGTGCTCTTCGCGATCGTCCAGCGAACCATGGTCCAGGGGCTGACCGCAGGCGCCATCAAAGGTTAGGAGTATTCGCGTGGCGACACTTTCCATCAGGGACGTGCGCAAGTCCTATGGCTCCGTACAGGTTCTTCACGGGGTCGACATCGAGCTCGAGGACGGAGGCTTTCTGGTTCTGCTCGGGCCGTCCGGATGCGGCAAGTCGACCCTGCTCAACATGATTGCCGGCCTCGACGACACGTCCGGCGGTGACATCCTGATCGGGGGACGCTCGGTCCTCGACCTTGCGCCCAAGGACCGCAATATCGCGATGGTATTCCAATCCTACGCGCTTTATCCCACCATGTCGGTCGCGAGGAATATCGGCTTCGGATTGGAAATGCGTGGCGTAGGCGCCGACCAACGCAAGCGCGCCGTGGAAGATGCCGCGCGAATGTTGCAAATCTCCCATCTGCTCGACCGACGCCCCGCCAATCTTTCGGGTGGACAGCGGCAGCGCGTTGCGATGGGCCGCGCGATCGTGCGCGACCCGGAGCTGTTCCTCTTCGATGAGCCGCTGTCCAATCTCGATGCCAAGCTCCGCGTGGAAATGCGTACGGAGATCAAGCGCCTGCACGAGCGTCTCGGCACGAGCATCGTCTATGTCACGCATGATCAGATCGAGGCGATGACGCTGGGCACCAAGGTGGCCGTCATGAAAGGCGGCTACATCCAGCAATTGGGCGACCCGCGCACCATCTATGAACGGCCCGCCAATATGTTCGTGGCAAGTTTCATCGGATCTCCGGCAATGAACTTCTTTGCCGGACGACTGGTCCCGGATTCGGAAGGTGTCCGGTTTCAAGCGAGCGGAGTATCGATCGTGTTGCCGACGCGGAACCGGCAGGTGGACTCTGAGCGACCGGTGGTGCTGGGCATACGGCCTGAAGAGCTGAGAACCGTTCCGCAAAATCGAGCTTCGATCATGGGGGAGATCGATGTGGTAGAGCCTACCGGGCCTGAAACCATGGTGACGGTGCAGGTCGGCGAGCACGCGATCATCGCGCGGCTGCCGCCGAGGTTTGCCGGCCGGCGCAAAGAGCCAATATGTCTTGCTGTGGATCCAGCGAGCGTCAACCTGTTCGATCCGGATAGCGGACAGCGCATCGACATTTAGGGCGTGGATACCAGCGGCTGGAGGCAGTTGCGCACAGGTCCCGCGATGTCGCCTCGAACTTATCCGGAGCGAATGCGGACCGCTAGCGGTCAAGCTGCGCTGACCGGTATCCCGGCATGGTAGTCAGCAGGCCTTGGCGATCAGTTTTTCCAGGCAATCGGCAGCCTCAGTCCCCGGCACGCCGAGATCTCTGACGCTGTCCATGTGGTTGCGGTTCGGGAGCACATGCGACGTTACCAGCGATCCCTGCCGCAGCAAGCTTGCTTTGAATCGATCGGCCTGCTGATGGAAGGGTGGCGTCTCGTTGGCTCCGACCAGAACCGTCGTCCTGGTTTGAGGATCATACCGATAGGCAAGAGGTGTAAACATGGCGACTTCCTCGTCGGTTATTCCAATTTCCTTGGCGAGAAAGGAATCCTGGAGCGGTTTCAAATCGTAAAGCCCGCTCAGCAGAAGGGCTGCCCTCACACTCGAGGGGGCATGCTCGCCGCCGAACAGGAACGTTGCAAGATGGGCTCCGGCCGAATGGCCACTGACGGTCAGGGCCGCCGGGTTTCCGCCATGATCGGCGATGTTGGCCAGGACCCACTGCTTGGCGCGGCGCACCTGGTCAACTATCGTCGCCATTCGGACCTTGGGCATCAGCGCATAATCAAGGATGGCGGCAATAGCCCCGGCCTGGGTAATCGTCGTCGCCATGTATGAATAGTCGCGCTTGGAGAACATTCTCCAGTAGCCGCCATGGACAAAGATGTGCACCGGAAGCGCCGTTCTTTTGCCCGCGGGAAAGAACAGGTCCATGGTCTCGGTCGGATCCGGTCCGTAGGCCACGTCAGCGGTCATCGCAATGGTGGCGCGGGCGGCCTCGCTGCGATCAACGAAGTCCTGCACGATTTCGTCAAAATCCGCGACGTGGTCGCGGATGCGAAAGGGATCGCCTTGCATTCTTCTGCTCACATGCTGATGGCGAGGTATTTCGCCTCCATGAATTCCGCAATGCCGTGATGCTGCCCTCCCTCGCGGCCAAGCCCGCTCTGCTTGACGCCGCCGAAGGGGGCTGCCGGATCGGACATCAGCCCGCGGTTGAGAGCGATCATCCCGGCCTCGATCCGGGAGGCCACCCGCATGCCGCGCGCCAGATCGCGCGTGTAGATGTAGGCAGCAAGCCCATATTCAGTGTCATTGGCGCGTGCGATGACCTCGGCCTCGGTTTCGAAGCTAGAGATTGGCGCCACCGGCCCGAATATCTCCTCATGCGCCATGTTTGCATCGCCCGGCACGTCGCGAAGCACTGTCGGAGGGTAGAAGAAACCACGTCCGGACAGGACTGAGCCACCGCACAAGACCCGCGCGCCGCGTCCGACCGCGTCGATGACAAGTCGGTCGATCTTCTCGACCGCCCTTTTCGTGATCATGGGCCCGCATTCCGTGTCCGGGTCGGTGCCGACGCCGACCTTGAGCGACGACATCCGCTTCTCGAGGCCCTCGCAGAAGGCTTCGTAAATGCCAGCTTGCACGTAGAGGCGGTTTGCGGCCGTGCAGGCCTCACCGGCGTTGCGCATCTTGGCCACCATTGCGCCATTGAGCGCCGCTTCGAGATCGGCGTCGTCGAACACAATGAACGGTGCGTTGCCGCCGAGTTCCATGGAACACGAGACCACATGCCTGGCAGCCTCTGCCAGCAGAGCGCGACCCACACCCGTTGAGCCGGTGAAGGAGAGTTTGCGCACCCGCGGATCGGCCAGCATGGCGGCTGTCAAAGGCCCGGGACTGGAGGTTGTCAGGACGTTGACCACCCCCGGTGGAACGCCTGCGTCCTGGTAGAGCGCGGCCAGCGCGTAGGCGGTAAGCGGGGTCTCACTGGCCGGCTTCAGGATCACCGTGCATCCAGCGGCAAGTGCCGGCGCGATCTTGCGCGTCGCCATCGCGGCAGGAAAATTCCACGGCGTGATCAGAACGCATATGCCGATCGGTTCGTAGTCGACCACAATGCGGTTGGCGCCGGAAGGCGCAGTACCGAATTCACCGGTAATGCGAACGGCCTCCTCGGCATTCCAACGGAAAAATTCCGCGGCGTAAGCGATCTCGCCTCGGGCATCCCGCAGGGCCTTGCCGTTTTCCAGTGCGATGAGAGTAGCCAGAGCTTCCGATCGTTCCGTCATCAGTTCGAAGCAGCGTCGGAGGATCTCGGAGCGCTTTCGCGGCGACGTTGTCCTCCAGCCATGGGCCGCCTTGGCAGCGGCGGCAACGGCGGCGGCCGCGTCCTCCAAGGTCGCATCGGGTACGGCAGCGATGATGGCTTCCGTCGAAGGATCGATGACCGGAATTACCCTGCCATCCGCGGATTGCCGCCATTGGCCGTCAATATACAGCCCGTGCGAAATTGTGTGGAAGTCGCTGACGCCCTGATCATCCGACAGAACCTGTGAAAACGTGTTCATCTCGATATTCCCGATTGTTTACATGACGCAGCTGGCGAGGTCGCCATCAAAGGCGGCCTGGACCAGGCGTTGCATGGACCTCAAATCGAATGGCCGCGGATTGTTCTTGATGAGGCGCTCGATACCGATCGCTTGTTCCGCCGTCCAATCGAGCTTGTCGGCAGGCAGTCCCAGCTCGGCCAACGAGGGAGTGATCCCGATTGCCCCAAACAGCCGACTGACCTCGCCAATGCTCGCGTCGGCCAACTCTTCGGGCGTCCGGCCTTTTCCATCGAGGCAGAGCGCGCTGGCGATCTCGGCCATCTCGGTCGCTGCGGCTGTTCTGTTGTACTTCATGACGTATGGCAGCATGGTGGCGACACCCAATCCGTGCGGGGTGTGGGTTATCGCGCCAACCGGGTATTGCACGGCATGCGCTGCCGCCGTGCCGGCCGTTCCGAACGCGCAGCCGGCTGCAAGTGCACCCATCATGACGTCGGCCCGGGCGTCCTCGTCGGAGGGCCGGCGGTATGCCGTTTCGAGGCTTCGGCCAAGCAGCTTGATCGCCAGCAGGGCGAAGTGATCGGTCAAGGCGGTTTTGCCGATAAAGACATGTTGTTGCGGAAGGCCGGGATCGGTCCCGCGCCTGACGGCGGTGAAGGCCTCGATTGCATGCGTCAGCGCATCGGCGCCTGCGATCGCCGTCAATGCCGGCGGGCATGTCATCGTCAGTTCAGGATCGCAGATGGCCGCGGCCGCGATCAGATACGGGCTGGAGATGCCGACCTTCAGCGTACGATCCGGATCGGAGATCACGGCGACCGGGGTCACTTCAGAGCCGGTGCCGGCGGTCGTCGGCACCGCAATCAATGGCAGCGTCGGGCCGGGCACCTTGAACTCGCCGTAGTAATCCTGGAGCTGACCGCCGTGACTGATGAGCAACGCGGCGCATTTGGCCATGTCGAGACAACTGCCGCCGCCAATCCCGATCACCATGTCGGGCGCGAACTTCAGTGCTTCCTTGACGCAGACGGCAACGGTATCCCGGGGAACGTCGGGCAGCACACGGTCATGCACCAGTACGTCTATCGAGGCGGCTCGCAGCGCCGCGACGATCTCTCCGAACGGGCCGGTTGCGGCAAAACGTTCATCGGTGCAGACGAGTGCGCGACGTCCGAGTCTGGCCGCGACAACCGGAATGACGTGGCGTTGGCCCTTCCCGAAGAGGATTTCGCGCGGCAGCCTTAGGGCAGCGAAAAGGCTCATGACCTGCATCCTGTGATGATGTCTGGACTGGAATGCGAGATGGCGTTCAACTCGGCCCAAAGGCCGGGTTCGATGTAAAACCCGTCCTGCAGCGCGGTTGGGTATCGACGCGTCGAACCATCGCCCGTAACGCTGGCGGTCCGTTCAGCGGGTGAGGAAGCACGGGTTGCCAGGGCGGCACGCTGTTCCAGCAGGGCTACCGCAAGTGCCATTACTTTGTCTCGAAACAGCCTCAAATTATATCCTCTATAAAATCGTATAGGATATAGGATTGCATTGGTTGGAGCATCGTGTTAGCAACTCAATGTGTCAAGACGCAAAACATGCAGGCCATGAACTTACCCAGTCTAGACGAAGCGAACCTCGCCGGCGGGCGTATCCAGCGCTCCAGCAGCCTGGTTGAGGACGTCTACGAAGCGATTTTCGCGCAACTCATGTCGCTGAAGATTGCACCGGGTTCCCGGATCACGGTCGATAGCCTGGTCAAGGAATTCAACGTCTCCCACACGCCGATCCGCGAGGCGCTCGGCCGGCTCGAAGGCGAAGGCCTGGTGCTGAAGACGCATCTGATCGGTTACCGCGCTGCTCCGCAGATTACGAAACGACGGTTCGACGAACTCTACGAGCTTCGCCTGCTGCTCGAGCCTCATGGTGCAGCCAAGGCAGCGGTGCTCATGGACGAGGTAAAGCTCGCACAGCTTCAGAAATCGGCCGGCGTCATGGCGCACCGTGAGGGCAAGGACGAGCGCCTGCGGTATTCCAACTTCGCCCGCCAGGATGCCATTTTCCATGACAAGGTCATGGAATTCGCCAACAACGAACTCGTGCGCGAGACACTGGCGCACCAGCATACCCACTTCCACATATTTCGCCTGATGTTCCATTCGCGCGTCACCGAGGAGGCGCTTGACGAGCATGAGGCCATTCTGGCCGCTCTCGCTGCGGCCGATCCTGCCGCTGCCGAGCAGGCGATGCGTCGCCATATCGAGCATTCCCGCGACCGTTTGTTGTTAGCGTTCGACTGAGACTGTCCCGATGTTCCCGTACCCGCCCTCGACGGTCATCACGCAGGCCAGTGCCAACCAAGACTACTTCCCCGACTCACCCTTCTAGAAACTCAAACCTACCAGGCGAGTACAGGTCTCGCCCAGCCGTTGTCACAGGAAAGGAAGTACCATGCCAGGCAAAAAGATCCTGATGCTGACCGGTGAATTCACCGAGGAATACGAAATCTTCGTCTACCAGCAGGCGATGGAAGCGGTGGGCCACACTGTTCATGTCGTGTGCCCAGACAAAAGCGCCGGAGACCTGATCAAAACATCGCTGCACGATTTCGAGGGCGATCAGACCTACACCGAAAAGCTCGGCCACTATGCGCTGATCAACAAGACCTTTTCTGACGCTGAGAAGCAGCTGGAGCAATACCACGCTGTTTACTGCGCCGGCGGTCGCGGGCCCGAATACATCCGCACCGACAAGCGGGTGCAGGCGATGGTGCGCCACTTCCACGAAACCAAGAAGCCGATTTTCACGATCTGCCACGGCGTGCAGATCCTGATCGCGGTCGACGGTGTCGTGCGCGGCAAGAAGGTCGGCGCGCTGGCGGCGTGCGAGCCCGAAGTGACGCTTGCGGGCGGAACCTATATCGACCTGTCTCCAACGGAGGCATATGTGGATGGGACGATGGTTTCGGCAAAAGGCTGGACGGCGCTTGCAGCGTTCATCCGCGAATGCCTGAAGGTGCTGGGAACGGAAATCCGCCACGCTTAGGGCTTCTTCCGACGCATCTCAAAGGGGTGCGTCGGTCCCCTTCTGGAAGGGGAACTTGTCACCGCCAGTTCGGTCCGGATCATAAAACGCCTGCATCACGCTGAGTTTGCCTCCCAGGGACAGAGGTCTTTCACTATGCATTGATGCTCGTTTCATCAAATCCCGTAAGCGAGCGCATCAGTGTTTCCCTTGCTGAAGCCAGATGCGCTCGGCAGGCCACCTCAATCCGAGTGGAGTTGCGGCTCTCAAGCGCATCGATATAGGCAATGTGTTCGTGGATTGCGGCAAGGTTGCGCTGCTTTTCGTCCTGCTTGTTCCACTGATAGTGATAGTGAAAAATGAATGTGATGATGTCGTAGAAATCATCGATGAAGCGGTTCGGCGACGCCTCGTTTATGAGCCGGTGAAACCGGTTGTCCAGGCCGGAGAAATCGTGAAAACGGCCTTCAATTCGCTCAAGCAGGTCGGCATGCGCCATCTTGAGCGCGGCGAGTTTCGACCATATCGGAGAACTGTCCGGCTGCAGTGAAAACAGCTGTGCCGAACGCAGTTCGAACATTACCCGGATCTCGAAGAGCTCAAGTGCGAAGTCTTCGGTGAAACCCTTGAAAAGCCAGCCTGTATTCGGCCTTTTCTCGATCAATCCAAACCGGCTGAAGCGGATTAGGAATTCGCGAATTCCATTGGTCGCAACGCCGAATTGGCGCGCAAGCTCGAGCTCATTGATGCTGGTTCCAGGCCTGGTGTCACCCCGCAGCATCCACTCCATGAACTGCTGTTCGACGTGCTTGGCGCGAGGCGTGGTTTCGGCGTCCGGATAGTGGTCGTTGTCGCTGACCGGGCGGCCCGTCGACCTGAGGCCGTTACGCTCGGTGACAAGTTCGCGGTGAACCAGTTCCCGCAAAACCTTTCTGACGGTTGTGCGGCTGACGCACATTCGCCGTCTAAGCTCATTTTCGGAAGGAAGTTCACCGGCCAGTTGCCCGTCGCGCAGCATATTTGCAGCTCGATTGAAGGCCTTCTTGTAGACGGTGTCGGTTCTCATCGGATTTTCCCTGCAACAATACCTTGTCCTTTTTAGCATGAACTTTATCCATAAAAAACAACTTGACCCGACCCGGCTGGTTGTTTTTTATCGATAAGAAGAGGACCTGAACACGAATTGAGTTTTTGACGACGCGGCTCGCGCGAGCCGCGGCGGGGAGGGGAAATTTGCCTGAAACGGGAAACACCGGCACGACTGTCGGCGAAGCCGCGTTGCAAGCATCCAGGAAGTCAGAAGCCGTCCCCGGCCTTTCGCTTGGCCTGATGCTGCTGAGCGCTGGTCCGGTGGTCATCCTGGTGCTGCTGATCGCCGTCCTCAGCTTTCTGTCACCCTATTTCCTGACGGGACGCAATCTCAGCAACATCCTCGCCCAGACGGCCGTCATCTCGGTTGTCGCGATGGGCCAGCATCTGGTCATCCTGACGCGCGGCATCGATCTCTCCGTCGGCTCGAACCTTGCACTGGCATCCGTCGTCGGCGCGCTGAGCTTTCATGCCGGCGCGCCCGCCATCCTTGTGATCGCCGTGATGGTTGGCTGCGGTGCCGCGGTCGGCGCCGTCAACGGGCTTTTCTACGTCTTCGGCCGGCTGCCGCATCCTTTCATCATCACGCTGGCGACGTTGAGCATCGCCAAGGGGCTGGCGCTGCAACTGGCCGACGGGCGCGCCATTCCCGGCATGCCGGATTCCATCGATGCGCTTGGCCGCGACGCGGTCTGGGGTCTGCCTGGATCGGTGTTCGTCGTTGCGGGCGTTGCCGCGGTTCTTTTCATCATGGCAAAAACCATGGTCTGGGGGCGCTGGATTTATGCCGTCGGCGGCCGGCCCGACGCTGCATTGCGCATGGGTATTCCCGTGTCCTGGGTCCTGGTTTCCGTCTATGTCATCTCAGGCCTGTGCGCCGGCATCGGTTCCGTCATCCTTGCCGGCCGCACCGACGCCGGTTCGCCGCTGTTCGGCAATCTGCTGGAACTGGATACGATCGCGGCGGTGATCATTGGCGGCGCCAGTTTTCTTGGCGGTCGCGGCCACCTCGGCCATGCCTTGATCGGCGCCATCATGATCGGCGTTATCCGCAACGCGCTCAACCTGCTCAACGTCAACGTCTTCTTCCAGCTCATCGTCATCGGCGTGGTTATCGTCATAGCGGTCGAGTCCGACGTGCTGCGCAATTACCTCGAAGGGCGCGTGCGTTTCCTGCAAGCCGGGAGGCAGTCATGAGCGCCGTTGCGGCCAAAATCGATCACGCGGTCACCGCGGACAATCCCGTGCTAGCGGTACGTGGTGCTACGAAGCGTTTCGGTTCGGTTCTGGCCCTGGACGATGTCAGCATCGAGGTGCGGCGAGGCGAGATCGTCGGCCTGCTCGGCGACAATGGCGCGGGTAAGTCGACGCTGACCAAATGCATCAGCGGGGTGCACCAACTCGATGCCGGCGCGATCCTTTTGGACGGTGCGCCAACGCAGATACGCTCCCCTGCGGATGCGCGCTTCGCCGGCATCGAGACCGTCTACCAGGATCTGGCGCTGTTCGACAATCTGACGCCGGGACAGAACTTCTTTGCCGGTCGCGAGCTAGCTAGGCCGCAATGGCTTCCGCGCGGCCTACGATTTCTGCAGCAGCGCCGGATGGACGCCGAGACCCGCGCTCTGCTGGCAAACCTGAAGGTTACATTGCCGCGGCTGGATGCCGTCGTCGCCATGATGTCTGGCGGTCAAAGGCAAGCGATCGCCGTGGCCCGCTCGACCGTGTTCGCCCGCAAAGTTGTCATTCTGGATGAGCCGACCGCCGCGCTTGGCCTGCGTGAATCACGCCAGGTGCTCAATCTGGTCGCTGCGCTTCGCGACCAGGGCAATGCCGTCATCCTGATCACTCACAACATGGAACATGTCGTCGAGCTCGCCGACCGCGCGGTGGTGCTTCGCCAAGGCCGCAGGGTCGGCGAGCTGGTGCCGACCAAGGGCAACAAACAGGAACTGGTTTCCATGATCGTTGGAGCCTGACCCGTTCGAAATTTGGGGACCTTTCCGGTCCGCAAATGCCTGAAGCGTCTCCCGCCGGGAGGCGTCTCAATCCAAGGGAGGAATACAATGCCAATGAACCGAAAACTGTTCGCAGGGCTGGCGATCGCCGTTGCGTTTTCCGTACCGGCTTCGGCCGCAGACAAGATCAAGGTCGGCCTGATTACGAAATTCCCGGTGCCGTTCTACTCGACCATGGAGGACGCCGCCAAGAAATACGCGGCCGCTCATCCGGAGATCGAACTGGTCACCGGCCAGGGCCAGGCGGCTACCGACATTGAAGGCCAGATCGCTCTGATCGAATCCATGATCACGCAAGGCGTCAAGGGGCTTGCAATCACGCCGGTCGACCCGACGGTCGCGCCAGCGCTCGACAAGGCGGTGGCCGCCGGCATCAAAGTGGTTCTCGTCGACAACAGCATCCCCAACTGGAAAGGCCAGACGGCGTTGGTATCGACCAACAACCTCAATGGCGGCAAGATCGCCGGAGAGTATCTTAAGACGGTGCTCAAGAGCGGTGACAAGATCGGTATTTTGCAAGGCGTTCCCGGGGTGCCGGCTCTGGATGACCGGGTCACGGGCATGATGGAGGGACTGGGCGACGTCAAGGTCGAGGTCGTCGGCAAGGGTGCAACCAACTGCACGCTGGAACTTGGCACGTCAGTGACCGAAGACATCCTGACCGCCAATCCTGATCTCAAGGCAATCTACGCGGCCTGCGGACCGCCGATCCCTGGCGCCGTCAAGTCGATCAGCAATGCTGGCATTGCCAACGACAACCTCATAGTGGTCGGGTTTGACGCCTGCTGCGGTGAGATCGAAGCGATCAAGTCGGGGGCGGAGGACGCCAGCGTAGCTCAATTTCCCGCAAAAATGGGCGAGCTTGGCATCGACACCGTCGTCAAGGCTATCCGTGGGGAACCCGTCGAGGCCAATGTGGATACCGGCGCCGGCCTGGTGACGCTGCAGAACGTCAAGGACTTCGAGTAATCCACAAGCGGTCCGGCGGATTGCACCGCTGGACCACTTCCTGTTGCCGGACCCCAGCTTAGCTAGGGGTGAATTGCAGTCATGGACCCCACCATCAAAGTCGTGCGATGCGCCGAGCCCGGCAGACTGGTGTTTGAGGAGCAGCAGGCACCAGGGGCTCCGCCCGAAGGCTGGGCACTGGTCAATGTCGCCTTTGTCGGGATATGCGGAACCGACTACCACATCTTCGAGGGCAGGCATCCTTACCTCGCCTATCCACGCGTCATGGGCCATGAGGTTTCGGGAACAATCGCGGCAATCAACGCGCCCGTGGACCTGTCGGTCGGAGAGCAAATCCTCGTCAATCCCTATCTTGCCTGCGGAAATTGTGCCGCCTGCCGCCAGAGCAAGCCTAACTGCTGCATGTCGATTGAGGTGCTTGGCGTGCACCGTGACGGTGCCATGAGTGAGCAGATTCTCGTGCCGGCGCAGAACTTGATACCAGCGGCCGGCCTGTCACCGGTCGAGGCTGCCACGGTCGAGTTTCTGGCCATCGGTGCCCACGCGGTCCGCAGAGCCATGGCGGGGCCGGGCATGCGCACCTTGGTTATCGGCGCCGGGCCGATCGGCCTCGGCACCGCGCTTTTTGCGCGCATCGCGCAACAGAACGTGACCGTCATGGACGTCGATACCGAGCGGCTGACCTTTGCCGCGAGGCAATTGGGTTGCCTGGTGATCGACGGATCGAAGGGATCGATCGCCGAAACGATAGCGGAGCGAACTGCGGGAGCAGCTTTCGACGTCGTCTTCGACGCCACGGGGAACAGCCGTTCGATGCAGTCTGCCTTTGCCTATGTTGCCCATGGCGGCGTCATGGTGATGGTCAGCGTCGTGCCGGACGACATAACCTTCTCAGATCCAGAGTTCCACAAACGGGAAATGATGCTGATCGGCAGTCGCAACGCGACGCGTAGCGATTTCCAGCACGTCATTACCTCGATCCGCGCTGGAAAAATACCAATCGACCAGCTCGTCACCCACCGCACCACCCTGCGCGACAGCCCACGCGACATCGCAATCTGGGCGCAGCAGAAGTCCGGTCTGATCAAGGCCGTTATCGACGTAGCGGGATCTGGCTGACTTCGGCAACACTATCAAGACATGTCATCGCAGCCCTGGCGCTGCATTGTAGGAGGGGGAGTTGCTCGGTGACGCAAGGCTAAGCGTCGCGCTTGACACGGTATTCGGCGTGGTTTTCCTCAGAGAACAATTGTTCCTGCCGAACTGGCTTGGCGTTTCGCTGATTACCGCGGGCGCAGTTTTCGTCGCATAAAGGTTGAAGCCGCGGAGCGACGATCTTTCCGGCAAAACGTGTTCCACGCAAATCCGCCGGGTATTCGCACCGCTTGAGTGTCCGACGTAGCTAGTCCACATCATGCGTGATGTTTGATGCGCGTCAGGAGAGTGATGTGAGAACCACACTGGCGATTGATGACGACGTCCTGGTCGCGGCCAGGGCCATGGCCCGGCAGCAGGGTCGTAGCCTCGGCGAGGTCATTAGCGATCTCGCCCGGCGCTCGCTGCGCCGGCCTCAAGCTGGCGGCGAGCGCAACGGGATTCCTCTTCTGTCGCCTCGGCCGCATGCACCTCCTGTCACGCTTGAGACGGTCAACGCCTTGCGAAACGAACTGCCTTGACCTTCCTGCTCGGTGTCAATGTGCTGATCGCACTGATCGATCCTGGTCACGTCGCCCATGGCGACGCGCATGGCTGGTTCGAAGAGACGGGCAATGCGGCATGGGCTACTTGTCCGATCACCGAAACGGCGTCCTGCGCATCGTCGGCAACCAAAGATATTCCAAATGTCCCGGCTCGCCCGCCGTCGTTGCGCAAATCGTTACTAAGTTGCGGACTCTGCACGGGCCAAGCTTCTGGCCCGACGATGTGAGCCTGGTTGGCTCCGCGGCATCGATGCTGCGAAAATCCCGACCTCGGCGCAGGTGACGGATACGTACCTTCTCGCCCTCGCCAAGGCGCGCGGCGGCCAACTTGCCAGCTTTGACCGCAAGCTGTCAGCGGCGGCCGTGAAGGGCGGCAAGTCTGCACTGCATTCTGATTCCCACAAGGTTGACCGCCGGACTCTTCGGTGCAGTCTGCCTTTCGATCTTCTTGGCTTTGAATTGAGGATTCCGGAACTTGTCGCACTCAGCGCACTCCAGGGGATCGCGAGCGGCTATCTGACCATAGTTTATGGGGCATTCATCTCTCCCCTGCGCGTTCGCGCTTGGACGCGCGGCGCTGACACTCGTCGCCGTCTCTGTTGCCGTAAGACGACAACCCGATAAAACGATCATGTCACCTATCTCTCGGCAAGGTCACCTCAGCTTCTTAACCTAGACCGCCCTCCGACCAACGTTGAAACCGCGGGAGACGGATATTCGCTGTTAGCGATTCTTGATAAGATTCCTCAGGCGCGCGGTCCATCTGGACAGTTCGACCTCGGCCGCGATTGCCCTTTCAGCTGAAACGCTTTGCGCGGAAGCTTGCAAGCATGGGATGGGGATTTCCGGAAACAATTTCTTTGGCAAGCAATTCGCCGACGATCAATCCGAGCGTGGCGCCGCTGTGGCTAAAGGCGACGTGAAGGCCGGCGACGGTCTCGACGAAGCCAAGCACTGGCTCGCCGTCACCGGGGATTGGCTTCGGGCCAACGGCATAGGTAGCGAGTTGAAGCCGCGGATTGCCGTCGAGCACGGCACTAGCCTCGTCGAGCAGTCCTTTGACCGTCTTGTCGTGCACGGCGTAGGTTCCGTCAGAGTTGACCACGACCTCTTCCTCCGACCACGCCGAATCCAAAACAAGTGCGCCATCCGGCGTCGGGCGTACCGCCACGCGCGGCGTATTCAGCACGGCACGGAGCTCGGTCTTGACCGGTTTGGTCTTCAAGAGAAGTGAAATCGGCGTGGCATCAGGGACATCGACTCCGATCTCCGCAAGCATGGCAGGCGTCGCTGGCCCAACGGCAAGGACGACTGCATCCGCCTTTACCGGCACACCGTCAGCAGTGACCACGCCACGCGCGCGACCACCGGTGGCATCTATCCGCACCCGTCCAGCGTCCTGAGCAAGCCTGCCGCCGCGGGTGCGGAATTCATTGAGCAGCAGATCGATAAGCAAGGGCAGGTCAACCCATCCTTCGCCAGGATTGAAGATGGCACCCTGCGGAGTGATTGCGTTGGCGTTGACACCGGGCGTCACTGCGCCGACTTCGGCAGGGCCGAGCAGAAGCGCGTCATACCCAATATCCTGCTCCAGCTGGCAGATGGAGGCAATCTGGTTCGTCTCATCATCCGCATCCCAGGTGAGGCCGCCGTCAAAGCGAAGCCACGACGCCGTTTCCGGCCTTGTGGCCGCCAGGGTCCGATAACGGTCGATGCCCGCAAGCCTCAAGCGGTGGTAAGCAGTGTCAGCACGTCGCGCTGAGTTCAGCCAGGAAAGTGAACGGCCGGATGCACCGTTGGCCGGTGCGCCGTCGTTGACAATGGTTACATCAACGCCAAGACGAGCGAGGTGCAGCGCGGAAGAGATGCCGACGATACCTGCGCCGATGACGACGACATGGCGCGGCTTTGGGGATGCAGTCATGGAGAAATCCTTCTTCGCGGAAGACGGGCTGGGGGTTGTTGGATGGCTGCAGAGTGCTGCGGAACTAGTAATCCGTGAGCTTCTTCATGTAGCGCCGGCCCTCGAGCATTGGCTGGCCGCGCAGACCGGCCAGCTCGTAGGCAAAACGCCATAGAGTGTCGAAGAAGACCAGGGGCACGAGATAAGGTTTGATGTGTTCGCACATACCGCTGAGGTCGAGTTCCGTTCCATCGAGCACCAGGATGTTTTCCCGGCTGCCGTGCTTGAAAAGGAAATCGCGGGCGCGTTCGGAAAGGCTCCGCGTTTCGTCCAAACCCAGCAAGACCACGAAGCAAGCGTCCCGATCCACCACCTCAAAAGGGCCGTGGAAAAACTCGTTAGCGTGTATGGCCTGCGAGTCGTACCACTGCATCTCCATCAACACGCAGATAGCGTAGGAATAGGCCGCGCCATAGCTTGCACCGCTGGCCAGTGTGTAGATCGTATTGCACGGCGCGAAACGGGGTACGAAGGCCTTAAACCGGTCGGCATAGGTCCGGTGCGCACGTTCGATCGCCGGCTGAAGATGGCTCAGGCTCATCAGCAGATCGGCGGTCAGCCCGGCATTTTCCCGAGCATCGATCAAGCCGGCGAGCAACATGTAGAGCACGCCGTAATTGCTGCGGGCTGCATCGATCGGTTTGCCCGTCGTGTAGGAGGCCTGGTACGCCACAGGGTGGTCGACGGAGCGCGCGAGGGGCGATACTTGGTCAAGCGTCATGCCGATTGTCGTTGCGCCTCGATTTCTTGCGTGATTGGCCGCTCGGACGGTCTCCTTGGTGGTTCCGGTCTGCGAGCAAAGAACAACGAGTGTGTCAGGTCCCAACCGTCGTGGGTCTCGGCAAACGAACTCATCCGCGTTGTAGATATCGCAGGCGAATGTACCGCTGCGACGATCGATGAAGTATTTGCCTGCCATCATGATCGAGAGCGAGCCGCCGCACGCCACGAGGAATAGATGCGAAAACTGCCTGCCCGCCGTAGCGGTCAGCGCGCGTTCCACGTCGGCGGGCAGGGTGGAAATCATGAGCTTCCTCTTTTCGTTGACAGAGCTTGGGCCGGCGCATAATTGACAAACGGCGGCCATTGTGTGAACGTTCTCATATCCATTAAACTGAAAGTCCTGCGATGGTCAAGATTGCCGCGATAGGCGATAACGTGGTCGATTGCTATCTCGCTCGCGGCGAGATGTATCCTGGCGGAAATTGCCTCAATCTATCGGTGTATGTGAGCCGCTTCGGCGGACAATCTGCCTATGTTGGATCAATCGGCAAAGACCGGGCCGGGGACTTGATCCACGCCGTACTCAAGTCCGAGCGCGTGGACGTCACCCGATTGCGACGCCTCGAGGGGGCGACCGCTTATTGCCTCATAGGTCACCGCAACGCCGATCGGATTTTCCTGGATTTCGATCTCGGGGTGTCGATGTTCACGCCAACGCAAGAAGATCTGGATTTTCTCTCAGGCTTTCAGGCCGTCCACATCGGCCAGTCCAGCGGGTTAGACCCGTGGGTTGCCGCGGTGTCGGGTAAGTCACTGTTGTCTTACGATTTTTCCACGCGGCGCGAACGGGAACATCGACGCGAGATCGGGCCTTATTGCTATCTGGCTTCCGTTTCGGGTGACGGCCTCTACGACAAGGAATTGACTGCAATCGCAGCCGAACTGCTTGCATATGGTTCAAAGTGGGTCCTGGTGACTCGCGGTCGAGCCGGCGCCGCACTCTACCGGGACTCGACCTCCTACAGCACGCCGGCGCGACTGGTCGAAACCGTCGACACGCTGGGCGCGGGCGACACCTTCATCGCCAGAACGTTAGTCGGCCTGCTCAGGGAAGAGGCGCCTCAAGCCATTCTCGATCATGCGGCGGAGGCAGCAGCCGCTACGTGCCAGTACTACGGGGCGATTGGCCACGCGACAGCGATCGACATAGGGACAATGACGCCAGAGATCCTCCGCGGAGCGGGGCACCTTCGAGGCGGGAAAGCCATCTAGCTGCGAAATTCCACGGAACAATTGACGCAAGAAATAGACAATGCTAGAGAAAGTGATAACGTTCTCATTCGTTCGCGGAGGCGCCCCCAAGAGCGTTTGACGGATGAGACTTCGAGTGGGACCGCAGGCCGAGTTCGGCCAATCGTAAGAGGAGAAGACATGCAAACGAATTCGAGCAGGCGCCAACTGATGAAATCCGGTCTGGCGCTGACGATCGCGCTGGTGACAGGACTTGGCGCGCTGGCCGCACCAACGCAGGCAAAAGCGGCCGACAACCCCTACAACCTGATCGACCCGACGGTGATCAGCGTCGGAACCATGGGCGATGCGAAACCCTATGTCTTCACCGACGCCAACGGCAACTTCACCGGCTTCGACGCTGAACTCTTCCGCGACGTGGCGCGCCGGCTCGGGTTCAAGGAGGAGCAGGTTGTTTTCACCGGCCAGGAATTCTCGGCGCTCCTGCCGTCTGTCGCCAACGGCCGCTTCGACGTCGCTGTCGCCGCTATTGGGACGACCGCGGAGCGCAAGAAGACCGCCGATTTTGGCGACGGCTATCTCGCCGGCTACCTGTCGATCATTTCGGCTGATCCGGCTCTGACGAGCAATGAGAGCACCGCCGGAAAGCGCATCGGCGTGATCCAGGGAACGCTCCAGGAAATCTATGCCGAGAAGAACCTGAAGGGCGACATCGTCAAATTCCCCGACAACAACACTGCGGTGGCGGCGCTGAACAACGGGACGATCGATGGCCATTTCACCGACTATGAGTCGGCCAAGCAGTATGTGGAGCGCTACAAGAACCTTAAGATAACAATGAATGTGCCGTCCTTCGACGCGCCTGCCGGGTTCGTGGTCAAGAAGGGCAACGACGCTTTCCGCGAAGCGCTCAACAAGGCACTGCGCGAGGCCATGGACGATGGCACCTGGAAACGGCTTCACGAGAAATGGTTCCCGGGTACCCCGATGCCGGATCAATATCTGCCAAAGAAGTAAATTCGCGCGTATTCGTTATCGTTTCCGGCCGGGCCCGTGAGCAACGGTGCCCGGCCGAGTTATAGATGGACTTGATATGAGCTGGTTCGACAACTTCGCCCGCAGCTTTCTTGATTTCCAGGCGATGGCAGAAGTTCTGCCGAACATGGTGATGGTCGGCCTCAAGAACACCCTGATCCTGGCCCTTGCCTCGACGTTTTTCGGGACGCTGATCGGTATCGTACTCGCCGTGATGGGGATTTCCGAGAACCAGCCGCTGAAAATCCTTGCGCGGGTCTATACCGATATCTTTCGCGGGCTCCCGGCCATTGTCACGATTTTGATCATTGGCCAGGGCTTCGCGCGGTTGGGCCGAGAGCTGTTCGGTCCATCGCCTTATCCGCTAGGCATTCTGGCACTCAGCCTGATTGCGGGCGCCTATATCGGGGAGATTTTCCGCGCCGGCATTCAAAGCGTCGAGCGTGGTCAGATCGACGCGACCCGCACTCTTGGTATGACGTATGGCCAAGGCATGCGCTTGGTGGTGATTCCGCAAGGCATCCGCCGCGTCCTGCCTGCACTGGTCAACCAGTTCATCGGCAACGTCAAAGACTCCAGCCTGGTCTATTTCCTTGGCCTGCTCGCTTCCGAACGCGAACTGTTCCGCGTCGGCCAGGACCAGGCCGTGCTGACCGGCAATCTGTCACCGCTGTTGCTGGCCGGCGTGTTCTATCTCGTGATCACGGTCCCGCTAACCCACCTCGTCAACTATATCGACGCGCGCATGCGCGTTGGCAAACGTATCACCGCCGTGCACAGCGGCCTCAAGGAAGTCGCCGAGCTTGCCGAAGCGATCGTGCCGGGCGCAGCGACGTTGCCTGTAGCAGCGCCCACACGCTTCAAGGGCGGCGGCATCGAGGTGAAGAATATCGACATGGCTTACGGCGTCGTCCAGGTGCTTCATGACGTCAGTCTGAAGGTGCAGCCCGGGACGGTCACCTGCCTCATCGGTCCGTCCGGCTCGGGCAAGTCGACCTTGCTGCGTTGCCTCAATCGCCTCGTAGAGTGTCGAGCCGGTGACATTCTGCTCGACGGCGAAAGCATCTACAAACAAACCCCTGACCAACTCCGGCGGCGCGTCGGCATGGTTTTCCAGCAGTTCAATCTGTTCCCCGACCGCAGCGCGCTCGCCAACATCACCCTGGCTCTGCGCAAGGTGAAACGCATGTCGCGCGAGGAGGCTGAGGGCGCGGCCTTGGCGAGGCTGCATGAAGTCGGACTGCTGGAGCGCAAGGATCACCGGCCAGCCAATCTCTCGGGCGGGCAACAGCAGCGGGTGGCCATCGCGCGTGCGCTCGCCCTCGAGCCCGAAATCATGCTGTTCGACGAAGTCACCAGCGCGCTCGATCCTGAATTGGTCAAGGGTGTCCTCAATTTGATGGCCGATCTCGGTCGCGGCGGGATGACGATGGTGGTCGTCACACACGAGATGAACTTTGCCCGCAAAGTCGCGAACCAGGTCGTGTTCATGGACGAGGGGCGGATCGTCGAGGCAGGACGGCCTGAGGACCTTTTCGACAATCCGCAGAGTCCACGTCTTCGGCGCTTTCTGTCAGAGGTACTGTGATTGCAATGATGTGCGCAACCGCGGGGGTTGCAGTGTTCGGCCTTGCGGGGCGGGCTTAACTGCCGCTAGGTCGCCGTCACAACGCGCGCCTTGGCGGCGGAGTTTGCCGAGTGACTGAAAGATTGTCGAAAAACGCAACCATCATAGAGGTCGCTCGCCGGGCCGGGGTGAGTTCCGCCACGGCGGGGCGTGTACTTGGTGACTACGGCTACAGCAGCCCCGAGGTCCAGGAGAAGGTGCGTGCCGCTGCAGCTGAGCTGGGCTATCGCCCCAATCGCCTGGCCAAAGGTCTGATCACCGGTAAGACGCAGACTATCGGAGTTGTGGTTGGCGACATCGAAAGCCCGTTCTACGCGAGCGTGCTTCGCGGAATAGGGGATATGGCGCGCCGTGGCGGCTTCGGGGTTATCGTTACGAATAGTGACGAAAATGCCGAGCTCGAGCGAGAGGCGGTGCAGCTGCTGCTGGAAAAGCAGGTCGACGGTTTGATTGTCTCATCGACTTTCGTGGACGAACCGGATCATCTTCGTGAGGCAGTCGCAGCCCGCTGTCCCGTCGTGCAGTTCGACCGCGTGGTTGCGGGCCTGGAAACCGATTCAGTCGTGGTCGACAATGTTTCCGTAACGCGTAGCAGCATCGCGGCGATGATCGGTGCCGGACACAGCCGCATTGGAATTCTGGCCGAGCTCGGGCCGGGCCAACGCGATGGTGTTGGCTCGTTTGTGGCAAATGCCGATCTCTCCAGCGCTGATATTCGCTATCATCATCCAAGCTGGCAAAGGCTATTAGGTTACCTCGAAGCCCATCGCGCCGCGGGCATTACGCCGGATCCGCAGTTGATCCGCCGCGTGGCGATCTATTCTAGCGAGGCGGCCCGCAAGGAGGCACTCGATCTGCTGACAATGCGCAATGCGCCGTCCGCCCTGTTTACCGCCGATGGCGTGATGTCGACAGGCGTTCTGGAGGCCACATCGGCACTGAAGCTTGTGATCCCAGGAGACCTTTCGCTGCTTTGCTTCGACGATCTCGACTGGATGCAATTCGTGGCACAGGGGATCACAGCCATCGCGCAGCCGGCGCATTTGATCGGAGCGGCCGCGGCGGAGCTTCTCTTGAGGAGGTTAGGGGAGGCCACTTTGCCTTTCGAGCACCGTGTGCTGGCGGCCCGCTTGGTGGAGCGTAACTCAATTGCGGTCCATCGCAACCGCCAGGCCGTCTGATCTCCGGCCGCGACGGTCCGGCTGGAGCTGAATTGCAGCGCCTCTACGCCGGGGTCGATGCCATCCAGGGAGATTGTACTGCCTTGTCGCCTTCGCTTACCTACAGTAACACCGGCCGGTGCGGATCGGCTCGGCTGAATGACAGCCCAGGCGGACTGCTGGGCACGACTACTACTGCTTACGATGCCCCGGCGTGAGCTGCGCAAGAAAACGGGTGAGAACATCCGGGTTCCCGTTGCGGATCTCGATGTCGTTCTTGCGCCGGATAGCGCCGCGCACAAGTCTGGCGCCGAGATAGCGGAACGGCTCTGGAGGCAATGCCAGCCGCCGGTCGATCCCGACCAGACCGCTGGCGCTCCGCCGATCCTTGCGCTCGAGCACCAGACTGGCCAGGACGCGGCGACGCGGCCGCCGATCGGCGTCTGTGCAATGCCGGTTCCGTTGAAGCCCATGCCATAGAAGATGTTGGGATGACCCCGCAGATGATCGAAGACGGGAACATGCTCGGGCACGAGCTAAGGCAATCTTAGCTATACCTCAGAGTCCTGTCGGATCCGCCAACAATTCGCAAAAGTTCGGGGTTCCAGTCGGGCGACCGCCAGAAGGGAGCGGGAATCTCGCCTACGAAGTTGGCGCATTTCGCTCGGTGTGCCGAGCAAACGGCGCCCTCTCCACCGTGGCGCGCAACTAGATCGTCGTGTGGAAACAAGGCGACGACGGGACGTGGCGCCTGCATCGGGACATCTGGAATTTAGGTGCGGCCCAATAGGAATCTCGCGCGGCAGCGTTCAAGCCGTGTCCTGTAACGGCAGAGCATCGCGCACAAAACTTCGCCGCTGCAAGGAGCGTACTTGATAAGGCACCAAGAAGAGGTGCTGTCGCTAACCGCGCGGTTTGGCCTTCGGTTCTGGCGAGCTTTCCGACGGGTTTGCAGCCAAATTCGCAGATCGCCGATCTTTTAGCCACAGAGACTTCTTTCTTGCCAGTAAATCGTCGCGAACGCCTTCAGCGGTAGCTCGGCTAGGCATCGCAGCAATGGCATAGTCGGCCCTATTCGTTCGATAGTCTTCCTTCTGCACCGTCATCGTTTGCTCCCAATTTCCTGCCCCTCTTTTGTCAGGACCAACCGGGCAATTAACTGCCGGTGCATCACACGAGTCAATCGATTAAAGATGCACTCCGCAGTCGCGCCTACATGTCGTTATGCTTGCGCGAGAAGGCTGGAGCCGCGGGCCGGTTAGGCTTGAGATTCTCAAGCTCCCAAGGAATTGCATCTAAAAATCCAAGCGTTCGAGGCGGCTATTTCGCCGTAAGGAAGACCGCTAAATTAGTAGCGCCAGCCCTGCTTGAATTCATCGACAAACCATCGCTCCACGTCATCGCGCACTGGAGTGCTACTCCGGAATTTCAGGTGACCAGGAGACTTCTGCTCAAGCTAGGAAAAGAAGTCGGAAAAATTTGGATTCTCAGGCGCATGAGGAAGTCCGCGCTCCTCGGCCCATTTCGTACAGAAATAGCGAACGGCCTGTTCCGCTTCATCCTTGGTCATGAGGGATGATGACACGCGATCCCACCAACGCAAGTACCTTGCCACACGGCTTCTAATTATCGGCAACGACTGTGAAGTAGGCCACGACAGCTAATCCTGCAGAGACTGGCAGCCAATCGAGAGCAGCATGGAGACCGAACTTGTAGGCGTGCGAAGCCAAGGTGCGGCGAACATCAAAGCTGCGGCATCGATGATGGAAATGGGGCCCAATGGGTCTGCAGGGTAGCCAAAAACTTGCCAAGGCTGCGCTGTTGACGGGCTCAGGTCTCGTATCGGAAGAGCCGTTTGTCGTTTGGCGCAGTCAAGTTCGAACCTGGAGTTTACGCCGATTTTCTGTTCGGCGACGGTATGGTGATCAGCCCCTATGCGCGAGCGGATATCCAGGAGCGCTTCGGCTATTCCAACACGGCAAGCGTTGAGGGCAGAGAGAGTGAGTTTGAAGACGCAGACTTCTCGTGGCAATGTCACAATGTCGTCTGGGTTCAACGCAATCGACCACGCTCAGCAGTGAAATTCGCGGCCAGTGGTCTCAAGACAGTTCCACTGTCAGCGGCAGGCCAGGTGTCAAGATCGCCTTCTGAATCATCGAACGAGGGAACACTCGCTAATTCGAAATGGCGAGCGCGGACGAATACTGGTTTTTGCCCGCTGCCCTTGCTCGGCCCCTGCCAATTCGATCATTCAGGCCGTCGGCAGGTTCAGCCGATAACTCGCCTTGAGTCAATGCGGCGACAAGTAGAGAGCAATCGAGTTCCTCAAGGAACGGAGCCTTCTGGTCGCTCTGAGCTGCCATCCGAAGCGATCTCAATCTTGCTGTCTTTTCGGTACGTTCGGCATGCTCAGCTTCGGCAATGAGCTTCGCGGAGCGGTTAAGCCTTCTATTTTCCAGCCAACACATGTGTTCGGTCCTGCGAAATGTCTTCTTGGACGCAGCCTTTCGCCGCGGATTCGCGCGGCGATCAGCCCGCTTCGGATCCAATTCCGCTTTCCGCTCGCCAAGCCTTCTCTGGCGCCAGTACGTCGTCATGCCCTCTCTCTTCGAGGTTGTCGCCCTTCATTGTAATGAAAGAATCCGCTCCTGCGGCGTGGGCCGTCGGGCTGGCCATAGCGGTCGGGTCCAAGCGAAGGCGCGCAGACAGTTCCTATTCGCCCGAAATGAGGCATCTTCAGCCCGGATTGAGCCTCGCTCCCTGAGGCCGCAGCTCTAACCGTTGACGAACGCCATCAACAACTCCGGTTCTGGTACGGGCGCCCGTACCATATTCAATTGACCTCGATACCGACGTTCGCCGGCCGCGATTACAAAGCCGCTGGCGATCGGTACTTCGCCGGCGTCGAGTTGGGCAAAGATGTCGGCGACATTAAGATCCAGCGCCAGCTTGAGATTTAGTCGTGCATCATTGTTTGCTCCGATCGGCAACTGACGCTTGACCAATTGCTGGAACGAAGCATTGAACGTCAGGATCTTCTTCGATGACGCCAAGGCAAAAGCGGGCGAGGGGCAGGCAAGCAATATGGCATTGATCGTCCTGATCGATGTAAGCTTCCGCAGGACGATGTTTTCATCGGCGAGCCCGTTTATGCAAGCCACCCGTATCGCCGATGTCAGGTTACCAGTGTTGGTCGCACTTTCGGCGATCTCCTCGATCAGCATGCCAATAGTGCATTTCCTACTTTCAGCCATCTGCTTCAGAGATATCCAGAAAGCCTTTTCCAGACGGATGCCGCGGCGTATGCCGCCACGCGCGACCACCCGGAATTCCAGCCCGAAATCCTCTTTCGTGATCGTTAGAAGCAGCCGATCACGATTGGTGGGAGGACAGGTGGCGATAGCGCTCACTCATGATCTCCTGACGCCTTGATGGTCGGCTTCAAAAGGTAACTCAGTGTCGTATTGCCCGTCTCGATGTCGACTGAGCACATCATGTCCCGGATGACCAAATAAGTCTTGCCTCCCTTTCGAGCGTCGATTCGTCTGTCGCGACACGCGCGACGCCAAAAGCGGCGGACGATCTTCTCTGGCAAGCATTCCCTACGCTCCCGTATCCCGCTCTAATCGATCTTGCGATAATACACCTTGCCGTCAGGCTGCTCTATGCGCCGGTAGGAGGAGCTTGGGGCAGGAGGCACCGGTGTTGCGCTCCTCTTTTTGGGCGGGCGTGGTGCTTCCACGATACTGCGTTCGGTCGCTTCTTCACCATCGAGATCGCTGAGCGGCTCCGCCGTGGCGCTGGTCGTCTCAACAAGAGGCTCCGCCACGCTAGAAGCGTCGTCGTGGACCAGCGGCAAGTTCTGTTCAATCCGGGCAATGCTGCCGTTGATCTGGCTGAAGCTACCCTGCAGTTGATTGTCCAGTTTTTCGAACCGGCTTTGGAAACCGTTATTGACGGTGTCGAGCCGGGCCGCAATCCGTTGCTCGAACGATCCGAGCTGTTCCAGCCTCCCTTCGACAGAGCGCAGCTCGTTGATGCCGCTGAAGAGATAGATCGCGGCTGTTAAATTTGCGGCTGTGATCAGCAAGGCGCCTGCAGCGACAACGCCGATTATCGTGACATTGCTCGGTTTCCCAGCGACAGCTTGCTCTATAGGTTGGGTCCCAGGCCCAATGTCGATCGCCGGCATGTCCGGGTCGCTAATCATCGTCATTGGACCACCACCTTTGCACCGACCGAGACGCGCCTGAAAAGATCGATCACATCGGTGTTGGTAAGACGAAAGCATCCCGATGTGCCGTCGAAGCCAACGCCTGAAGGGTCGTTGGTGCCGTGTATGCGATAAAGCGTGTCGTGCCCGTCTCGCGATAAGTAGAGCGCCCGTGCGCCGAGCGGATTGTAGGGACCGGCCGGCACCATCTCCGGCAGCTCCGGCTGGCGCGCGCGCATTTCTCTCGGTGGGCGCCATTCCGGCCATTCGGTTTTCGCCCCCACTTCAACAGCGCCGGTCCAGCCAAATCCGTCACGCCCGACGCTGATCTGGTAGCGCAGCGCCTCACCCTCTCGGGTCACAAGATAGAGCGCCTTCTCCTGCTTGCGGATAATGATCGTGCCCGGCTGTTCCGCGGTTTGGAAAACAACGAACTTGCGCAGGCTGGGGCCCATGGCTGGCAGCGGCGGCTGGTTCGATAACGCGGAGCGGGCATGGGCGCAGTCCCAGGCCGGTGCCCCCAACGCCAGGCCCAGGATGCAGGCGCCCGCAAGCGTTGGAACGAAGCGATATCTACCGGGCAGTGTCATCGAGCCGCTCTTTGAACATCCGCTTCAGATCCTTGTTGAAGCGTGCCCGCCCGTCCACCTCGGAAGGCATGATGGCTCGGTTCAGCGCATCGGTCAGCAGCGCATTGTCCAAGGTAACCGATTTTATGTGCGGTGCCTTGAATATCCTTTCGAGTTCGCTGCGCGAAAAGTGGTTGCCGAACCATTTGCGCCTGTGCTTGTTGGCGACCAGCGTGATGTTCACCGAATTGCCGCGCAAATCGCGGATCTTCTTGTAGAGCCGCTTGCCCTGCCGCAGCGAGGCGACGTTGAGCTCGAACACGATGAAGATCGCGTCGCTCGTGGAAAGCACAGGATTCTGCCAGGGAGTTTCGATGTTGGGCAGGTCGATGACGATGTCATCGAAGCGATAGGCGACGAGGTCCAGCAGCCGGAACACGAAATCCGCGCCCTGCGGCTCGAATGGGAGTTGCGGCCGTTCGAAGGCGTACAGCGTCAGGCCGGACGGGCGCGAGAGCTTGATGACGTCCATCAGTTCAACATCGAGCCGTTCCGGCTGGCCGATGATGCCGGCAAGGTCGAACTGGTTGAAGAGGTTGAGATAGGCGCCACAATTGGCGCTTTGGAAATCGAGGTCGACGAGGCAGGTCGAAGCTGCACGTTCGGTGGATTTCGAGGCCAGGAAGTCCGCGGCCGACAAAGCGAACGTCGTGGCGCCGGCGCCGCCGCTAGCGCTGATGAAGGTGATGATGCGGCTCTTGGTGCCCTGGTTGCCGGTGTCGTGAAAGGTGACCGCATTCAGAAGCTCCTTGGCATCGAGTGGTTTGTGCAGCCAGTCCGAGGCGTTCATGCGCACCAGGATGCGCGTCTGTTCAGAGGTCAGCTCGTCTGAAACCGCAATCAGCGGCACGGCCGCCCACAGGGCGCGCCCCTCGACAATGCCGGGCTTGCCAAGCAGATCGCCATTTGCAAAGTCGAGGATTACGATGCCCGGCCGCGTGTCGGGGGTCGGGCCTTTGAGAAAGTCATCCGTTTCGGAAATCCGGACATCATAGATCGCCAGCGCATCGAGCCGCGTCGCCACGTCGTGTCTGAATTGCGAATCCGACGAGAACAGGGCGACCTGCTTTCGTTTGGTTGGGAGAACCTTGGTGTTGATAGCGTTCATGGTGATGTGCTCTTCAGGTCTTCGCCCGTGACCGTGCTTAGCATGGACGGCATGGTGACGTTCGCAAAGCCCATCAGCCCTTGCAGAAAGAAGAACTGAAAGGTCACGTTTTGAAGACTTACGGTGATTGTCGGCACCGGTCCGCCCAGCCGGGTCTGATAGCTCAAGCCAGTCGCGCTGTAGGTGACCACCACGTTGTCGCGGCGCAAGCGCGGAAAGAAATGGCACATTCCGGGCCGTTGATTTGCTGCGAGTGGGGGACAGGCATCGTTGTTGGTGTTTGCCGTGTCCCCGCGGAAGACACGGCTGAAGTTGGCGGCATTGAATACGCCCCCGTTGGTGCAAGCCCCTGTACCAGCAGTATATGTGCAGACGAAGGGCCCATATGCCGCGGCAACGACTGGCGCACCCGGTGTCGTCGTCGGCGCCGCAGTCGCAAGGGCCGTCGCAATGGGGTCTGAAATCGAGGCCATCCGGGCGCCGAGCTGGACCGCCTTGGTAGCAGCGTTCCATTGGTAGAAGGCGTGAGCGAAATCGACGAAACCGAGGACAAGGGCAAACAGCAGCGTCGAAACGATGGTCATTTCGACCATCGCCGCGCCGTCGTCCGATTCCGCAAAACGCTTGATCATGATCAGAACCGGATCAGCCGCTCCTCGTGAGAGCCGTTCAGCGTGATCGGGCCGATGCCGATGATCGATAGCATGCCGACCCCGCTGTACGCCAAGGTACCCGCAGCCCTGACGATACAGACCTGCGCGGTGGTTGATCGATATTGGGCGACGCCGGCGACCACAGCGTCATGGCAGGAACCGGCGGCAGCGATTGTCACCGTCACATTCGATTTCTGCCAGCCGCTGACGCGTGCACTGCCTGTTCCCGCCGCATTGCCGAACACAGCGATATTTGCAGCAATGTCGGCGCAGTTGATCGCTGCAAGCCCGGCTTGTGTATACAATTGGCTGTTGCAGCGCGCGGCGAAGCGGCTTGCATCTGAAAGCCCGGCTTCCATCAGGAGTTTTTCGTGAATCAGATTGCCGAATTCGAACACGCCACTCGCCAAAATCAGCATCAGCGGCGTGATCAGCGTCATTTCGATGAGCACTGCACCGCGCTGGTCGCATCGAAATCTATCGAGATGACGCAACAGCGTTCCAAACATGGCCATCACCGGTAAAGCTGAGCTTCGTCGCGGAGGAAATTGTCAAGCGTGCCCTGGCCACCACCCCCAGTAACGTCCACCAGTTCAACCATCACGGATGCATCTTCCGATGGGGACGCAACTGGTTCAGTGAGCAAAAAGCTTGCAAAAGCTTGGACCGGCAGATCCGTGCTGTGGCCGGACAGATTGTTGCCGGCAGCTTGGAGTGCATTGCAGTTCAGGATCGCGCCGTAAATCAACCGACGGTCAACCGTCGTGACAGCGGGCTGGCAAGCTGCCGACGGGGTTCCGATCTCTCCACCGGTCGACGCCGTGCCTACCAACCCGGCCGATATTTCGTAACGGTAGACCTGATAGCGCGTCGGCTTGGTCGTATTCCATGAAGATGGGTAGGCAGCGGAACCAAAGTTGGTGCTCCAGTAACCTGAGAAATTCCAATTTCCATCGCCCATCCGGCCGCCGAGGTATGGAGTGGCCGCGTCGCGTGGAAGGCCCATTGTTCCAGCTTGGGTGAATGAAAGTTGGTTCATGGAAGGACATTGGTTTGCGCTTCCTCGGGTCTTGATTGCCCCTTTGCGGACGTTCGCGGCTGGACCGTATTCAGCACTATTGAAATGGTTGCCGCTTGCCGCAATGCCGAAACGAACATTGAAGGCGTCTTGCACTGGGCCGGCGTTTTGGCCAGTCTTCGTGGTAACGCTGGCGGAACTGTAGCAACCAACTGGCCTTGATGTTGCAATCGTCTGAGCGAGAGCTTGAGCACCGTTCCCCACACCGGCCGGAGGTTCGAGGAAGCCGAAGTTACCAGGACCAGCGGCAGCCCCGTTTCCGACCTTCCTCAGTTCGATCAGTCGACGATGGACAGCCGGATTTGCGATGGCTTGCTCAAGTGTGTATCCGCCCGCTGCATTCGTCCCGTTCACCGTCTCGTAGGGGTTGCACATAAAGACCGGCGTGAAATCGCAGACGCCGGAGGTGAAGCCCGCCACAGCGACTGCGCCGACATTGAAACTGTTGCTCGCGCGGGATGACAAGAAGGAAGCCGGGAAGATTGCGGCAAACCCGACCGGGGTTACAGTGACTTCAACAAAACGGGCAAGTTTGGCGTCATTCAGCTCGTCGGTGATCACATTGGCGGGCACAATGGGGAGATTGTCGGTGGCCGGCAACGAGCGAAGATATCGGCGTGTTACTCCGGCGGAAGCGAGCGTTTGAGGAGGGCCGGCGGTCGAGAAGGTGTATCGATTGCTTACCAGCGTAGCGATCGCCCTGTCAGCACGGCTGATAGCGTCCGATGTCCCATCCAGCTCAGCCGCGCCTGCCAGCGCAAACGCATCAGCCCCCTTCTGCAGATCGTTATGCAGGTTGTTGACCCGGCTCATATCGATCACCAGCAGAGAAAATCCGATGATCGCCGGCAGCATGACGCTGACCAATATCAGCGCTATTCCGCTCTGATCGTGCCAGAACGCGCGAATAATACGCAGCATGGCCTTGCTCTTTTGCTCCTTGACGCCAGGATCCTTCGTTTACCTGACGCGCTGATCCCTTCCGTTCAATCCGCTCAGTCTTTCGGCGTCCCGACATTGACCGTGATCGCCGGCGGCGGCGGCGGTGGCGGTGGGAACTTGTAACTCTGGGCAAGAGCTGCAGCGCGCGCGCCATCCCCCTCAATAGCGGTCCTTTTCGACGCCGGATTGAGAGGGTCGACCGTCTGCAGAAGCGAATTGTATTTCTGGGTGTCGCCCGCGGCCAATGTCACCGTGTCGTAGCGGTTCAGATAGTCCGCGCAGCCCGTCAGCCCGCTGGCGCACAAAAGCATGATCAACACCCTATTTCTTGACATAGATCATCTTGTCCTTGGATTTCAGGTCGAGCATGTGGCCATAGGGGCCGACGACGCCTTCGCCCAGTTCATATTTGCGCACCATGTCCTTGGTTACCTCCAGTTGGCCGAGCACGAAAAATTCCGGGTCGTTGGCCGGCCGTGTCTTGTCGAATGGGGTCGCCAGTTGCTCGCCGGGTTTCACCGGGCGAACGATATGCGGGGTGACGATGACGACCAGTTCGGTCTCTTCCTTCTGATTGCTTGAATTGTGGAACAGCGCGCCGACAATCGGCACTTGGCCCAGCCATGGTACCTGCCTCTGGATTTTGGTATTCTTGCTGGACAAGAGCCCGCCGACGGCGAAACTCTGACCGTCGCGCAACTCGACGACGGTCGCCAGCTTGCGGGTGGTGAAGATCGGGTCGCCGGCCGGCGTGAAGCCGTTCAGGTCACTTACCTCCGGCGCTAGCTCGATATGGATCTTGTCGTCGTTGAGCACGATTGGCGTGAACTGCAGATTCACGCCGAACTGCTTGTACACAATGTTGATCTGGCCATCGCTGTTGAGGCTGCGGATGGGTACTTCACCGCCGGCGTTGAAGCTGGCCGACTCGCCGGAAAGTGTGGTGAGATTGGGCTCGGCCAACATGCGCACGACACCCTTTGCCTCAAGCGCCTCGATGATCAGATCGACCTTGATGTTGCTGTCGATGACGCGAGTGATCAGCGCCGCGAATGGATTGGTATTCGACAGCAGGCCAGTGAGCAGACCGCCCGGTCCGAGCACCACGTTATCTTCATCGACGGCGGCAATGCCCGTTCCAGTTCGGGTCGTTCCGCTGTTGTTCGTGCTCCGGATCGACACACCAAGGTCGCGACCGGCATTGCGCTTGGCCTCAAGCACGCGCACTTCCAGATTAACTTGCTGGCTGTCATCAACGGTAACGGCATTGATAATCGCGTCGGGACCGTATTGCTGGGCCACTTCCAGGATCGACGCCAGCGTGGCACCGTCCTTCACATGCCCGCCAAGCCGGACCTTGCCATTGACCGAGCCGATATCGATCCGCGATCTGGGCGCTACCTGTCGAATTGCCTGCGCCATATCATTGACGTCGACGCCGACCTCGATCTGGATTACGCCAAGCGAGCGCTTGTCTTCGGAAAAGAGATTGACGGTGGTGGTACCGGCGCCCTTGGCAATGACATAGAGCGTCTTGTCTGTCATCGGCTGGGCATCTGCGATCTTCTCGTCGGCGACGACGATATCGCCAAGAGTGGCGTTCACTTCGATCGTCACTGATTGCGACATGGGCAGGAAGATACGATGGACGCTGGGGTTCGACACGTCGATGCGGCGATCGGCTGCCGTAGCCTCAAGGCCGATCGGCAGTAATATCACCGAACAGGCCAGCGCGGCGGCTGCCAGTGTTTCCCGGACCGTTCGCATCTACGTTCCCCTCTTTTTGGCGGCTCTTCGGACGCTCTTTATCCCAATATACCAGAGTTATCTTTGTCGCGGTACATCATATGTTTCGAGCTTCACGCCCCGAAAAACGCCGATAGTCGCACGGGCTGACGGCTCCGGCTGCACATATTTGATCACTTCCTTAACGACCTCTTGCGCCTCGGGTGCCGAGGTCACGGCCGGAGCAGGCTTTGCTTTGCTCAAGTCGTCGAGCCGGGTTCCGACCTGTTCGACGGCCCGAGTCAGGCCATTGATCTTGTCGTCCGCTCGCTTGCGCTCGGCTGCCGCAGCAGCATCGGCTGTCGCCTGCCTGGCGAGTTCGGCCTGCCTGGCTGCGACATCGGCCGGCGTTTCGCCGGTCAGGTCGGAAAGGGTGATACGTTGGGTGATCTCGTCCTTGCTGGCTGCTGCCTGGCGAAGCGCCAGCGACAACTGGCCGGCGCCGGCGGCCAGCGTCAGCTTCTGAGCGTCCTTGGTGCTGGCCTCTACGGTCACCGATTTCACCACTGTCGGACTATCCGTGCTTTCATCGGCGACCTGGTCGACGGCGAGCACCTTCATGCTCTGCAACAGCACGTCGACGAAACTCTGGTCCGCACCTCCAGCATTTCGCACGGTCCGGGTCAAGAGCACGTCGACCCGATCACCTGGGAAAACGAATCCTGCGACGCCGAGCACGTCGTTGACTCTGATGGAAACAGCTTTCATGCCTTCGCCGAGCACCGCCGAAAGCGTGGCGCGCTGGCCAGGGCCGGTAATCTTGGTGGCGAGAACGGGTTCATTGGCGCCGATCGCCTGCAGCGCCTGCTTTGTGCCTTCGCCAGCGAGTAGATCTTTTGTCGTCTTGAAAGCACCGGCCGGAACCGCCCCCGCCGGCCATGTGATTTCACGCAGCTTATCGGCCGACAGCGTGTCGCCGAATTTCAACGACACGGCTGCCACCACAATGGTGTCGCGCGGCACGTCCGTGTTCGCCATAGCGCTGCGTTGACTGGTCAGCCAGATATTGGCGAGAACCACTGCGAGCACGCCGAATACGCCGGCGAGAACGATCATAATGACAGTGTTTGCACGCACTTTCTTTCCCCGCCAGACTCCTTCACCCACCGCCTGGATCGACGCCGGGAGAGCCCCCGGCGTCGATAATGACAATCAAGATATCACGGCAGCTGCCCTAGGAGCGTTGTCCATTGGCCGGCAACCCAGGCACCGACAAGAATGATGGTAGCGATCACTGCGACCGTGATGATGCCGAGCAGGATAGTATATTCGACCATGGCAGCGCCGTGTTCGTCATCGCGGAACTGCCGGGCCATTGTCATGAGCTTCTTCATGCCAATTCTCCCTTTGGAGGTTCAAACCCCGACGAGACGAGCCAAGGATGAAATCGCATACCTGAGCATCCTCCGTCGACTTAATCGTAGTGGCCGATAAAAAGCAGAGTCAATAAGTTAGGGGTTCTTTAACCTCTTTATACCTGTGCTGTGCCTGAAATAGTAATAACGTTTCGAGGTTCTGTCTGCAGCAAGACATTGAATCTGCCTGTTTTTCGCCTGTCTTTGACCATCCGTTCAGAATTTCGCCGCGCCTGTGGCAGAAGCGAGGCGATATTAGCGGATAGGCATATGCCATTATATCCAACGGGTTGCGCGAGCCCGCAAAGCGCCTTTGTGGCCAAAAAGACACAGGGAATGTTTTGGCACGCCCTTGTATACTTACGGCCGGACGCCTCGTTCGAATAGATGAGATGTTTCTTTGACATAGATGTTAAATATGCAAGAAGTATTGAGTTCGGGAACGTGCTCGGTGCCTGCCGTCTTGCGGGGTTGACGTTTGGTTCCCCAAAGCGTGTCCAAGGGGGGTAGCGCAAAATGCTGGGCCGATTCACGAAAGGGCCAAGCGAGCCGCGGGTCGATCCGAAACTCGATCCGATCGTGCCGGCAGTCCCCGCACTCTCCCGTTCTGCGGCATTCGAATCGCCGGGGGATGATTTCCTCACGCTCAAGGTCGAACTCCATCGCCACTTGATTGATCGCTTCAACCTGACCGCCCTGGAAAGTGCGTCCAAAGAGGAAATCCTGAACGAGATCCGCCCGATCGTGCGGGAATTCGTTCGTGCTCGCAACGTGCCGCTTAACGCCCGCGAACTTGACCAGTTGACCAGCGACACCGCTGACGAGATGCTCGGGCTGGGTCCGATCGAGCCGTTGCTCAAGGATGATTCGATTTCCGATATTCTGATCAACACCCACAAGCGAGTCTTTATAGAGCGGCGTGGCGTCATAGAGGAGACGGCGATCCGCTTTCGCGATGAAGCCCATCTGCTGCGTGTCATCAACAAGATCGTCTCGGCTATCGGCCGGCGCGTCGATGAATCGGCGCCAATGGTCGATGCGCGGCTGGAAGATGGGTCGCGAGTCAACATAGCGGTGCGGCCGATTTCGGTGGATGGCCCGCTGGTCTCGATTCGCAAGTTCTCCAAGAACCCCTATTCGCTCGAACGCCTGATGGCGTTTAATTCGATCCGCCAGCCGATGGTCGACCTGTTGCGCATTGCCGTGCAGGCCCGCAAGTCGATCCTGGTTTCGGGCGGCACAGGCAGCGGCAAGACGACCCTGCTCAATGCCCTGTCGAGCTACATCCCAGCCAGGGAGCGCCTGATCACCATCGAGGACGCAGCGGAACTGCAACTGCAGCAGCCGCATGTGGGCCGTCTCGAGACGCGTCCGCCCAATGTTGAGGGAAAGGGCGAAGTTCGCCAGCGCGAATTGCTGAAAAACGCGCTTCGCATGCGGCCGGACCGCATCATCGTCGGCGAGGTGCGCGGCGAGGAAGCCTTCGACATGCTGCAGGCTATGAACACCGGCCATGAAGGTTCAATGACCACCATTCATGCCAACACGCCCCGGGATGCAATATCGCGATTGGAACAGATGGTCGGTATGGCCGGCATGCCGATGAGCCACGATTCAATACGGGCTCAGATTGCCTCAGCCATCGACGTCATTGTGCAGACGCAACGGCTTTCAGATGGTGGAAGGCGGGTTGTTTCCATATCAGAACTCACGGGTATGGAAGGCAATGTCGTACAGGTTCAGGAGCTTTACCATTTCGTCCGCCGCGATGTGACTGCAGAGGGCCAGATCGTTGGGGAATTTCGTGCGACCGGCATTCGTCCGCGCTTTGCCCAGGAAGCGGCGACCCTTGGCCATCAGTTCGCCAAGGACGCGTTCAACCCACAGGTCCCGCTCTAATGCCGACCGGCCAGACGTTGCTCTACTTCATCTATGTACTGGCGGCTGCGTCGCTCATCCTCGCTGCCGAGGCTCTGTACGTGACTTATTCCAAGCGGCGCTCAACGGTCAGTACGATCAACCGTCGGCTGAAGCGGCTCGTCGATGACGCTCCGGCCGAACAGACCTTGCAGCGATTGCTGCGAGAACGTGGGCTTACCGGCTCGGGCGATTTTCTTTTCAATGCTGTTGGCCTGAACAGGCTGTACACCCAATCCGGCGTTACCGGGAATCCGCTGTCGTTCGTCGCGACATTTACTCTCGGTGGACTTGCCCTGGCACTGGTATTTGCGTTCCTGCTGCACTTCTCCACCGTGGTTTCGTTTATTATCTTTCTGCTCATCGGATTCGTCCTACCGTTTCTGGTTCTCCGTCGCGCGCGCGCCAGGCGTATCCAGAAATTCGCGAAGCAATTGCCGGATGCCCTTGAGATGATCGTGCGTTCGCTGCGTGCCGGTCATCCGACTTCCGTGGCTATAAGCCTTGTCGCACGAGAAATGCCTGATCCGTTGGGCACCGAATTCGGCATTGTTTCCGACGAGATCACCTTTGGCCTCAGCCTTGAAAACGCCGTGCGAAAACTCTCGCAACGCGTCGGTTTCGAAGGTCTGCATTTGCTGTCGGTGTCGCTGTCGATTCAAGCCAAGACAGGCGGCAATCTTACCGAAATTCTGTCGAATCTCTCAGCGGTGCTGCGTGAAAGGCAGAAACTTAGGTTGAAGATTAGGGCGCTCTCTGCCGAGGGGCGAATGTCCGCGTGGATCATTTCCCTGTTTCCTCTTTTGATGCTCGCCATCCTCACGGGCCTGGCCCCCAGCTACTACGGTGATGTTTGGGGCAGCCCCTTGATCATGCCTGTGTTCCTGATTTTCGGGCTCTGGGCGCTGCTCGGCGACTTCATCATGTACCGAATGGTCAATTTCGATTTTTGAGGGGTCGGAGCTATGGAGTTGTGACCCAGGATCTGAGCCTGCTGGTGTCCATTGCCGTCTTCCTGGCGGCCGTAGCGCTTTTCCTGGTTGGCGCGCTCATCTTCTTGCCGGCGCTGCAGACGAGGAAACTGGTTGCGCAAAGCCTGATGGCAGAGGGCATTCCCAACCGCCGCTCGCTTTTGGGCCAGGAAGAACTGGCGAAGATTTCAGCACAGCGGCCGGTCGACGCCTATTTCAGATCGATCGAAAAGGAACGCGACGAGCCCAGCGCGCTGGACGCAAAACTCTTTCGCGCGGGCTTCTATCAGTCAAGCGCGCCATTGATCTATACTCTGTCGCGCCTTGGCGCGGTCTGCCTTGGCTTTTCCGTGACGTATGCGCTCCTGTCGCGGATATTGCCACCCGAACTTCCCGGTCTTGTCGCCTTTGCAGGCGCTGCACTGCTTGGGCTGGGATGCATCGTCATTCCGAGCATCGCTCTCGATCGGTTCGAAAAGGGACAAAAGCAGATCTATCGTCGCGGCTTTCCGGATTTCATGGACATGATGATCACCTGCGCCGATGCCGGCATGAGCCTCGAAGCGGCTGTCGAGCGTGTCGGCAGCGAACTGGCTGGCACCCATAGATGGCTCGGCATCCAACTCGCGATCATGAATCTTCAGTTGCGCGCGGGCAAGCCGTTGCGCGAGGCCCTGCGCGAACTATCCGACCGCGTTGGACTGGAGGAGGCGCGCGCGCTGGCCGTGCTGTTCCGTCAATCGGAAGAGCTCGGCACCAGTTTGACCGACGCCTTGCGCGTCTACAGCGACGAAATGCGGGGACAAAGAATTCTCTTCGCCGAGGAACGCGCCAATGCTTTGCCTGTCAAGATGATGATACCGCTGGGGCTATGCATCTTTCCTGTTGTGATGATGGTCGTGATGCTTCCGGTGATCATTCGAATGAAGGGCATTTTCTTCTAGACAGGGATGTGCTTTGGTCAGGGGCAGGATCGGAAAGATTCCTTGGGGGATAAAATGACAAGGCCAATGTGCCTCGTTGCCGCTGCCAGTTTGCTGGCTGTCGTGCTTTCCGGTTGTCAGTCGAATGCGACGGACCCAACGGGAGTCGTCCGCACTAACGAGCCGGCGAAAGTGGAGCTTACTGCCTTCGGCGATGCCTTCGACGGACTGAAGACGGTCAGCGACGTCGAATATTATGCCTCGGACCAAGCCGTTGCCGAAGCCAAGAACCAGTTCCGCTCGGAAAATTATGGCAATGCGGGCGCCTTGTTCTACAAGGCGACGCAACTTGCCCCCAACGATGGTGTTGCGTGGCTGGGCCTGGCCGCCTGCAGCGACCGCATCCACCGCTTCGATCTCGCCGACAGGGCCTATGGCCATGCCTTCCGGCTGATTGGGCCTACGCCCGAATATTACAACAATGTCGGCTATTCCTATCTGCTGCGCGGCAAGCTGCAGGATGCGCGCAGCAATTTCCTTAAAGCATACGAACTGGCCCCCAACGATCCGACCGTCGCCAACAATTTGCGGCTCCTGTCGTCCAGCGTGAAGAATCTCGAACGATAAGGCGCTAGCATGTTGCTTGCCGGAGCGCTGCTGATGAAAGGGCTGGCGGTTTCCTTGCTTGCAAGGATTGCATGGCTCGACTTCACCACCCAAAAAATATCTAACCGCGACGTGCTGCTGCTTTTGTGTCTTGGGCTGGGTTCGCTGCAGTTTATGTCGATCCTAACCGGGTCGTGGTGGGACATGGGCCTGAGCGCGCTTGCCGGCCTTCTGCTGTTCGTTGCGCTATTGCCGTTCTGGGCCATGCGCAAAGTCGGGGCTGGCGATGTCAAGCTAATGGCGGTGGTTTCGTTTCTGATCGGCGGCAGCGGGCTCCTGGCGTTTTCCGTGCTGTTGCTGGTCTTCGCGCTTGCGACCGCGTTAGTCGTGAAGAACCCCTTGATGCTGCCCGAAGGCGCCTTCCGCCTCTACGCTGAGCATCTGGATCGCAAAGGCGTCGTCCCCTTCGGCGTGCCAATCTCGATCGGTGCCATCTGCACGCTAGGGCTTCAGATTTATGGCAACGCACGGTTCTAGGCGGGCTCTCAGTCTGACATGTTTGGCGCGCAAACTAACTTTCAATCAAGCTGGGAGAAACCATTAGCTTGCGCTCAAATTGGCGAAGTGCTTGGATTGCGTCTTGCCGGCGGGACGCCGTATGGACATTCTGAATATCAAAGCGCTCTTAATTGCGGTTCTGATCTTCGTTCCGATCGAATACCTGTTCGCTCTGCGCCCCCATCAAAAGATATTCAGGAAAGCCTTTTTCAATGATCTCATCTATGCGCTGTTTAATGGGATCCCGATAAGCCTTGGCCTGATCGCGGCTATCACGCTAGCAACGAGTACGGTGGGGCGGCTGGTGCCGGCCTACGTCGGCGGCGCAGTATCATCGCAACCTGTTTGGCTCCAGGTGTCAGAGATCATTGTCATTGCGGACATTGGCTTTTACCTGGCCCACCGCACCTTTCACGCCGTTCCCTTTTTGTGGCGCTTCCATTCGATTCATCACAGCATTGAAGAACTGGACTGGTTGGCAGCGCACAGGATTCACCCTGTTGATCAGGCTCTGACAAAGAGCGCGTCACTCGTGCCTGTATATCTGCTGGGTTTCAGCAGCTCGGCGATCGCCCTGTTTGCAATAATTTTTCACGTCCACGGACTTTTGCTGCACGCCAACGTCAGGCTGAACATCGGCCCGCTTCGGTGGTTGATCGCGTCACCCCAGTTCCATCATTGGCATCACGCTCACGAGCGCGCCGCATACGACAAGAACTTCGCAGGTCAACTTTCATTGATCGATGCGCTCCTCGGAACGATGTACCTGCCCGGTAACGCTGTCCCGGAGCGCTATGGCGTCGATGATCCGATTCCATCGACTTACGTCGAGCAACTCGCCTATCCAGTGATCCCGAAGGGCAGAATCAATGAAACTCCCTCCACCGGAGATACGTGATTTCATCGGGCGTGCAGCGATGACCCTTTACTTCACGATCTGCGCGACTTTGAAGGCCGCAACATTTTTGGTAGCTCTTTCCGGCGCAGAATGGACAGTGGCGTGGATTATCGATCTCACCGCACATGTCGCCGCTCTCGGCTTTCTCCTGCTCGTCGTTGTGATGACAGTAGCGCGTCTTCCGCCCCTGGAAACAGCGCAGGGAGTTGAACCCCGAATTTCTGCGCTCATCGGATGCTTTGCCACGGCAACTTTGATCGCAGTCCCTCGCATCCAAGCAGCTCCGCAGATCGAGTTTGTTGCGGACCTGACCACCATAGTTGGGTTCGCTCTTTGCATCTTGTGCCTGTGGTGGCTCGGCAGATCCTTCAGCATCACTGCGCAGGCCAGACGGCTCGTCACGGCAGGCCCTTACCAAATTGTGCGCCACCCGCTCTACGTATGCGAAGCGATCGTCCTGCTCGGCATTTTTCTCGGCAATGCGACATGGCCGACCGTCGCAATCTGCGCCATTGCCCTCGCTTTCCAATATCGGCGGCTCGTGAACGAGGAAAGGGTCTTGCGAGCGGCGTTCCCCGAATACGAAGCCTATGGGCAGACCACGCCAATGCTCATTCCGTCTTTATCCTCATTGTGCTGGTGGCCGTGACTATGCCCATGCTGATCTGCAGTCTATGGATGTAAGGGCGTACCTGGTGATCTTACACGGCGCCGCTAGCAATGCTTCATTCGCTGACCTAGGTGTTGGAGCTCGAAATCACTTAGTAATTATTGCCTTGGTCACAGCTCTTTTCGGGCTGATTGACATTTTTTGGTTGCCATTTTCTACAGTCGATTTTTCACCGAGGAACTGGATTGACCTAAGCAAGGTGGCCATTGTCCTCAGCGCATCTTGGATGGCATCCGCAATTGCGCTCCATAGATTGAGATCTGACACAAGCCCAATCGCCAGCGTAATCAAATATCTTTGTGGCTGCTTGAGAATCGTAGTCGTTTCCGCAGCAGCATTCATTCCGCTCGCCATTTCAACCACCGTCTTCATGTATCTGGCGTCGGCCACCTCAAGGCCGCTGGCGGACCCGGTTCTAGCTTCTATCGATTCCGGCCTCGGTTTCGACTGGCAGTCGTTCCTGGCCACGACCAACCAGCCGACTACAGCATCCGTCCTGGTTTTTGCTTATCACGCGCTGGCGTTTCAAATGCCGCTCATTTTGTTAGTCCACGCGGTGAGAAACCAACGAGAACGAGCACTGGAGTTTGTGGCTCTTCTAGCGGTTGCCTCGGTCTTCACAGGCGCACTGATGGCGTTGGCGCCAGCTGAAGGCGCTTATGCCTATTTCAAGCCGGCGCCCGGGCTATTTTCGAACTTCACCGCTGATGCCGGAATGTGGCACCATCATGTGCTTATGGCGCTGCGATCAGGCGAGCCGTTTGATCTAATTATGACTAAAGGCACAGGGCTCGTCACGTTCCCGTCGTTCCACACGGCACTTGGATTGGCGGTGGTCTATGCCGCGCGGACCATCCGGCCACTTTTTGTCGTGTTGGCCCTGGTGAATGCCGCCATGATTGTGGCCACGCTGCCGGAAGGCGGTCATCATTTGATAGATGTGATCGCCGGCACAATCATCGGCATTCTCTCAATCATTGCAGTCAAGATTCCTAGCTATGTGCTCGGAAAGGCCGACCGCGTTGCGAGATCAGCCGCGGGATCGGACGCGGGCCGCTGAGCGGGGCGTTGCCCTCTGACTGCCTGACAATGACGCCGCGGCGGCGAGGCACAAAGGGGCGCCGCAGAGAGGTGGCGTCGGCCCGAACCGTTTGCTGCCGACGTGCTCCGGTACCCCCAGTCATCAGCCGCTGCGGTTTCGACCATGCTTTGTCGCCAAATCAACATGGAATCATGGAATGAGCGTAACGCGTCGAAATACCTAATGGCTGGCCGACGTCCTTCAGGCGGCGCCCAACCTCGCAGAGCCCGTTTGGATAATTTTTGCTCCGGTGCCTTCTCTGGTTCTGCCTTCAACGCCTGAACCCGGTCGCAAGTGCTGGGGACCCTCGCCAATCCCACGGCTTCTGAAACGTTCCGGCCCACAGGCCGAGCTTCGCCGCTTGGGCATTCGCCTGAAGTCCTGCATAGGCACCGTGGCTGTAGCGAGGCCAGTCAAGCGCCTGGCCGTTCTCGACCTGCCAACCGGCAACGTCAGAGCCGTCAGCACGCGCACAGCTGCCAACATAACGGCCAAAGCGATCCCAACTCACAAACCTGCATTGGACCGGCTTTGACGACGAGAGAAAGCCGTCCAGCGCTTCAGCGGAGCGACGGCCGCATGCATATTCGAAGCCTTTGGCGTCATGGCAATATTGCTGCCTCTCGGGCGCGTCTATGCCATTATCGGATAAGGTGGCCTTGGATCTCGATCGTGTCACCGTCAGTGACCGAAGCTATCCCGGCGATCGGGGCCGTCGTCGGTCCGATCGAATTTGAGAGATTGGTCTCGGGGAGGCGGTCGCTGTGCTGGAGGACGAACTGCGTGATCAAGGCGGCCAGGGCGGCTACCGTCACTAAGACGACCCGCTTCGGAACGCCCGCCAGTTGGCGGGCACGCCGGAGCTTTGCTCCAGTGCGTCGGCGCCACCGATCGGAACGATTGTCGTAGCGAGACCTGTCCAAGACCGTTTTCACTCGCACCCAACGCCATCGTGATCGCCGTCGGGCCTGTTGGAATCACTGCCAGTGACATTTACCAGACCGGCCACGACCGGATTGTTTCCCTTGCCGCCTCCGAGTCCAAATCACCGCCGCCGCGCCGTGATGGCTGCGTCGGGGCGACCGAAAACGCCTAAAAAATTGATTGACGATCGCAGCGGCGCGTGCCGCCGCCTTCGATATGTTGTCGCTATTCGGATTGAACGGGTCAACGGTCTGTAAAAGCATATTGGCTGGTACGCATCGCCGCCGCGAGCGTCACCGTATCGTAGTGGTTCAAGTAGTCGGGCGTGCAGCCTGAGAAAAGCGCTGCGGACAACTCGCACGAAAATTCACCCACACGCATGAATGAATTCCTCAACTCTAGACGAAATTATGCGCTATTTGACTTTTGTTGTCGAATCCAGAATAGGTTCGACCGTGAGCGGACACGGTACGCGCATTTGGGTCGCGTGATGCGGACCATGCAAAGCTGCGCCGGAACCCAGTCGAGCGTGCTGCTCACGCTCTCACCCCTGGCATCAAGTGCGCCGCCCCAGCAAGTGCAGACCGTGCGCCGATGTCGACCAAAATATTCTCGCGCGGCAGATGATCGGGCAGCGTCTTACGATCGGACGGTCGCTCGGACGGCGACCTCTCGACGCCGGCTCGCCTCTCCCGCCGCGGGCAATATCGCCGTCGAGGCCTTCCAGGGCGAGAGCCAGTTGATCGGGTTCGGGGCCCTCTCTCGCTTTCACCCTGCAGAAGCCATATTTCTACAGCGTGTGATCTGGCTCTAGCAGCCTTCCGCCCGTAGGGATCGCACCATTCGCACCACGACGGGATCGTAGGGGATTTTTTCGGATCTGCTGTAGTTCATTGTAAAGAGCGCCGCACGGTCATTGCAGATCGCAATGACGCGTACATAGCGGATTTGCCCGTCCCTGAGGCCGGAATAACTGGCCCAAGTCGGCTTAACGCGCCGATAGGTCACTTTCCAGCCTGCCTTTTCGTCCTCGACAATTCGATGCTCTATTTCGGCGCGGAAACTGGCCTTTCCGAGCCTTGCGCCCCAAACAGCAAGAAAGGCCCCGTTTTTGCCCTGAAAAGCTGCCCCCTGGTCGGAACGCTGAGTCAGAACAAAGCCAGGGGGCACATCGAATACAAAGCCAAACTGCTTGACGCCGAAGGGCTGCCACTCTTGCGCATAAAGAAGCGGGGTGGAAAACAACATCGAGACGAAGCTAAGCAGCAAACGGCTCATAGTGTTTAATTAGGGTCGCGAAATATACCGTCCATACCTTGCCGGATCCTGGTCGCAAATTTTTTGCCAACGCGACCTAGCTTCGGCAAGCTGTCGCAGTCGTAGACACCGGCGGCGTTCACTCTTCCCAAAGTCTTTCGCCGATATGGGGCAGTTAAGCCGACGAGAGGCAATTGCCCGCTGCGCAGCGCCTGCGCGACGCGTTTGGCCCGACAGCCCAACCTGAAGCGCGGTCTCGTCGCCGACGTAACCATAACTGTTGAGCGCCCGCGCAGCCGTCGCCCGCGATACGTTTGCCGCGGCGGCCACCTCTTTCAGAGTGATCCCCTTCTGCGTCAAGGCTATCGGTCCTTCGGCGGACCCGGGCGGCATGCCAGGAGCATTTTGGGCCCCGGCATTGCAGCCACCCTTGTCCCGCATATCGGCGGGTTGTCGAACTGCCAAGGCCGCTTGTGCCCGTTTCTTTCCGCAAATAGGATCCTAACCGTGTTTCGGGCCGACCGGCGGTCAAGCGCCTCTGGGCACAAAATGCCTTCCTAGCCAGATGGCGCAGGTTCCCAGGTCGTTGTCGGTCAAAGTTCGGCGAGAAAATCTCGGCGGTCCAAGGGCAGCACGGAATCGAGAGCCGCGAAGGCTTCGGCACGTCGAACAACATAGGCAGGTGGTCGAGCGAAGCGGTCAGTTGCCATTCGCGAGCGGCCCGAGAATTCGGACTCCCTGGTGGCGCGCGGCAAGTGCGAGCTTGCGATCGAGGGTGGCCAGCGGCAACTCGGTTTCGATTGCCAGCGCAAGATAGGCGGCGTCATAGGCGCTGAGCCCGTGCGAACCCGCTAGCGTCAGCACTGCGCCGTCCGATCCGCTGCCGGCGTACTCCAGCGGCAATCGGCGCAGCCGTGCCATGGTGGTGGCAGCTTCGCCCGCCGTGATGCGGCCACGCCGCTCGGCCATCTAGACGACGTTCCGCGGCTCTCGCCAGAACAGGGAAGGGACAGGTGCCGTTGTTCCCGGCAATCGTTGCATCAGGGCGGTCGCCGCCTCGCTATCTTCATCAGGAAGAATCCAGGCAGCCGCCATGGAAAGGTCGACAACGAAAGGCATCAGACGATGATCACCATCAAGCGCGGCGTCCTTCATCGCGCCAGGCCCGAATTTCGTCCTGCGTCACGGGCTTGGCACGGGCGCGAGCGGCGCTGATCTCTTCGATGACGGCCTCGACATCGTTGCGCCGTTGAATCCGCGACAGTTTAGCGATGGGATCGTTGCCGCGTGAAATAATTACCTCCTCGCCGACCCTTGAAAGCAGTTCCGAGAGATGCGTCTTGGCCTCGCCAATGGCCATTTTCCTGTCCTTGTCCGCGTCGGGGCCATCGTGGCGAGCCGTGTGCATTGCCGTTGAGCTGAGTGTGGATTGCCCGACAATCGCTGCTCTGCGCGACAATAGGCGCAATCCTGGCCCGTGATCAAGGCTTGGTCAAGTCACTGGGCCAGGACGCTGCCGACCCTCGGTTCGCCTCGCCATAACCAGTGGATCGCGCCTCAATCCAAAGGGCATCACAAAGCAAAATTGCCCCTCAGTCGCCGGGCCACACCCGAGCCGACATCCCGCGTTGGCCAGCCACAAATATTCGTTTTGCGTCGAGCCGATATGGTAGTCCATGACCGGTGGCCCTTTCTAGACGCTACTGTCCCTGTGCCAGCTCTCTTGCTCCAGACGTTTCAGATCGGCGGCCACCATTTCCGCCACGAGGTCGCTGAACGTCGTCTTTGGCGACCAGCCGAGCTTTGAGCGGGCTTTCGCCGGATTTCCCATCAGGAGATCGACCTCCGTCGGACGGAAATGGCGTGGGTCGACCCGGACGAGGATCTCTCCTGTCTTGCCATCTCGGCCGATCTCGTTCACCCCCTTACCTTCCCACACGATGACGCGGCCGACTGCCCGAAAGGCACGCTCTACGAACTCTCGAACCGAGTGGGTTTCGCCCGTGGCGAGGACGAAGTCGTCTGGCTCGGCGTGCTGAAGAATCCGCCACATGCCCTCCACATAGTCGCGAGCATGCCCCCAGTCGCGTTTCGCATCCAGATTTCCAAGATAGAGGGCGGACTGGAAGCCTCGCTCGATACCGGCAACCGCACGTGTGATCTTGCGGGTCACAAACGTCTCGCCGCGCGTGGGGCCTTCATGATTAAACAGTATGCCATTGGAAGCGAACATTCCGTACGCTTCACGGTAGTTGATCGTGATCCAATAGGCATAGAGTTTGGCCGCCGCATAGGGAGAGCGCGGGTAGAACGGTGTCTCCTCCGTCTGGGGCACCTCCTGGACTTTGCCGAACAACTCGGAGGTTGACGCTTGATAAAAGCGCACCCGCTCTCCCATCTTCAGGATGCGGATGGCTTCAAGCAGCCTGAGTGTGCCAAGGGCATCGGCGTTGCCGGTATATTCAGGCGTCTCGAAGCTTACCTGGACATGGCTTTGAGCCGCCAGATTGTAGATTTCGGTAGGGCGAGTCTCCTGAATGATGCGAATGAGATTGGTCGCATCGGTCAGGTCGGCGTAGTGGAGAAAAAAGCGTGCGTCCGGTTCGTGCGGATCGACGTAGATGTCGTCGATGCGTTCGGTATTGAAGGAGGAGGATCTGCGTTTCAGTCCATGCACAGTATAGCCATTCTCCAGCAGCAGTCTGGCAAGGTAGGCCCCGTCCTGACCGGTCACACCAGTTATGAGCGCAATGCGATCAGTCATTTGGGTCCCATCCAATCTTTGAGGGCTGTGGTGGCGCCGTCGACCGACGGTCCGCCCCCGCACTCCTCTAATGAAAGGCGAAAGCGCTTTGTTCGACCAGAGTGTCATTGTGGCAGGCACGCCAGCAAAGGAGGTAATCCCCACTGCCTCGATGCCCGTCACGGCAACTTCCCGTGCGTCCCCTTTCTGCGTGGCTAGCCTCTTCGGCCTATGCTCGTAGCCGCCCTGCCGCGAGTGGTCAGTTCACAAGCGCGCTTGCGCCATCGCTTCTCCGCGAGCTGCTTGCCGGCCATCCTGCCGTCGGCAATGCCGAACATGTGGGTCGACTGACCAGTGCGGCGCGGGCGATGCCTGCTGAGAAACGGTTCGCGTCCGGCCTGCATCTCGGGTCACCTAGCAAGCGTGGCGTCAGATTGTTGCCGACGATCCCCGCCACCGAGGGTGGCTTGTCGAAAGTTCTCGTAAGGCTTGTTATCGCGTCAGCAAAAATGACAATTCGTGGCCCGCAGGAGAAACATGGAACAGGGTGTAACCCTGGCCCTTTATCGCTTCCACTGTTCGGTAGGTTTGCTCCACCGGAGTGCGGTGCCACCAGTGGTGAAACTCGACGAGAATCTGTCTCGGTAAAACACCAGATCCAAGCACCTCTGGAAGAACGTCGTGCTCTGCCCCCTCAACGTCGAGTTTCAGCACATCTATAGTTGCCAGTCCGAGCATATCCAGGATAGTAGAGTAACGCCTCACGTTGCAGACAATGCTCTTGCCTGTAATCATCTTCGTGGAAAAATTGCTGCGTGTATCATCTTCGGACACAGAAAACGTCTGCTCCCCGTCGAAATTAGATATTCCCAAGGGGTAGATCCGCACAGTGGGGGGTAATTCCTGAGCGGCAATCCAGTCAAGACTGGCCGGAGTCGGATCAAACCCAAAGACCTTTGCACCGAATACTTTGCTGATTTCCTGATCAAATGAAATGTCGTCCCCTAAGCCAAAGGAAAGAACAATAGGGGAGGGGACACCTAGAAGAGGCTCGACCGCAACCACCCAACCTCCATATACGGAGCCGAGTTTTTGTGTAGGAACAGAGCATTCGGGCCGGAGAAGGTGATCGAATCCTAAGGCAGCCCTTACAACGCGCTTACAATACCGGAGCCAATCTGGATTATACATCAATAGTGCCTTTGGCTTATTTATTGTAGCTGTTCCGCCTGACTGCGCCGTCCTCACCGTGTCCAAAATGGACCAGAGCGCCAGATGGGCTCAGTCTGGCCTAACGCGGAGCGGCTATCGCCCTGTAAATTTTACATCAATTCCCTCCCGCGACCAGAGTGCCATTGTGGCAGGCGCTCCAGCAAAAGGAGGTAATCCCATCGCTCGGAGTTCGTAACAGATGCTGCGGGAGCGTCGCCTTGGGGTGGGGTAACGTCTTCGTCCTACTGCATAGGAACTAGCCGCCCCGCTGCGAGCGCCGGCTCACGAGTCCCTACGCCGATGCCCTCGTCCGTAAGCTGTGCCGGCTACTGCGGAGCCGAAGAAGTGGCAATCCGGTCCTTGCGGAGCTGAACGCACAGGGCGGGCAGTTCGAATCGGCCTTGGCGGTTGCAACGAAATTGACCTGGGTTCGCCGAGCGGAGAGATCGAGCTTGTTGAACAGCGCGGCGCGCAATGTAAAATGGCAGAGGTGATACGGCCAGTGGAAGCCGTAGAGGGGCCTTATACAGCTTGCCGAATGCTTATGTTTTGATCCCTTGCATTGAGGTAATTCGCCGCTGTTGCGAACACCCTTCTGCATGATTGTTGTTTGGCCAAGCTGACGCTTCCAGCCCGGCGATGCACGCCCGATAAATTCGAGGTCGTCGTGTCGCTGGCCGGCTTCACACCAATTCCTACTGGAGAAGCCCTTTGGCAAGTTCGCGCAAGCCCTGGAACGCCACAACAACGTACGAGGCCAGAAAGCTGCACAGATAGAAGCTTGGTGGGGCGCCGCGCTCCCACAGGAGAACCAGGGCGCCGAGTTCAAGGCTCGGTCGCGTTTGTGCTAGCCATGCCAAGGTCGCGGCCAAGGCGAGGCTACCCAGAGCATTGGTCGGGTAATGCAGCCCCAAGTAGACTCGCGCAAGCTCTACCACCAAGGTGCAGGTCAGGGCGAGGAGTCCGAGTTCGAAGTGAACGTGAAGAATGGCGATCGCTAGACCCGCGAACAGAACCGCTCGCTCGCTGGGGAACCCGGGGGTGCCGGCGAACGGCGCTGAGCGCAGAACGGCAGCGTCGCCCAGAACATCCGGGATATGAAGCCCAAGTGCGGAGTCAAAAATCGGCTTTGGCGTCGTCGGCAGAGTGCTCTGCAGGAAATGCGCTACGAGCGCCGCGAGGACAGCTGCGCAGACGCCGCTCACCAGCCTTGCCCTCGATTCCGGCCCGTCATGGGCGAACCAGCAATACCAAAGCAAGGACACAGCTATAGCGCCCTCGGTTGTTGGGTAGACGGCAACGAAAGCGAGCCGGCTGGCGAAGGGCTGATTGGTCGCTACGGTATTGACGGCCTTTGCGAGGGGCCTGTCGATCCAATCCGGGTTAAGGGCCAGGAAAGTCGTACCCACAAAGAGGAGGCAAAGCGCGGCAGCATACGTCAGGCAATGTAAATCGGTTAACGTTCGCGCCATCGGTTCGGCCATCTCAACTCTCGGGTTCGGTCGGCGAAACAACTGGAGTCCTGCTAACTAAGCGGTCGCAGAAACCTCGCGACGCAGGGAGGCTGCAGAGCGCCCGAAGAAGGCAAGATCCTGCTCCCGGCGCAGTGCGTCGCAAAGCCGCCCGACCGGAAGCTCGATGTCGTCATAGCCGAGCACCTCGTCCCGCTTCACGTCGCGCAGCAGCCGGCACCCCTCGGCGAGCCCGATCGGCACAAGCCGCTCGGCGTGCACCGTCCGCGCGTTCTCGCAGAGCCCGTAGGTCATGTAATGTCCAAGGCCATCGAGGATCTCTCCGGCACTAAGATCCCGCTTTGCGGCGGCCACCACATCAACGGTCGGCGCACCCAGGGGCGCAATCGCAGCATCGCCGAATATTGCGGCTCTCGCCACCGTGGAGGGCACCTCGAAATGACACAGATGATAAGGCCAATAGAAACAGTAGAGCGGTCCGGGGCCCATCTTGTAGAGTGAGAGATAGTGCTTCTCTACGGCATCCTCTGTGGTGCCAAGAACGAAGATACCGGGGTTGGGCATGGCGCCGACACAATAATCAACTATCCCTGGCCCCTCGAGGAGCTGATTGAGCGGATACCAGCCGACCGCCCCCTGGATCGGGCTACCAGGCTCGACCACAGGCCCGTACATGCCGCGCTTCGCCACCCGCATGCCGGTGGCGTTGGCTACGATGGCGTTCTCGAACGAAATCTTCGTGCCGTCCGCGAAGGAGGTGACCATCGGGGCCTTCATTCCCCACTTCTTGGCAAAACCCTCCTGGGTCGTCGGATTTCGGTAGGGATCGTGCAGGCCCTTGATGTTCCCGCAAAGCACCGGACGTATGCCCAGGCCTCTGACCCAACGGTAGAGGTTCATGATTACACCGGGCTGATCGCCCTCCACATTGGTGAGGACCACTCCTGCCCGGTCGGCATACACTTTCAGGATCGGTCCGATCGTGCCGTCGAGCTCGGCATTCATCAGGGCGACATGCTTGCTGTGCCGGATCGCGCGCATTGTGACGTGGGCAGCGAACTCGATCGCGCCTGTCGCCTCGACGATGACGTCGATGCCGTCGGCCTCGCAAATGTGCATCGGGTCCGCCGTGATCGCGCGGCGACCGCGCGCCACGAGATCCTCAAGCGCTTTGGTGCTGGTCGCCTCCGTCACATCGTCTTCGCCTGCAGCGGCATAGGCATCTCGCGCCTTTTCCACGTGCCTGTTGGAAATCGCCGCGAGCTCCATGCCTGGGACATATCGCAGCATCTGCAGCGCGATCCCTTGGGCCATGAACCCGGCCCCCACCATACCCACGCGAATTGGCCGCCCCTGAGCCTGGAGGCTCTCCAACTCCCTGTCGACAATGAACATTTACGTTCCCCTGTGCTGCTCCCGAAAGTGGGCGGCGAAAGGTTAGCGGTCATAATCCGGCCAGCTTCGGTCCTTGTCAGAAATCTGCGCTGGCGCATCCACCGGCCACATCACGGCGAAGGCAGGATCGTTCCAGCGAACACCGCGCTCGGCTGCCGGTGTGTAGAATTCGGAGACGAGATATGTCGCCTCGGAGTGGTCCTCCATGGTGAGAAAGGCGTTCGCGCAGCCCTTCGGTATGACCAGCATCCGTTGGTTCGCCGCTGAAAGTTCCACCGTGAGGTGCTCCTTATAGGTGGGCGATTGGGGCCGCAGGTCGATCAGCACGTCGTACAGGCTGCCCCGGATGCAGCGAAGCATCTTGTCCTCGCCATGGGGAGCCAGCTGATAATGAAAGCCGCGCAGTGTGTGCTTGTGCCTGTTGTATGAAATATTCATCTGCACGACACGATCCGGAAGCCCCTGCTCAGCAAACTCCCGCGAACACCAGCCGCGTGCGAAAGAGCCCCGCTCGTCTTCGAATTTCTCCAGTTCCACCAGGGTGGCGCCGGGAATATCGGTCTTTATGAAAAGCATCGTGGATCCATTGGTCAAATGAGTGTCACGTCGGGTCGCATCTCCCACGATCTCTCCTGAGGGTTGCTCGCGCCGGCGGTCCGCTTGTGCGATCGAAGGACCGCATCAGACTTGCGCCGGATGCAAGAGGCGCGAGCCGTGGACTTCATAGCCGATAGGCACATAGGCTAGGTGTGAGAGTGCGCGTCGGACACTTTCCCGGCGTTCCGGCTTGACCGCGAACATAAGGAATCCGCCGCCGCCGGCGCCACATAGCTTGCCGCCTTCCGCACCTGCATCCCTGGCGAGGTCGTAGTGGCCATTGATCTCCGCGTTGCTCACGCGAGACGCCAAACTCCGCTTCATCTCCCACCCTGCGTGAAGGACGGCACCGAAGCGTTCTATGTCGATGACGGGCTCCGAAAAGATCTCCTGAAGCATGAAGGCATCGTCCCGCATCCGCCTGAGCGTATCGAGATTGCTTGACGTTTTCGCCTTCTGCTCTGCCAGCACGGAACTGGCCGGTCGCTGATGCGATGTCCAGAACATCATCAGGTTGCTGAAGAGATGTTCGACGGCGCCATTGCGCACCCGCTGTGGCTCGACCGTTACCGCGCCGCCCGGCTGGAAGCGGAACAGGTTCATGCCCCCGAACGCGGCGGCATACTGGTCCTGCTTGCCAATCGGTTCCTTGAGGATGTCCATCTCGATGTGACATGCCTCTTCGGCCAGCTGGCCAGGGGTGACACGTTCTCCCCGGAATGCGTGCAGGGCGTTGAGCAGTCCCACCGTGAACGAGCTCGACCCCCCCATGCCCGTCGAGGCCGGCATGTCTCCGACCGTCGAGATGTAAATTGGCGGTTCGATCTCCAGGAAACGCAGGCATTCGCGAGCGATGTTGTTCTTGATCTCCCCTATGGTGTTTACCTGCTCCGTCTGTGAATAGTTCAAGCGGATGGGTTCGTTGAAGATCACGCTGTGACGCTTGACGGTGACATAGATGTACTTGTCCACTGCCGCGCTGAAGACCGCGCCGCAATCGAGATTGTAGAAATCGGGCAGATCGGTACCGCCGCCAGCAAAACTGACGCGCAAAGGAGTGCGTGTCAGGACAAGAGACGGCAGACGCTGTGCAGCGCGATCGATGATGGTCGGAAGGTCCAGTCCTGAGCGGCGCTCCACGACTTTGGTCCCGTCTAGCTGTTCCATATTTTGCCCTCGAAAATCGACGAAATGAAAATTAGGCAACACGCGGCTGTGCCGTTCGCCAGTGCAGCTGATCATCAAGCATCCCCGCCTTGAGCAAATGATCGAGCCAGCGCAGCCGCGTGAAGCGCTTGTCGGTAAAGTCTTCGAATGTAAGTGCGATCGAGCGGAATGCCTCATAAAGCTCCTGCGCTCGAATTCGCGCCGTCCGAAACTCGAAATCCGGGAAAGTCCGTGAAAACTTGCTGAAATCCGCCTTGTAGGTCCTTTGATCCGCGCCCGGCTTCGGTGTCATTGTGAGCTGCGCGCCGGGGACGGCCTCAACCGCGATCTCCGCTATCTCGCGCACCTGAAGATTGAGGCTTTCAACACCCATGTTGAAGGCCTCATTGTGGATGTCTTGTAGCGGCGCCTCCAGCATCAATTTGAAATAGCGCGCGACATCCTGAACATGAACCACGGGCCGCCATGGCGTGCCATCGCTATGGACTTCGACACGTCCAGTGGTGAAGGCGCTGCCCATGAAATTGTTCAGCACGGTGTCGAAGCGCATCCGCGGCGAGAAACCATAGACGGTGCCGTTGCGGCAATAGACGGGCGAGAACCGGTCGTCCGCCAGCGCGCGCAGCGCTTCTTCGGCAACAGCTTTCGATCTTGCGTATTCTGTTTGCGGCGCCAGCGGGGCGATTTCGTCGACGACGGCGGCGTCCGACATGCCATACATGATGCAAGAGGAAGAAAATACGAACCGCCGAATGCCGGCCGCCTTGGCCATCGTGGCCAGACGAATTGTCCCTTCCGCATTGATCTGCCTCGTCCAATCCGCGTTGAGATTTCCGATCGGGTCGTTCGAGAGTGCCGCCAGATGGATTACCGCATCAAAGCCCTGCAGATCCGGGGGTTCGATGGCGCGCAGATCCTTTGTGATCTCGGGCACACTGCCGTTGTCGGCTCCCAGGGTGCACGCACGAAAATATCCTACGTCTAACCCGACCACCTCATAGCCCGCCGCCAGCAGCAGGGGCACCATGACAGAACCGAGATATCCACAGTGTCCGGTGACGAGAACGCGTGTTGGTTCATTCATGTCTGCCGTGCTCCGCTTTCGAAAGGAGTTGACGGGTGAGGTCCAGAAGCGAGCATTGCTCTCTTACTTGCGCATATAGGCAGTCTGCGGCTTCGGCCGCCTGACGGTCACGATCGTCATCGCCGACAAAGAGTGTGCGTGTGAGGTCGAGATCAAAGTCGCGCTGTGCCTGATACAGCATGCCGGGTTTGGGCTTGCGGCAGTCGCAGCCGTCGTCCCACCCGTGTGGGCAGTGGTAGATCTCCGCGATCTTGCCGCCGACGGCTTCGCACTCGGCGCACATGCGCTGGTGAAGCGTCTCGAGATCAGCGGCGGTCATTGCTCCGCGCGCTATCCCTGCCTGGTTGGAGATGATGATGATGCGGTAGCCGGCCTCGTTCAAAAGGGCCAACGCCTGCTTTGCACCCGGAACCCACGCCCACTGGTCCCATGAACACACATATTGAGCCCGTGGCGGTCTGCAGTTGAGTACGCCGTCCCTGTCTACGAGCATGGTCTTTTCGCGGCTCATAAAGCGCTCCGTCGCGGGTAGACGCTCGATCGAGCCCACGCTGTAATAGCGGTGCTCGCTCAAGAAGGCGGCGAGGCGATGCTGCGTCGCGAGCGGCGTGTAGATGGCCTCCTCGAAGAGGGTGTCCTCGTCGGGCAGGAGTTCGAGGGCGAGATCGGTCAGTATCGAATAGCTGATCTCGACTCCCTGCAGCCCGGGCGTGGTGCGGAGCCGGTCGAAGACGGTCACATTGTCGTTCGCATCAAGGATCACGCTGCCGCGTGAATAGCCGTCCTTGTTGCTGTAGACCGTGATCATTCCAGGCTTGCCAGCCGCACAGAAGCGTTGCCACAGCCGCTCCATGCGCATCGGCCAGTAGTTGTCGCAATACAGCAGCAGGAAACACGGATCTATGAGGTGACGGGCATTGGATACCCGGCTGCTGGTGAGGTCGTCGGGACGGGTGACGGCATATTCGATATTGAGGCCGAACCTGCTGCCGTCGCCGAAATGGTCCATCACCACATGGGGCAAATACCCGAGTAGAAGAAGAACCCTTTCGAACCCGTCCTGCCGCAGCTGTTCGATCTGGTATTCCAAAAAAGGGCGGCCGAGCACCGGCACCATTGGTTTCGGGCGATCGAGTGTGATCGGCCGCATGCGCGTGCCACGCCCGCCGGCCAGGATGACCGCCTGGCGGGGCCGGCTGTAGGTGCGCCCTTCGACATCCGCCTTTTGCAGGCAGGGAGAGCTCGGCAGGACAATATTCATTGACCGCGCTCCGGTCGGTCGGCGATGAGGTATCGCGTGATGGCATGACAGATCGCGGCGTGGACGTCCTCGACGAGTTCGTAGGCGCCTTTTTCGGACCGCACCCATACTGGCTGATCGACGAGCTCTTTAAGCCTGCCGCCGTCAAAACCGACAATGCCGATGGTGGCTACCTTCCTTTCGCGAGCGAGTTCGACTGCCCGCACGAGATTAAGCGAGTTCCCGCTGGCTGAAATCACTATGAGCACGTCACCCGGCTTGGCGAAGTTCTCCATCTGGCCGGCAAAGATACGCTCGTAGCCTTCGTCATTGCCGAGCGCTGTCATCCAGGAGACGTTGTCTGTCAGGCCTATCACCCGGATTGGCGGCCTTCCCGAGCGTTTCGTGGCCTTACCGAGGTCATTGACCCAGTGGGACGCTGTCGCTGCACTGCCGCCGTTGCCGGCGACGAAGACTGTGCCGCCCGCATCGCGTACGGCGCGCAGCAATTGTATCGCCTCCTGCACGGCGTCCGTATCGATCTGCGCCAATGCGATGCAAAGCGATGCCAGATAATCCTGCGTGAATTCTTTAGGGTGCAACCGGAGGGCATCATCTCGCGAACAGTTGCGACATGCCACCACTCCCTGATGGATCGCGAGCTCTGTCATGCCACCCTCGATTGCTGCAATGGTGAGCCATCATCACAGCGTGCGAGCACTTCGAGTTCAATTGCTATTCCGAACGGGAAGCTGGCGGGCGGCGCTCATCGGAGGTACCTAAAAGGAATATCCGTTGTTCTCTCCGTTGCCGCCGGCACGCCGGCAGCATATCGGCGTCAAGATCGTCGCGGTGTCGCCCGATGCCGTAGGCAACCCCCGGCGCTGCGGCGCACCAGCTTCATGCGCCTGGTACCGATGATGCCAAGTGGATGGGCGTGGAAGCGGAGCGCGATTTCACCATCCTCGGTTTCGGCGGCGACCGCTTCGCCGGCCAGCGCCTTGGAAACGTAGATGAAGCCGCCGTTCCGCCTGATCTCCATTGTGGCGCACGCTGCGCGCCACCGCCTCGGCCAGATTAGTCGGGCTCGGGCGGTGTCGTCGGGGCGAGGCGCGGTAATGCTGCGCCCGGGTGTCCGCCTCATGCGGACGCTCATAATTTGTAGGCGTGGCGAAAGGCCTCGAAGGCTTGCCCCTGGGCCGTTCTGTCGGCCTCCGGCACCTCGGCCAGCGGCAGCATCGTCAGGTGGAAGCGCTGGTGGCGGCCGTTCTGCTGCGGCTTGCCGGGCGCGATCCGCTCCAGCGTGATGCCGAGCTTGATGAAGCGCACCGCAAGCGGCGTCAACCCGGTGACGCCGGCCGACGCGAAGGGCGGGCCACTATCGCTTCTGAGCCGATCCGGCAGGCCATGCTGCTCAAACAGCCGCTCGAATACCGGCCAGGCATCGTCATCCGCCGTCGAGCCCGTCGCCTCGAGCGCACTAGGTAGCGGCTCGACGCATCCATCACCGTCAACGGCTCGCAGAGCTACCCGTCACGGGTTCGGAACCAGCCCTTGTGATCGCCTGTCCACACCGCGTTCGGCGCCTCGGCTTGCAACCACATGGTCGGTTGCCACAGGCCCGCAGCCGTGCCCGCTTGTGGACGCTGACAAGGCCGTGCCGCGCAAGGATCGCCCAGCCGTCGAGGTCGATGGCCAGGCCAACTCGGGAGCGATGCGCTTCAGCCGTACAACGATCTTCTTCCCCACGGCGGGTGGGTCTCGTTGGCCGCAACGATCTGTTCCACCAGATCCAAAGCCGTCGCCCGGCCATGATTGAGCGGCGCCCGCGGCAGGTCACGCAAATCTTCCGAGCCGAGCGCGCGATAGCGACCAAGCCATCTGTAGCCGGTCTTGCGCGACACCCCGAACTCAGCACACAGCTGCGTCATCGTCTCATCGCCGGTAAGGCACTCCACAACAAACCGAAGCCGCGCGTCCATAATGCCAGTCTCTTGCCGAACCATCGCCGGTCCTCCCGGCCGGCAAGAAAACTGTCACCTACGCAATCGATCCATTCTGTTACCTATCTATCCGGTTCGGAGAGGATTCCTTTTAAGTACCTCCGATGAGCGCAGCCCGCCAGCTTCCCGTTCGGAATAGCAATTGAACTCGAGATGCTCGCACGTTGTGATGATGGCTTACCATTGCAGCAATCGAGGGTGGCATGACAGAGCTCGCGATCGATCAGGGAGTAGTGCGCGAGCAAGTGCTTGGGGTACCGGTGCACGCCCTGGGCTTGGCGCAGGCAGTCAACTGCGTCTTCGACTGGGCCCTGCGGCGGGAGAGCCGAACGGTTTTCCTGTGCAATGCCCACAGTGTCGTCACCGCCCGCCGCAATCGCGCCCATGCCGAAGCGATGGATAGCGCCGACCTTGTCGCGCCCGATGGAGCACCGGTGGCCTGGATGCTGAGACGGCAGGGACACGCGGCTCAGCCGCGCATCGCCGGACCGGACCTGATGTGGATTTGTTGCCGGAGGGCATCGGAACTGGGCTCGGCAATGTTCCTGTACGGCGGCAGCCCCGGCACCCTCCAGCGTCTCGAACAGTGTATTCGAACCGAGTTTGCCGGCATAAACATCGTAGGCTCTTACTCTCCTCCGCTGCGCCCTCTGTCGGCCGAGGAGGATGAGGCAGTGGTCAGAATGATCAATAAGTCCGGTGCGAGGATCATGTGGGTGGGGCTCGGATGTCCCAAGCAGGAAAGCTGGATGCAGGCGCATCGCGGCCGGGTCAATGCGGTCATGTTGGGGGTAGGAGCAGCTTTCGATTTCCACGCCGGAGACGTCAAGCGGGCGCCGCAATGGATGCAGAAGAGCGGGCTGGAATGGCTGCACCGGCTCTTCCAGGATCCCCGCCGGCTGGCGAGCAGGTATCTCGTGACGAACAGCCTGTTCATCCTGGCTTTGCTGCAGGCATCGCTGCTTCCCAGGCGCAGACTTCGTGACGGTTAGAGGGAGGCGGGACCAGTGAGCACACTTGGACCGCCGTATTGCCGATCTGCGCCAACTCATTCACAGCCGGCTGTTCTTTGGCGCTGCTGCGGGGAGGCGGCGCTGCCATATCTGGACTGTGGGGTGTGCATTGCCTCGACAGGCACCTGACTGGAGGCTACCATGACTCTGAGCAAACAGGCCGCCAGTCTGGCTGTCCTGCATGTCACCGACGTGCTGCAGCCGCTGATCATCTTGCCCTATGCCGGGCGTGTCCTCGGACCCATGAGTTTCGGGCGCTACGCGTATGCGCTCGCCATCGGGCAACTCGCTGCCGTCGTCGTGGCCTATGGATTTCATTGGACCGCGCAACGCAGGGTTGCTTCCCTTCGATACGAGCCGGCGGCGATCGCGTCCCTGGTTGCTCAGGTCATGGCCACCAAGGCGGTGCTGTTCGTTGCTGTATGCCTGGTTGGCCTTGTGCTGGCCGGGGACGTGCTGGCGCTCAGTAGGTCGACATTCCTGTGCGCAATGCTCTCGGCCGCCGGCGGCATTATTTTTCCGGCTTGGCTCTTCGTCGGCCTGGAACGCGCCTGGCAGGCGGCCGTCGCGGTGGTTGTTGCTCGCGTTCTGGCGCTCGTTTGTTTCGTCGCCATGGTCGCATCACCTGACCAGGTCGCACTCGCCGTTGCCATCCAGAGCGCAGTTCCCATCATCAGTGGCGTCATCTGCTTACCTTTCATCCTTCCGATTGGGCTCGGCGGCTTCAGGTCCGTGACGCTTTCGACGATTGGAATGCAGCTGCGCAATGGCTGGAAGGGATGCCTCTTCATAGCGGTGGAGACTGCCCTCGTCACCCTTCCTGTCGCCCTTGTCCAGCATTTCGTAGGTTATGTCGCAGCCGGGCAATATTCTGTCGCCGAAAAATTCCTGTTAGCCGCGCGGGTATTTTTCAAGTTGCTTATGGATACTTTCATACCAAGAGTTTCATACTACGCCCATGTCGATCCGGCAGCTGGAGTGCGACTGATAAGGAGATCGCTATTCACCGTAGCAGGCGGGGCGGCGATGAGTATTGGAATGTTGTTTGTTGCTCCGTATATAATTTTGATTCTATTTGGAGACGAATTTTCAGGAGCAATTCCTATAGTGCGCGCAATGGCAATCATACCGTTGCTAATGAACATAAATACATTCACATCAAATATATTTATGTTCAGTTACGGATATGAAAATGAATGGGCCGCCCTTAATGCATCCGGTTTGCTAGTCTTCCTGGTGGCCGCATATTTTTTGTCTTTCGTCATGGCGGAGCAAGCCATTGTTTACGCCTTGGTGGCGAAGGAAGTCGTTGTGCTCGTGGTTTCAGGCGGCTTCTTCCTCATTGGCGGAGCGGCCGTCCTTCGCACGGCGGCCGCTTGCGACGCAGGCCGGGTGCGAGGATATTCCCCGGCCTCCCAATCCGCGCCGTTGGAGCACGAGGCCGATCATTTCCGGTCATAGGAGAGTCTGTATGTTCGCCACCGATCAATTTGTCGTTCAGCCGTCCGGGCCGCCTCACCAGCCGATCCCACCCAAGGATCGCGACGAGCTGACCGCGAAAGACATCTTGAGATTTGTTCGCCGCAGTTGGCGCCTTTGCTTCCTCTGGATGGTTGTGGGCCTGGGTGTCGGCGGCGCGTATACAGTCCTTTCGCCTGGATACTACACCGCCTATGCAACGATCCTCCTTTCATCTCCGCCCGCTCCGCAACCGGGCGAAGCTCAGGCGGATGAGCGGGTCTATGTAGAGAGCCAGATACAGGTCATTCAGTCGGACGAGGTCGTCGGACGCGTTGTTGACCACACTGGCTTAGCGGAAGACGAAGAGTTTGTGACGGATGACAGCTTCCGCACCCGGATCTCCAGCTATGTGCGGGGCCAACTGGCGTCTCTCTTCGGTATCGAACTGCCGACGGCGCAGCCAAATATTAGGCATGAGGCGATGGACCTTGTGAGGCGCGCATTTTCCGTTGGTCAAATGGGTTCCTCCACCGCCGTCGAGATCGGAGTCACCTCTTCCGATCCCCAGTTCTCGGCCATGCTCGCGAACGCGATCGCCGAAGGTTACATCGGAAATCAACGCGAACGCCGGCAGGCGGCTCGCGCGGAAGAAACATCTGATCTGAACAAGCGGCTGGTTGAACTTCGGGAAAAGGCGTTTGTGACCGAACCACCGATGAAACTTCCACCGGAGCCTGAATCTGCGGAGAGGGCAAGAGCCCTTGTTCGCGAGCAGCAGAGCGCGGCCGAGGTTTATCGCGCGCTTTACAGTACCCTTCTGCAGCGGACCCACTCCGATTTTAGCGCCTCGTCGCTGATCCCGAGCGCAAGGGTCATCACGCCCGCCGAACCACCTCCCCAACGCAGTTGGCCGCCAACGGCCCTGATGGTAGCCCTCTCCGTTATGGCCGGTGGGGTTGCCGGCGTTGGTCACGCATTGATCAGGCAAGTAATGAACCACCGCCTGATAACGGTCGAGGATGTGCACAGGTCGACCGGCCTTGATCGGATTGTAGGGATACGCAGAATTCCCCGCCGCAGGTGGAATGTTGTGGGGCCATGCGAGCAGTCTTTGCAGCGCGTCTACTCAAAGGACGCTCCCGAGCTTCACAGTTCGCTGAGCAAGATTGCCAGCCGTATGCGCGGAGTTCAGGGCCACCAAGGCGGATTTGTGATCGGCGTTGCTTCACCCCTCGCCAAGTCCGGAAGCTCCACGGTGGCGGCTCATCTCGCAAGGGTCATTGCCGCGACCGGGCAAAAGACACTGCTCGTTGATGCGAATTGGCAAAAGCCATCAATGGACAAGCCAATGCTGAATGCGGAGCCAGGTCGCAAGCTCGCCAGGGCGTTTGCCACCATTCCCGCGGATCAGGAAGGGCTGGAAGTTCTGGTTCTCAGGCCTACGGGGTCAGTCCCCGAGTTGAATGCCTCGCTCTCCATCTCCGCTGCACTCCAGCATCTGCAGCAAGAATACAGTTGTATAGTGGCTGATTTTCACAGCACCGACCACACCGCTGATCTGGAAGCGGCCATGGGCGTCATCAGCGAGGTCCTCCTGGTGCTGCAGGCACGCCGCACTTTCGCGGATCACCTCAAGGGAATCCTGCGCATCATCCCTGCAGAGAAACTCTCGACAGTAATTTTGACCAGGATGAACCGTGCGGCTTTCAGTTCTAACCGCGAATACAGGTCATGACCTCGCCAGCGACATTGTCACGCAGGAAGGGTTCAAAGCCGGTCGACCTCGTTTGCAGCCATTCCCCTGACGTGCTCGACTACACCCTCTTTCTCTCGGGCATTTGGCTGGCCTGCGCCCTCGCAATATCCCTGCGCCTGCTTGGCCTTTTCTTCATAGTGGTCCCGGTCGGTGTCTGTCTGGCCTATGCCTTGCTGCGGCAAACGGTGCCGCCTCGTCTGCTCGCGGTTTACACCGCCTTCTGCCTCTTCATTGCCCTGCTGTCCAGATATGGGCTGATGCCGGATTCCTGGCAGGTTCACTTCCTTCAAGAAGCAGTCACAAGGCAAATCGTCCCGATTGTAGGATTCTTCGCCGTCGCATGGGCGTCCAAGGCTTATTTCCGCCGCAGGCTGATGAGCGGCAATGCCTTTTTTGGTGCACCCGTTTTCCTGTTCCTGTCTCTCGTTGTCGCGCCGGCGGTGATGTTTCAGCAGGACGTGCACTATCCGCGCGCATCTGGGCAAGCCGCGATAGTGATTCTTTATGGTGCGCTGATCAACAACATGGTCATTGCCGTGTTTTTCATTGCAGGCGGTATTTTTCTGACGAACGACTGGCGCCGATACAGCGGCATTTTGCTCCTTTTGGGAATAGCCCTCGCCAGCCCCTTGGCTCAGTTCAAGGTGCTTGCGGTCACGGTGATCGTCATTCTAATTGGCGTGCCCGGCCGGTTGATGGCCGCAGCTTTGGCGACCGCACTGACTTCGGCCTATGCAGTCGGGTTGAACTTCATACCTCAAACCTTTGCTCTGGACCCGAACTCCGGGATCAGACTCGCGTTCATTTCGGACGCACTCTCATCCGTTGCGGATACATACGGGTTTGGCATCGGATTTGGGAAGGAATCGGTCCGATGGCGATACGAGTTTCCCGGATTCGAGGATATTACCTTTCTTCCCGACACCCATAATATTACGCATGCCAGAATGCTTGAGATACTCTCGACAGGAATTCACAATTCGTTCTTTCAGGCTATATTGCGGACGGGGGTCATTGGTTTCATTTTGATCGTGTCTGCCATTTTGGTCGCCTTCCCGCCAAATCGACTGCCACGCGGTGTTCGCAATCATGCGTCCACAGTCTTCATCACGATTTTCCTCGCCATGTTCGTCAATCCGGCCCTGGAGAGCCCTCTACAGATTGTGGGAATTGCTTTCTCATACGGCTATTTGATCGCGCTTCGCGCCAGCGTTCCGGCCTTGGCTGTGGAACTTCCTCCAGTTGAACTCGGTCGAACGCAGCATTGCGCTTGTTCATACATTGGAACGAACATGGATGCGGCCCACCCGACATAGGGCGGGCTATCTGTCTCGGTAGAAGGGATCGCGTTGTGCGATTTTGGCGCGGCAGGAGCAGGAGAGCCGTCCGCTGATTTGCCCGCTCATACAGCCGTGCCGGTTCCATGAGGAGTGCCTCGAATGAGCCAGCGAACCAGCCATTTTCCTCGGCCTCGGCCATGCCTCCTCTGGTAGCATAGGCTGTCCATTGCGCAGGTTCGCCCGCGCCGGAGAAACCCGTGCTACGTCGCCCGTAGAGATACGGGGGACCCCGTTAGGTGACCCATGAACCTGTTGAGATTCTTGCTGTCGGCGCTATCGATGACCATGGCTTCGACCCGCCTCGCTTCGTTCGCTGGCGCTATCGCTCTGATTCCGACAGCGGCACTTGCCGACTACACGCTACAGCCCGGAGATACGCTGGAAATATCAGTCCCCGGTATTCCGGATTTCAGGCAGCGATTGCTGATCGGAGTGGACGGCGAGGTGAATTTAGCGCTGGTTGGAGCGGTTCACGTCAGTGGCCTTTCCATTCAACGAGCGCAGGCAATAATCGCTGGCAGTCTCGCCAGTAAACAGTATCGGCGGGGGGCCGAGGACGGCCGTGAAATAACGCAGTTTATCCAGACCGACCAGGTCTTCGTTTCGCTTGCCGAATACCGGCCCATCTATGTTTATGGTGATGTGGCCAAGCCGGGAGAGTACATCTTCCGGCCGGGTATGACCGTCCGACAGGCTGTGGCGGTTGCGGGTGGCTACAGCGCTGCCCAGGTTCGCATCGCCAATCCGCTTATGGAAGCGGCCGATTTCCGTTCCGAGTACAAAGCCCTATGGGCGCAATTCGCAACGGAACAGACTCGCATTTGGCGCCTTCGCACCGAACTCGGCGAAGAAGTCGAATATGTCGAGAACGGGCAGGTGCCTGAGGCGCTCGCAGAACGATTGAAGCAAACGGCAACGGCGCATATCGAAGCTCGTCTGTCAGACAGTGAAAAGGACAAGGAGCTTCTGCGACGTGCTGTGGAGGACACCAGCCTGCAGCTGGGGCTCCTGTCTGAAAAGAAGAAGAAGGACGAAGAGGGAAGCCAGGCCGACACCGACGACTACGAGAGCGTCAGGACGCTGTTTCAGAAGGGCCTGGCGCCGACCACGCGACTATCTGAAGCCCGTCGAGCGGTGCTTATGTCATCAACCCAACTGCTCGATACGATCGTCCAGGCATCGAACATCGAGCGCCAGCGCGGCGAATATGTCAGACAGTTGAACAAGATCGACAGTGAACGACAAATCGCGGCCTTGGGAGAGCTACAGGAGGCCTATATGAATCTGGCCCAGATATCGGCGCGTCTTGAGGGTACTGCGCAGAAGCTGGCGCTTACGGGTCAAGGGCAATCCACCTTGCTGACAGCCGCGGGTCGGCCCGAGATCTCAGTCCATAGGAAGCGAGAGCAGGGCGCCGAGACGCTCCCCGCCAGCGAAGATTTCGGGCTTGCGCCCGGCGACGTTGTGGAGGTCGTTTTGCCAAAAGTCGACTTTTCCGGAGCCGTCGCGTCGTCGCCCCGGCCGTCCGGGGTGCCGAACTGAGATTCGGACGGGGCGGGACTGCAATGCGCGTCTTGATGGTTCATAATTTCTACCAGATAAGAGCCGGAGAGGACAGCGTGGTTCGGGAGGAGTTCGCGTGCCTCAAGCAGAACGGGATCGACGTCGAGCTGTTCTCCGCCACAAATGACGATATCGTGCGCGTCGCGCGGAGAATTTCTACCGCCCTGGGGGTTATATACAACCCTCATTCACGGCGGGCCCTGTCCCGAAAATTGGCGGAATTTTCACCGGATATCGTCCATATCCACAATTTCTTTCCTCTCCTGAGCCCCTCTATCCTGGATGCGTGCCGCGAGGCCGGCGTGCCATCAGTAATGACCTTGCACAATTTCAGGATTCTCTGTCCCAGCGCCTTGCTTTATCCCGATGAGAGGCTTCGGGAGCGAAGTCTGCGCCACGCCTGCTGGTGGACCGTTCCGAAGAAGGTCTACAGGAATTCCCTGGCGGGCACGCTCGCCGTTGCCGCAATGGTCGAGTTTCACAAGAGAGCCGGCACCTGGTCCCGCAAGGTCGACCGCTTCATTGCCCTTACCGACTGGGCCAGGCACAAGCTTGTGGAAGGCGGCCTGCCGGCCGAACGTATCGTCGTCAAGCCGAATGCCGTTGCCAGGCCGCCGAAATTCGGTGACCTTCGTCGCAATGGAGGGCTGTTCGTCGGACGACTGGATGAGCACCACAAGGGAGTGGCCACGCTGCTCGAGGCGTGGAAGAAGATCGACTATCCGTTACGGATCATCGGCGACGGGCCGTTGGCTCCGCTCGTCGAGCAATCTGCGGGCAAGCGGGTGGAATATCTCGGGCGTCAGTCGCGCGAGACGGTGCTGAAGGAGATGCAGGCTGCAGCATTCCTGCTCTTTCCGTCGAAAGGGTGTGAATTGTTTCCCATGACCGTCATCGAGGCCTTCGCAAGCCGGCTGCCGGTCATCTGCTCGAAGCTGCCGTGGATCAAAGGGGTCGTGGAGCCGGACGTCACCGGCCTTGTCGTTCCTGTCGGCAATGCCGGCGCGTTGGCCGATAAGGTGCGCTGGGCGCTTTCAAACCGATCTGCCTTGGAGGAAGTGGCAAGCCGGGCCTATGCCGCCTATCAGGAGCAATACACGCCCGAAGCAAACTTCAATCGTTTGATGGCCATCTATGAACCCCTGGTGAGGCGCCCGATCCGGGCCTTCGCGGCAGTCTCGTGAGGTGAGCCGGAACATGCGCCGGCAGGAAACGACTTTAGGGCAGATCAAGCTTTCACGCGTCAACGAGCGCAGGGCGGGCCGAGGTACTGCCCATTTGTCGTTTATCGATTGGCGCCGAGGATCGATCCTGCCGCCTCGCATACTTCGGAGAGGTCCTCATTTGCTTCCATTGCTGAGATACGGTGCAACGGGACGCAGCGGCCGCCCGCAGGCTGCTATTTTTGACGGTTTGATCGAATGCGCATTGTCTTGACCCGGCGCGAACCTTTGGATTCACCTGATGGCGTGAGCATCTTCATTGTGGCACTTGCCCAGGCGTTGCTCGAACTGGGGCACCAGGTGCAGATTGTGGTCGGCACCTTCGAAAGCCGCCCAAAATTCCAGCGACTTCTTTCGCCTCGCCTCGAGTTGCCGATAATCGGATTGAGCCGCACGCCGTTGACCGGACCGGCCTCAGTCGCGGCATGGCTGCGGGCGATCGGTATCATCAATCAGTTCCGGCCGGACCTTGTCATCCACAGCGAGACGATGCCGCTGCCGCTGCGTGGCACGATCGTCCAGGTCGTTCACGATCTCGAGAGGCGGAAAGGGGCGCTTGCGCCAGAATGGCGAGCCATTCGACGCGCGAGCATGCGGCGCTGCCATTACGTCGTCGCCACCACGACCGAGCTTCAGGAGGAACTGGTGCGAGATCTTGGGCTGCCAAGCGACCAAATCCTGAAAATTCCCAAATGCATCGATCTCGAGTCATATGCGTCTCGCGGGCTGGCAGAGCGCGAGCGGGCAATCGTTCACGCCGGCACCTCGCCGTACAAAGTGCCGGAGGCTACTATCCGGGCATTCGGCGCCCTCAATGACGCATCTGTAAGGCTCTACGTGACAGGTGACATCACAAGACCGGTGCAGGAGGCGGTCGATGCTCTTTCTGAACCGATAAGGGGGCGCGTAGTCCTTCTCGGCATGGCAGAGGGAGCATGCGTTCGCGAGCTACACAGCCGCGTTCGCGTCGCCGCTTTCCCCACGCGTTATACGGTTCCTGTCGGCTCGGCAACGGTGATGGAGGCGATCGCCAGCGGCACACCCATCGTCGGGACCTCAAGGCTCAGCCGGGATCTCCTGGCGGATGGGGTGAATGGGGCAGTGGTCGAGCCACAGCCCGAGGCGATGGCCGCAACACTAAAGGCGGTGCTGGACGATGATGACCTTTGGTCGCGCTTGTCGACAGGTGCCCGCCAGTGGGCGGGACGGTTCGATGCACGGGGAATCGCAAAGCAATATCTCGAGCTCGCGGATCTCTCCGGATATGGGAGATGATAAAGGGACTGCCGAGCCGCGGCAGCATTCAGGCTCCCAGATTCGGCGGCTTCGTCGAGCACCTTGGAGCCTCGCTGAAAGCTTCTTACGATTGGAGAATGCGATGATCATCGGCTACTGTCGTATCAACACCTTCGAACCCGCTGCCAGACTGGAAGCGCAAAAGCTTTATCTTGCCCGCTTGGGAGCCGAGAACTACTTTTGCGAGAAGACTAGCATATTCGGTTCGACGCCGGAGCTGGAGAGGGCGATCGAATGTGCCAGGAAAGGAGACGTGATTGCGGTCACGAAGCCGTACCGTGTTGCGCGTACAACCCGTGAAGTGCTGTCGCTCATCGAAAGGCTTGGCAGCAAGGATGTCGGTCTTCGCATCGTCGACACACCTATCGATACGAGCACGACGACCGGACGCATGATTCTCGCATCGGCGCCTCTCTGGACGCTTGGGATGTCGCCGTCGCGCTCAATGCTATTAGACCTGCTTCTCTTTTGGCGTCGTCGTCGGTAAGTCGGATTCGACGTACCAGCGCACTCTACTCACTGCCAGTTGAAGGCGAGCCGCAATGCCGGTCTGGGCTCAAATGGCTTGCGCTCGATGGACCAACCGGCATTCACGGCCGCCCTTTGCCAGATGATGTTGCCGGGATTGGCGAGTGCGTAGACGCAGCAGTCCCTAACACTGTGCTTTTCAGCGCCTTCTGATATCCGCGTATGGAACGACAGGCCGTTGGAGGTCGGGGCGTCCCTGCCGTCCCGTGGCTCATTGTACGTGTCCCGGCTCCGGCAGCGGTTGAACGCACAACCGCCACTGCCGACCTTACCCTGAGGAACGGCCGAGAAGGCGCCGTTGCCCTGTTGAACGGCATCGACGTCATCGACCAGACAATTGAAGCTTCCCTCCAGCATGACGCCGACGCCTGTGGGGCTGTTATTGTAGAAGACGAGTCCACGTCGAATTGTACAGCGGTCCGAGTGAAAGGCCGAAATGTTGTCCTCGGTCCAGGAGGTGGGACCGTTCTCGGCCGAGAATTCTTCCAGGCTGGTATCCGGAGAGCGGTCGAACTGCACATTCTGTCCACGGGGGAACGGCCCGCGCGCGTCGTGGAGTTCGAGGAAGCTCATCTGGGTGCCTGGAGACTCGAAGACATAGATATTGGAGGAGCCGCGGGACGCCTTGACACGGATGATGATCGCATCCGGGCAGCTTTCCAGCTCTATGTTGTTGCGGTTCCGACTTGGCCCGGTCACCGAGGGGGGAGCGCCGACATGATCGATCTCGAGATCTTGCAAGCGTATTCCGGCGGCTCCGCGGGCGTATATCCCGCTGCCCATGGCATGACGAATGCGGCAGCTGCGGACGATGACACCCTGATGGAGTGCCGTGATCCCGTTGCCATAGGGGGCGTAAATGTCAAGATTTTCAATGATCTGCCCATCCGCGCGCGTGAGCACGGGTCCGCTTGGACGCGGAAGGGAGACGGCACCCCCGAACCATTTATCGTCCGATTGCCCCTGGGCCAGAGGCACCGCTGCACCGACGGCACCCGAGGCAGGCAGCGCTAGCAGCCCGGCAAGGAGACGGCGCCGATTAAGGCGCCGGGGTTCAAGAGACTGCCGGCCGCGCGACATGGAATCTTTCAGCCCGCCCAGTTCGGGTGCTAAACGTCGACTCGGCTTGTGCCGAGACGTCGAGATGGCCAACGAGATGCAGATAGACCCTGCCTCTCGGCAAGGCGGCTTCTTCGACCAGGTTGTCGTCAGGCATCCCCATTTCCCCTGTGCGCCAGCGGCGCAGGTTCCCGAATGCACATCGGCGGCAGGCCGATGCACGCACAGCACTCCACACACCATCTCTCCATTCTGCCCGCCGCGGAAGCCCTTCATAAGGCTTAACCCCGATGGGCAAAGTGCCATCGGCCGGATTCCCTGCCATTCTTTGAAGCTGGTAACAAGCGGAGCGCGAGGCGATGTCGGTTGAAGGGGACGTCTTTGACTATGTGATCGTCGGAGCCGGGGCGGGAGGTTGCGTCTTGGCCAACCGTCTGGCGGCTGACGGGACCAATATGGTCTGCCTGCTCGAGGCGGGGCCGGCCGACAGCAGCATCCTGCTGCACATTCCGGCGGGACTCTACAAGACATCCTCGAATCCGAAATATGCCTGGCAGTTCGAAACGGAGCCTAGTCCGGGGACGGCCAACCGTTCTATTCCGATGTCGCAGGGCAAGACACTAGGCGGTTCGACCGCAATTAACGGCATGAACTACAACCGCGGCGCGGCTGCGGACTTCGACGAGTGGGCCCACGAGGGCAATCGAGGCTGGGGCTACGCCGACGTGCTGTCCTATTTCAAGAGAACCGAGCGGAGGCTTGGGGCATGCGATCCCTTCTACCGCGGGACGGACGGACTGCTTCCAGTTACCGATTGCGATTGGCGACATCCACTATGTGATGCATTCATCGAGGCCGCGGTCAATGCCGGCATCCCGCGTAATCCCGACTACAATGCAGCAAGCCAGGCCGGTGTGGGCTACTATCAGCGCTATATCGATAACGGATGGCGCGTGAGTGCAGCACGGGCTTTCCTACGACCGATCGCCAGAAAGAAGAACTTGGACGTCCGAACGAACGCGCAGGCCACTGCCGTCGTGTTCGAGGGAAAGCGTGCCATCGGCGTTCGATATGGACGAGGAGGGCCGGGTCATCCCACGAGCTGTGTGAGGGCCCGTCGAGAGGTGATCCTCTCCGCTGGCGCGGCGAACTCACCAAAGCTGCTGCAGCTGTCTGGCGTGGGTGCTGCGAGTATTCTCTCCGGACTTGGAATTCCGGTTGTGCACGAATTGCCCGGTGTCGGTGCAAATGTTCAGGACCACTACATAGTCCACCTGATCGCCCGGGTGGAGGGCATCGAAACGGTCAGCGGACACGGCTTCGCCCTCCTGCGCGAGGCAGCGAAATGGATGCTGGGCCGCCCTAGCTTTCTCGCCGTCAGCCCGTCGCTCGTCTACGGGTTCGCCAACTCGCGGGATCTTCACTCCACCCCCGATATCCAGCTTGACCTTGCCCTGGGCAATCTTACCGATCACGGCGGCGCGCGGCGGTTTCCGGTCATCAAGCTTGGCTATTATCAGTTGCGGCCGAAGAGCATCGGACATGTTCGGGCGGTCTCGGCAGATCCGTCTCAAGCGCCGCTGATCCAGCCCAACTATCTCGCCGATGATCAGGACCGACAGGTCGTCATCAACGGCATGAAGACTGTGCAGCAGCTGTTTAGGGCCCCCGAGCTCAGGCGCTACAACTGCACGGAAGAGCTTCCCGGCCCGAAAATAACGGACGACGCCGACCGGCTGCAGTTTGCCCGCGAAACCGGGCTGACAGCCTATCATTTGTGCGGATCGTGCCGGATGGGCCCATCCAAAAGTGTTGAATCTGTCGTGGACGACCAGTTGCGCGTCCACGGCCTCGAGGGCCTGCGGGTCGTTGATGCTTCCATCATGCCCTCCGTTCCCTCGGCCAACACTTCGGCCGCTGTCTTTATGATCGCGGAAAAGGCAGCAGACATGATCCTGGGTCGGCAACCCCTCCCGGCACTGGGGCACTATGCGCCGGGCCAACCTGTGGCGGCCGAATAGTTGAAAGTCGAATGACAAGTGCCGGGAGAATTCCTTGAAGAGACGTACACTGGTTGCCTCTGAATTCAATGCGAAGGATCGGGCTCACTTTGCGTCGGCGTATGAGTTTTGCCGTATCGTTGCCGAATGCGAGGATGCCGATCTGATCGCCCCTGGCATCGACAACTACCTAACGAGACGCTTTCACGCCATCTTGCCAAAGCACGACCGTCACAACGTCCAGCGTGACTTCAATAGACTGACAAACGCGTTTCGCAAAGGGCTGGGGTTAATGAACGCGCCTAGCATTGAGCATGTTCGGCTCACGCAAGATTATGACCTTTTCTTCTTCGTCGCCTGGAGTCCGCAAAGCCTTGTAGAATTGTCTCGGATCCACGACTGGCGCCGCCGATGCAAGGTTGCTGTCGCGTATCTATTCGAGCTCTGGTCGAGCACTCTCGAAGAGGACCGCCGATATCTGAAGCTCCTGGACCAGTTCGACCACGTGTTCCTGTTGCACAGCGCGTGCATACCGCGCCTGCCTCAATACACCCGCACGCCCTGTTCCTTTCTTGCCACGGCTGTCGACGGCCTCATTGCCACCCCGTATCTATCGCCGGTCAAACGCGTGATCGACGTATACTCGATCGGCAACCGAGCCGCGAAGATACACGGACAGCTTCTGAAGCTGGCCGAAGAGCGGGGCCTCTTCTATCTCTACGACACGCTCGCAAGCACAGATTCCCGGGTGAAGGCCTGGCATGAGCATCGTTTGCTGCTCGCCAATCTCATCAGGCGCACTCGCTATTTCATGGCTTTCAGTCCAGCGACGCTTGCAAACTCCAAGGCCGTCACGGTTGCCGGCGAGCAGGTGCTGCCTGCCCGTCTTTTCGAAGGGGCCGCGGGGGGCGCCGTCATGCTTGGGACCGCGCCGCAATGCGCCGAATTCGGCGCGCACTTCGACTGGCCAGACGCCGTGATCGAGGTATCACCAGACTCCAGCCATATCGCAGACGTAATTGGCGAACTCGACGCAAACCCCTGCCGTACGGAATTGTTGCGCCGGACAAGTACGGTCCGTTGCCTGGAGATGCACGATTGGGTCTACCGTTGGGATCACATCCTAGCCACGATCGGCATGGAGCCGCTCCCACGCCTCCACGCTCGCAAGCTCCAGCTGCGACGGATCGCCGCCGATGCTATGGCGCTCGCCTAGGCGATCAGGCCCGAAAATGAGACCCGGTTTCGGGTTCGGCGCTCAGCGACGCCCAAACAAAGAGAAAGGGCGGCAGTTTCGGACCGGTCGCTTCCATCGGAGCGTCCGCCGCCTCAGGCGTGCGCGCGAGAGTATATCATTTCGAGGTACTCGGAAGGCTAACAGGCGCCGGAAGCGGGCAAGGAAGGTCGGTGTGTCCGCCGGCTCTACCCTTTGGGGTTAGAGCTTATGCCGAATTGGATTCGCGCAGTGTCGCTGCCATTCTCTGGCCATTCCCCGTGCTACCGCAGCCACCGCAACCGAACTTCGCGTGAAGGGGCAATGATCGCAGGCGACGGGTGCCACGTCACGCTGGGCACTCCGGTGGTTTTCAGCAGAGGAGGGGGTCATCGCGATGTTGGTCGATGAGTGCGGCTTCGAACGCAGGTGAACGTCATGGCACTTCTTCATGAAGGCCCCCGTGCGGGCGCCACGTCAAACGCACCGCGGTGGAACGCGCACGTCAAGGTCAATGTTCTTCTGCAGTCGTTTCCGCTTCTCGAGGCAATATACGTCGTGCTGCTCAGCATCGTCTCGGGAATGCTATATGATTTTGTGAGTTTCGGACATTTCGGCGAGTACGGCCGGAACTTCGGGCTCGGTGTTGCTGTAGCCGCCCTTTTTTCGACTTCCGCATATGCGCGCGGCCTGTATCTGAGTTCCGAGCTGCGGTCGCTGGCCTCTCAGATCAAGGAGGTCGCGCTGATCTGGACGGCGGTCTTTCTTTGCCTGTCGGTTGTGGCGCTTGCACTCAAGGTGGGAGACATGTTTTCGCGCCAAGCCGTCATGCTGTTCTTCGTGACGGGACTTGGCGGCATCATCTTCGTGCGCCTGGGCGCCGGACGACTGTTTGCCTCCTTGACCAGGTCGGACATGCTTGCCAAACCGCAAGTAGTGATCGTAACGCAATCGGACGTGCGCGTGCCAAGTGGCGTTGTCCAGGCAATCGAGGCTTCCGGATGCCAGGTCTGCCAAACGATTACATTGCCGGCTGCATCCAGCGAGAGCTCGCTCCTTGAGTGTATGGATAAGCTCATTGAACATGTGCGTCGGCGTTCTGTCGACGAGATCGTCCTTGCTGTCAGTTGGGCTGACATATCCCTGATTGAGAAAATCACGGCCCACCTTTGCGTGGTCGCGGTACCCGTAAGGCTCCTTCCGGACCACGTCGTTAGCGCGCTCTTGAAGCGACCTGTCGTCAACCTGGGGGGGACGAGGGCGATAGAATTGCAAAGCGCGCCCCTGACGGCGCCTCAGCTCCTGATGAAGCGGCTCTTCGATCTTGTGCTGACCACTGTCGCCCTCCCATTTCTTCTGCCCCCTTTGGCCGTTGTAGCGGCGCTGATTGCGCTCGAATCCAGGGCACCGGTGCTCTTCTGTCAGCGTCGGGCCGGGTTCAATGGCCGCACGTTCAAGATCTATAAGTTCCGAACCATGACGATCCTGGAGGACGGGCCCGTTGTCCCTCAAGCCTGCAGGGGCGATCCCCGCATCACCCGCGTTGGGCGCATATTGAGAAGGTTCAGCATCGACGAGTTTCCACAGCTATGGAACGTGCTGAAGGGCGACATGTCGTTGGTAGGCCCACGGCCGCACGCGCTCGCGCATGACAGCGAATACAGCCAGATCATCTCTCTCTATCCGGCTCGGCACAAGGTGAAGCCGGGGGTCACCGGCTGGGCACAAATAAATGGCTGGCGCGGCGCCACGCCTGATGTCCACATGATGATCAAGCGTGTCGAACACGATATGTGGTACGTCAACAACTGGTCGGTCTGGCTCGACGTAAAGATCCTGCTTCTGACCGTCCCCCGCATCTGGACGGGGCGAAACGCCGTCTAGCCCAACTTGGCCGATTCGAGACCGCTGGAGGCGATTTTGTGTGGCAAGTGATTGATTTGCAAGGAGTGGCGGCTGGCCGACGATCCATCGATTAACTGCCAAGCGACACCTCATTCGGAAAAAGCGAACCTCTTCTTCGACCTTATCAGTTGAATACGACTTTGGGTGAGGCTCGACACCATGAGAGGTGCGGCTCTACTACAAAAGGCGCTGTTACAGAACAACCGAACGCAAGCGATGATCAGTGCGAAAAACAGCGACCGCTCAATGCATAATCTGCGACCTCAGGCAAAAGTGCCCGCACGGCAACGGCGTTGGCAAGTTGCCGCTTTGGGAGCGGAGGGGGAATGCTATGGCTCGAAAGGTTGACGAAGATCGTGTCTCTCTGGTCGTGAGTTCCACTCGAATCGAACGATCTCCACGCCCAGACAAACGAGGATGACGGCTTCTGTGAGCCCGCAACAAACCCGAACCACTGACCGAACTGCGGGGCCTCCCCTTGTAGAGTATGCTACGGCGAGGTTGGTTCCCCAAGGTCGGCTTGCATGCATCAAAGGGCAAAATATCCTGCTCAGTTCAAGGCAGGGGGCAGTTTTTACGCTCAACGACACTGCGGCGGATATCTGGCGCTCGCTTGAAGAAGGCGTGCCGGTCCAGGCTATCTTGGGCGAGATGGCAGCCCGTGGCGTTGATAGGCAAGAGGCCCATGGCTATGTCGAGGCTGCCCTTCAAGACTGGGAACAGCTCGGCCTAATCCAGCCGGCTCCACCGCCGGGCCCAACCGCAGCTCATCAACATATCTGCCAGGTCGTTGCTGTTCCAGGCGTGTGTGTGCGCATACTGTATCCGGCGGCCGTCGCCTTTCCGGCCTCGACCGTATTTCAGCATCTCGAAGTTCGAAACAGTGCCGTCGACGTCCTATTCCATCTGGTTGAGCGTGGGCAGCGGATCCACCTGTTCCGAAACGGCCACTGGACTGATTCCTGTGGTCGAGACGAGATACCCATTATGGTCAAAGGGCAACTGCTGGCCGAAGTGCTTGGGCACAGTGAATATGAACTCGCTCTGCATGCGGCGGCGCTGTTCAAGAACGGCCGCACGCTCCTCCTTTGTGGTAACCCTGGCTCGGGCAAGACCACCCTGACACTGGCGCTGGTCCACGCGGGGTTTGGCTTCGCGGCAGACGATGTGACACTTCTCGACTCGGCCGGACAAGGTGTCGGCCTTGCTTTTGCGCCTTCAGTCAAATCGGGATCATGGTCCATTCTCGGACAATATTTCCCCGAACTCGGCAGGTCTCGGGTTTACCGGCGTCCCGATCGCAGGCGTGTGCGTTTTCTTGTGCTTCGGGATCATGTCCCTCCCGTTCCCCGGCCGGTGGGCTGGGTGGTCTTGCTCTGTCGGACGCAGGATGCCAAACCTTCCCTGCGGGTGATTGACCCGACCGAGATCCTGCGTGGCTTGCTGAACGGTGCCTTTGCGCGGAATAATGAGCTAAGTAGCACTGCGTTCGACGTTCTTTGCCAAGTCATCCGATCGGCAGAGGGGTTTTGCCTGACCTATGCCAACTTGGGTGACGGCTTGGAACTGCTGAAGGCGGCATGCCGATGAAGCCCACCAGGGATGCGCTGGAGGCCCTGATCGCGGGACTTAACGGCCGCCTGGTGGTAACGGCCGACTGGCTGGCGGTAATTGCACTCGCCAACCACACTCTGCTTACGCCCGTCTTGTTCGCCACTCTTGCGCACACGGGCCAGCGTGACCGGCTCCCCGAAGAGGTGGGCCAGTATCTTCAGTTCATTTACCGCTGCAACCGGGAACGCAATTTGCGCTTGCGCAGGCAGCTGAATGAAGCCGTTGCTGCCCTCAATCAGGGGAGCGTCGTTCCGGTCCTGCTCAAAGGGGCCGTTCCCTTGTTCCTTTCATCGAGCGGCAGGGTTCCCGACAGAATCATGAGCGATCTCGACTTGGCTGTGGAAACAACCAAAGAAGGGGCTGCCCGGGCTTGTCTTGCCAAGCTTGGCTACGCCGAAGTGACGGTCGCTGGTGGCATGGCGCGCCCGCAAGATGTCGGTCTCCTGGAGCTCCGGCCATACCGCGAGATTGACCGTGAGCCCCCGAGACTTGCACGCCGTCACGGCCTTAGGGCGAAAATCCCCGCCCCACAGTCGCGGGCCCTCCACTGGATGATGCATGATCTCATCAAGGAGGCGGACTACTGGCGCGGAAGGACCGACTTTCGCCACCTTTATGATCTGGCACGGCTGGCGGAACAGCATAAGCTGGATTGGGCGGCGCTCCGAACATCCTTGCCCGACCAGAGCGCGCGGAATGCGTTCGATACTCAACTCTTGACCTTGAGTCACTTCTTTGGCGTCAGCGCACCGGCGCAATATGTGCGGCGTCCATGGGTTCGCTTTCAACACTGGCGGCGCGTCTTCCCCTTGTACCATCCCGTCCTCGGCGTTCCATTGCGCCTGGTCGGCAATTCGCTGTGGGGTATGTGGCGACTCCTACATGGCGATGGTTTGGGCCGACGGAGTCCGCTCGACTTTGGACGGCGCGCCACCACCATCCTCCTTGACGGCGATCTCGGGTCAAAAGCGTAGTAATACTTAATTTCCTGAATTGTATCTTGATGGCGCCTTGTCTTCACGAAAGGCAAATGTCAAATTAGGGCGCTGGATTTATTACTCAAGGATGGGAGCAAGTTCGATGAAGCGCGGGGAGACAGACAACCATACCCAGGAAGAACAGGCGCGTCGAGAATTTCTAAAGAATGCCGGGCGTTTTGCTGTTGTAACGCCTCCATCCATTGCTCTGTTGCTTGGCACGAGCTTAAACTCGCAAGCTATTGCCGCATCGCATGGCGCACGTCCCGGCAATGGAGGGGGCGACACGAACCACATCCACTCTGGTCCACCTGGCCGCAATTGACCCTTCCGCGTCTGCGCGGTCCATCCTGATCCGGTCTAAGGAAGGGTCGGCCGTAAGGATGTCAGCAGCGCATGCCGAAACTGAACGCGTCTTAGAGGTTGCTCAAGTAGGGGAGCACGGTCCGCGTTACTTCCTCCTGAAGCGCGTCCGCCGGCAACGGTCTGCACCTCGCCGATCGCGACTGGCGTCGAGAGCGCCTTGAACGAAGGCTGTCGGATCCCGGCAGGAAGGCCCTCGGCAACATTGTTGATGTCGATTGTTGATGTCGACCGGCGACTCTTCGCCGAACGGTCAGAGTGCCGTCATCAGGATGATCTCCAGCAAGGTTTCGCCGGCGCGAACCCACGGCTCCGATCGTGTGTATCTTAAAGCCGACAACGCTCCCGGACCGCGGTGCGCGTATTTCGGTCGGTTGAGCACGTCATCTGCTTTTCGCCAGCTTCGGCGAGCTTGGCGACTTGTCTCGGCAGTCGTGACCAGTTGCTGCCGTCGCTCGTCCGCCCGAACGTAGCGCCGGCACCGCGGCAGCCCGTCTGGGATGGAGAGCGCGCCGGACCGCCGGCGTCAGAGGCATGCGTCCGGCAATCGGCGGGTTCTCGTGGAGTATGCGTTCCAGGCGCACATGGGCGCGCTGCGCGCGGACACGATACTTTTCCATTGCCATGATCTCAATCGGGGCAAGGGCCCGACCACAATAAGCGACGCCGCAAACAGGACGCCCCCCGGAGATTTCCTAGTTAATAGCTCCCGCAGCGCAAGCGGACGCGCCGCGGCGCTTAGGCGGAATCGGCGGCTCCTCGCAGTGGACGATAGAGCTGTTCCCGACCCCCTACGCAGATCTGGGCGTAGCGATCCGACCGGATCGTAATGCCCGCATGAATAAGCTCGGAGTTGCACGAACTTCCTCAGAGGCGTCCGCTGCTTCAAGGATCAGGGTATCCGTTCGATGAGAAGACATGTCGCGCATCGCGAAGCCGGCGACCCAGGCGCCGGCAATACGCAGTCGACACGTCCTAGCCCTCGCGCAGCTCCAGGATGAAATCGTGAGCGCCGACGAGCCCCCCCGGCTTCATGGGCACAGCCGGATCGGCGAACGCGATGTTCTGGCGAATGGACCCGTTGAGGAGCACGTTCTCTTCAAAACGACGCCGATCTCGCGCCGAAGCCAGATTGGGTTGACCATCGGCGCATCGACGCCATCGACCAGCTTCACAGGCCGGCTCGCGTCGACACACCATAGGCCCGCACCGCAAGGCTGGGGAAAAAACGTCGCTCGATGGCCGAAAGAGCCAGCTCCTCTCAGCGCCGCGCCATCAGACGGGCATTCTTGTGGATGTTCATTTAGTACCCTGCGGTGAGTGCTGAAACTTGGCAACTCCAGTCTCCTCGGTTCGGTCCGCATGAACTACGGAAAGCTCACAACTCCAGTCAGTTCCATCCCGATGACATCGGGATGGAACTCCATTGAGCGTGATCTTCTCGGAAAACCGGGCTCCGCTTTTGGTACGCTGACCTTCGCTTCGGGATCGTGGCTTTGAGGTACTATGATCCAGTTCTTATTCGGCCAGGGCAGGCTCGCGGGATGTTAGTTCCCGCGTAGTCCTTCAGGTCACATAGAACGAGGCTGCGGTGAGCGACAAATGTGGGGAAAGGGTGGCGAACTGTGTTTGAGATGCGCCGCCACCTCCGTCACTGTCGAAAGAGAGAGCCCCGGTTGCACTGTCGTAGATAATATGATCGGAGCTGTCATGCGCGGCTGCACCAACAAAGAAGGATTTGAATGGAAGCCCTCCCGGCTGAAGCCCGGCGAAAACGGTATCGCTAAGATGGAATGTGTCCTGGGAGCGCTTGAAGTCGGTGATCTTATCGACATTGCCCGTTCCAAGAGCAGTATTGAACGAAAAGGCATCGTGGCCTCCGTAACCGGTCAAGACGTCAGCGCCGAGCCCGCCGTTGATGACATTGTTGCCGGCATTGCCCTCGATGGTCTGGGCGAACTCGTTGCCGGTGAAGCTCACTGCCGTGGTGCCGGACGCGTTGTTGGTGGCGAGATGCTCGATCTCCGAGCCGGCCGAAAGCGCATAGCTCACCGAGGCGATCACACTGTCGTTGCCGCCGCCCACCGCCTCAACCGCCTTCTCGTTGGCATTATCGACATGGTACGTGTCGTCGCCGCCATAGCCGATCATCGTGTGGCCGCTGGTTCCATGCAATACATCGGCGCCGCTGCTGCCGTACAAGGTGCCATCGCTGGTGTCGCCGGAAGGAGCGACAATCCCGGTTCCAGACCCTGTCTCGGTCCCGGTCGAGCCAGTGATTGGGGTGGTGACGCTCGCGCCCGTGACAGTGTCGGTCGAGCTAGCCCCTGCGTAGTCCCAGGTGAACTGGTTGTCGACGTGTGCCACCGGGGTGGCGGTGGGATCCTCGTGGACGTCGGCTACGACCGCCTTTGACGCATCCCAAATGGTGTTGTTGGGATTGCCAGGGTTGGTGTAGCTCGAGTTCAGGACGCTGACCCCGCCGGAGCTTACATTCCAGATCAGTCCATTCGACGAGGGGAGCCCGCGGCCTTGATCCTCATTGATACCGTCGAACGACCTCGTGTGATCGAAGGTCACATCGCTCGCGTAGGAAGAGAACGCGCCATTGCCCTGATGGATGGCGTCAACGTGATCCACCCTGCCACCGGTCGATCCGTTCTCGAACATAACGGCCACGCCGGTCTGAGAGTTGTTACCGTCGATCACCCCATTTGAGATCGTCGTATTCGGGCTGCCGTATACGGAGACGATGTCCTCCGGATGCGAACTGCCGGCGTCGTTCACGGCATAGAAGTCGGTCAGCGTACTATTGCCCGAGTTGTTGAACTGGACGAACTGACCGCGCGGCATTGGGCCATGGAAGTCGTAGCCATCGACGTGCGAAAGACTCGCGCCGGGCGAGTTCACGAGATAGATGCCAGTCGAGCCTTCCCGCACCGTGGTATTACGAACGGTCAAGTTCGAGGCGTTTTCGGCGTTGATGTTGTTGATGTTCGGGCTCGTCTCAGGGTCAATTCCCGCCGGCGGGTCGGCGTTGATGACCTCGGTGTTCTCGATCGTCACGCCGTTTGCGCCGGATACCATCACCCCGTCGCCTTCGACGTGATGAATAAGACAATTGCGCAGGATGACATTGTCGTGCGTAATCGTGACCGCGTCCCCGTTGGTGACGTAGATGTCAAGATTTTCGATCACCTGGCCATCATACTCTGATTGGATCGGTGTGGTGGTGTAGGTAAGACCCTGCGCCGGCTGCGTGGTTGCCGTCGATGCGGAAGCGGTGGAAATGGGAGCTTCGGTCGTCACTCGGCTGCCTCCGTCGTCGCGCGTAAGTTGTTCAGCCTTTCCGGGTGTATCCCGAGTATTTCCTTGTCGCAACTCATCGATGTCATGTGGTTCTCCAGTTGAGTAGTAATTACTATAAGTATCTCTAAAGACACTCATCAACAATAAAACGATAATCTATCGTCTTAACGAAATTCTGAAAATACAACCAGAAATTTCATATGGAGATATAATGCTAACGTTCATGACCACAATACGGCCCGGATAAGGCTATACTGAGACTCTCCCGGGCGATTGGCGTTGCGTTCAAGCTTGCGCCTACGTCGAGTTGCAAACGCCGTCTAGTATCTCGGATCACGCGTGAACTTACCCCCGAGGAGACAAGGTCATGCACGCATGAGCGTTACCGACACGGTCCGGCACAGCTCGAAACAGGTGATCTACGAGGGCCATCCTGACCTCGGCCACAACTACCGACTGACCGACCTGCACGCTGCCATCGGCGTGAGCAACTGCAACGGCTTCCCGCACTCGTCACGCGGCGGGGGCAGCTCGCGGCGCAATTTGGTGAGCGCCTTCGCGATATCGCCGAACTGGAAACACCTGCCGAGCCTTGCTGGACTCGCAGCAACTGGCAAGGCTACTGTTGAAAATTCCCCCACTGGTTCGACCAGCGGGGCCGTCTGCCCCCCTGGAGGGCGCCGTGTTTGTCCTATTGCGATACCGAGGCGATGCGGGAGCTCCTCCCTGAGATCAGTCGGAGCGCCGACGACGGCGTGCATGCGGTGCTGATCCTCATCAGGCCGGATCGCATGTGACGCGGAAAAACATCACCCTGATGTTCATGCCGCCCGCTCACCGGAACTGAAACGTGCGGCAATTCATGACAAGGGGCTCTCCAACCGTATATTCAAGGACTACGACGAGATCCTCAATCATTGCTGCGCCGCAAAGAACAAGCTCCTTTTCCAACTCCGGAGGACCTACGGACCCTGTGAGCCGCCCCTCGCAATGTGGTTTTTGGCGGCAGCAATGTGCGAGACCGTGCCGTCTAGGCGACCGTTTTGATATGCGCCGGGGCGGCGTCCTGCCGCCAATCTGACAGCAACTGGGACAGGCTCGATGATCGGAATTGAGAAGCGGGAGCGCAATGCGACTTCGTGCACGGCAAGCGGTCCGCCACCGATGACGATTGCCTCTGCCGCGCCCTCCGAGATCGCAGCCTCACACGAGCGAACCAGGCTCGCTTCGAGGCGGACGGGATCCATTAGTCCGACAACGTCGCCTTGTGTAAGTCGCTCGCCGGTAAAGAGAGCCTCGTAACCATATTTGGCCACCCGCTCATGAATAGCCAAGACCAGACCCGGTGTAGTCGTCACGACCGAGAAATTCGGAGACCGTCGCTTGCCGCTTCGATGGTTCCTGCCTCGGCGATCCGGCAACCGGAATGCACGACTTTAGGTGCAACTGGTCCATTCCAGGATCCCCGGCGCCGTGGTTCGCCGTGGTTCTGAGCCGTCATTCACGTGGACGACCTGACGCAGGGCTTGACGCGTCAGATGAATTAAGTCGCGAATCGACCAAGCTCTCAACCTTGGCAATCGTATCGAGGTAACCATAGCGGAACGGGCCGTCTCATGTTTTCCTTTCATCGGCCCGCGGGAAACCAAGCCGGTAATCCTCGCGGCCGCGCAATCCTTTGCCACGATGGGCTGAGTCGGTGAAACCACGAGCTCGGGTTCTTGACCAAAAGCCCAGGTTGAAGATCCGGGATACGCCTCGATGATGCTGCCCTACGCCTAATGAGGGTATTTTGGTGTACGGTTTTCCTGGCGTAAGGTCAAAAAAGAAACTGTGCGGTTGGCGCGTGGAGCACCTAATCGACGTGTGTGTCCCAAGCGCGCCAGGTGAGAAGCGATGATGACAAGGCAATCTTTCATAACCGTGCTTGTCGGGCCGAGCGAGTTACTTCGAGAAGGTCTTAGTCGAATCCTGAATGAAGAAGATTTTTGTGCCCTTTTCTCTGCGGCTTCTGTTAACGATCTTTTGCAAAGGCCGCTACCGCATCACCGGTCGATCTTGCTAATCATAGATATCGGCGGTGCTGATGCGGAAGCTGAATTCGCACAAATTGTTGAGTTTAAGGCGATTTACCCAGACAGCCATGTCGTTGCGCTAGCTGATCACTGTCGCACGGCCGATATAGTTTCAGCTTTTCGGGCGGGGGCTGACGGGTATCTGACAAAGACCGCTGCTTACGACACCTTCATCAAAGCTCTCGAATTGGTTATGCTTGGGCAAACGGTGCTACCTGCGGAAACTTCGATGGTTATTCAAAATATAAGGCAAGGTTCGAACAATGAACCGATAGCTGATGAGTTACCAAAGGTGGAAGGTAAAGTGGAGAGCGAGGATCAAGAAAAGGTAATTTTGTCGAATCGCGAGAACTGTATTCTGCGCCGTTTGATCGAAGGGGAGTCAAACAAAGCCATCGCGCGCGAAATTAACATTGCCGAAGCTACGGTGAAGGTACACGTCAAAGCCATACTTCGAAAGATTCGGGTCCGCAACCGAACACAGGCTGCAGTTTGGGCGATGAATCATGGTATGCTTACTCCACCGTCTGGCAACGGCGCGTCGGAGCGGTCTCACCATCGGCATGATCTACTTGAAGCAAAAAATGCATACCTCGTTTTCGACAATCGTCCTCCTATATGACCGACAGATCTTCGTTCTGGCTGGTGCAATCACTTGCAGAAGCCTCCCCGATCAAGAACGCATGGGCTCAAATCATTCCGGGCGGATGGCCGAAGAAGCGCGGTGGAAATCGTATCAGAGGGGCGTATCATCTGGATTCCGCCAATGTAACCACGACCCGTCTTAGATCCGGTTGTTTTTTGCCCGTTGTCCTCTGTACTCAACAGCGTACTCAACAGCGGTGGATCACGAATTGGATCGCCTCAAACGGTTTGAACTCTGTGCGTGATTGAAAAAATAGACGGATCTTTACTGCCATTGTGAATTTAAGGGGATTTTTCATTAAATGGGCCAAACAAAGACTGTTTCTGGTTTGTCGTTCAGCGAAGCCCGGATCGGAACGGTTGAAGGCGGAGAATACGGCCTCCTGGTTTGGAAATGCGACCAACTGGTGGCGGTCCTTACCCAGATCGACGAGGAAGCCTACTCCACCAAAGGCAAATGGTTCCTCGAGACGGGATTCGGGCTGCTGAGCGGGCAGCACAAGAATTTCGATACGATCGAGGAGGCCATAAGATGGGTAGGAAGACACACCTTCCCCGACCCTGCTTAGTAGCAGATTAAGCCGCCGATTGCGCCCTTGGACTTTCACAATATATATAATCGATTGGGATGTACTCGATCGGGCAAACAGTCGAATACAGCCGCGAGAGTCACCCAAGGTGGCGTCGGCTCACTCCTCAGCCAGAGTTCCTTCTGCGAGAAGATCGTTGACCTTGCAGGCGACTTCGGTGCGGTTGGTCGCCTTTAGTTTCTTCATGATATTGCGGATGTGGACCTTCACCGTGCTTTCGCGCAAATTCAGTTCGTAGGCGATCATCTTGTTCGCCTTGCCGCGCCGGAGTGCTTGCGCAACCTCGGCCTGCCTAAGCGTGAACATGCCTGCCAAAGGCTGCGTGTCGCGGCTGCCCGAATCTATCAGGTGCCGCATAGCAAGGACACTGCTCGCCGGCACGAAGATGCCTCCCGCTGCCGCCAGGTTGATAGCCTCGACGCAGACATCGATTCCAACAGAGGTCGGAATGTAACCGCGTGCACCGCATTCGAGAGCGGTCAGTATCTGGGCAAGGTCTTCGGTGTCGGCCAGGACGACCACAGGGACTGATTTGAACTCGCACGAAATATGCCTGATCTCGTCAGCGATGCCACGATCGGTGACCTTCCGACTGCCAAGGTTGAAGAGTATGGCTGCAAGGGGAGGGGCCGAGCTCTTTCTGACGCGCCATTCCTCGAGGGACCCCAAGGCGGCGACATCCATGCCGAGTTCGTGGTCCACGAGAGCCGATGCGAGACACTCGCGGTCTAGAGCCCTTCCGTCCAAGATGAGGAGGCATTCCCTGCCTGTCTGCCTTTGGACGATTCCCGTTCCGCCGGACGGGACTTCTGACCGATTGGCCGAATTATAATTGTGCAGTCCTGCCGTGGCACCCATGTCAATACTCCCTCTTTCCCACACAAGTCGCCTTGCGCTGGCCGACATAATTTCCACATTCTCTCCCAGTGAAAGTCTGGTACTGCGCGTTTTGAAAGGTCGAGACTCGATTACCCCATTTGCGTCGTTTTCAGTTCCCCAACCCCCAGCGATAGCCAGCGTGGGTAAGTGTAGGGGTTATTTATAAGCAGTCTCTAACATAGATTGCTTTTTTCGTAATTTTCAGGGAACCGATGCCAAGCTGGACCCAATGGGCTTCTGTCCGAAAGACGCATGCATTGGACCACCTAGCCACAGGCAGCCGAATGTGAGTCAGCTGGTGCCTTCCGACATTTCACCGGCAGACCAGAACTGCCGAAAGTGCCCTTGACATTGTCGGAGGACAGTGCGGGTAGCCTTGGCTCAACACTTTCGTTCGAGCACGCCGTGGTAAACGGCCCATTGCGCATATTTCGGCAGCACGCCGCCCTCGCAATAGGCCAAGCTGCCGCGGTCATGATGACCTCGCCTTGTCACACTTTGATCAGCAGGAAGGGGGTTGCGTTCCGCTCGGCCCAAGCCTTCGACCGCCTCGAACCGGATACCGCTGCCGTCGAGACATACCATGCTATGCTAGGTGTCCGGCGCACGACCAGCCCTCCGTAAATGTCGTCTCGAACTGTTCCGGCTACGGAACGATCGTTTTCAGCGGAAATTTTGGCTTCCATGTGCTGGCATTCAAGCAGCTAGCCGCTACCTGAGATACTCGCTGTCGAATCCGGCTGTTTCGACCAGCTTCTTGCGGTTGATCACCTCAACATGGCCTGACTTGAAAGAGACGAGATCCGCCTTGCGGAGCTCCCTTAAAGTTCGGTTGACGTGAACCGTGGTCATTCCGAGGATATCGGCCAGTTCATGCTGGGCAAGAGGACACTCATATCTCCCATCCACCGACAGCCCAACCATGGAGAGCCTCTCCTCCAACTCGAGCAGGAAATGGGCGGTACGCCTCATCGCGTTCCGCCGGCCGGTATTCATGAGATGTTCGGCAAGGATGGCGTTCAGGCGCGCCAGCGAGCTGGCGATTTTCTTCCCGATGCGGCCGTCCGACAGGATGGCCTCGACCAGTTCCTTACTGGAAATTTCATAAACAGCTAGTTCGGTTATGGACGCCAGCGACGCAAGATGGGGTCCGTCCAAGCCACGGAAACCGACGACGTCCCCCTTGAGGGGAGTGTCTATGATCTGCCGCTGTCCGTCCGGCAGTGCGTGATAAAGAATTGCCCAACCCGATTTTACAATGAATAACTCACTGTCGTCGTCATCCTGGCGGCATATCACCGAATGGGGTTTATAGATTTTTGCGGTAACACCGAGAAAATCGTTGTTCCCCCACTCGTTTTTCGACAACGTTCCCCCTATGGGATGCGAGCACATGAACTCCAATAGTGTCTGCATGAAGAATCGCGAATCTGCTTCTGTTGCCACACGACTGACAATAGTTTCTCCCGGACACATCGACAGAACGACCTCTTAGCCTAAAGGCGGGTTGGCCCACTGTCCTCGTCTGTTCGAATGAGGTAAACTGCCGTTAACCTAGAGAGTGTTCAGGGGCGGTCAAGTCTCCCGGTAAGGCCAGAAAACGGGCTCCGAAACGCCAATCACTTTGCGACGCAGTAGTACGGCTTGGTTGTGCAATACTAAGGCTGATCCGATTTCGTCCCGCTATGCGGCACGTGACAATTAGAGATCAAGCAAAACGTCCCCTTGCGGGCGGCTGCAGCACGCCAGGACGTAGCCTGCCGATTTGTCTTCCGATGACAGCCCGCCCAAGTCATCCATGACAACTTCGCCGGACAGCTTGGCGATCCGGCACGTACCGCAAACTCCCTGTCGGCAAGCGGTCGGAACGTAAACTCCACATTGGCGCGCAGCTTCCAGCAGGGTCTCCCCGGTCGCGCAGTGATGCGCAATGCCTGAGCGGGCGAAGCGGACCGAAGACGAAACCTTTGAATCCGACACCGAGCGCGAAACGTTGCCGCCTCCGAAGCTCTCCTCATGATACTGTGAAGGAGCGACGCCGATTGCCTCCAGCCAGCCGCGCGCTGCCTTCATGTAGGATTCCGGCCCACAGGCAAAAACCGTGCGGTTGTGCAGATCGGGAACCAAGGTCAGGAGTATCTCACTGTTAATTCGCCCGGTTGGACCCGTCCAGGCCGGGTCTTCCTTACTGCAAATGCAAGTCACTTGAACATTGGGAAAGCGAGCGGCAAGTGCGTCCAGTTCAAGCCGAAAGATGATGTCGTCCGGCGTTTTCGCACTGTGAATGAAGCGGATATCCTGGTCGGCTGCGCGGTCGGTAAATGCGCGCAGCATCGACATGACGGGAGTTATCCCGCTGCCACCCGAAAGGAAAAGGGACTTTCCGTGCGGCAGATCATCGAGATTGAACGAGCCGAGCGGCCCTTCGATCTCGATCCCATCACCCGGCTTCAAATTGTCATGGAGCCAATTCGAAACGAGCCCGCCCGGCGTCCTTTTCACGGTGATCTGCAGGTCTAGCGGCCGCGTCGGTGGTGACGAAACAGAGTAAGAGCGCGTCACTGCGGCACCGTCGATCCTCAGGTGCACCAGAACATACTGGCCAGCGCTGAAGCAGAACATCCGATCTGAATCGGGTGTGAGAACAAATGTTTTCACATCGTGCGTCTCGTCGATCACGCGCCGGCAGAGCACAAGCTGCGGCGTGGTCTGTGCCCACTGCCGGTGAAGCCTTGTTGGGGCGAAGCCGGGGGCGCCTAAGGCCGCATGTGCGTTCATCATTCAACTCGGGTTTGAAGTCGAGCCAAGATGCCACTTCAAAACCCGCCGAACAGCCGCGCAATCCTGCCTTTATGATCGGTAATTTCGATTAAACTTCCAGGGACATTACAGCCACCTGGAGAGCTCGAATGCCCTTGCGAATAATGGGTTCGTGTTTGCGGCGCGCAAGTATCGCGGTGTGGACTGGCTGGTGCAGCGTCGGCGCTCCCTCGACGAGGAACGATGGGAGCTCGGCCGTGAACCGGCGCGCATCGTCGCTGCGCATATAGCAGGTGCCGCCCGTTCGCCGCAGCATGATCTCCGCCAGAGTTTCCGATCCCGTCGAAAGCCGGCAGATCGCCAACTGGGCCAGCAGCTCTGCGTGCGTCTTTTCCAGCACGGCGGTGTAGCCCGGGCGAATGTAGGTGTCAGGGTCGACGTCGGACAGCGTTCTGGCAGCCGTCGAAACCATCACATATTCCTCGACCATCAGATGTTCGTAGGCGATCTCAGGCAGGTAACGAGGCGCATAAAGCACGGCGATATCCAGATTTCCCATGCTTAGGTCGCTGACCATCTGGTTCGAATAGTCCGACTCGACATGGATCGAGGATTTGGGAAGGGCCTGGCACAGTGTCTCGACCCATCCGGGCAGGACCGAGCGGGTCATGCCCACCTGTGCGGCGATGCGCAAGGTGCCCTCGAAACGGTTGAACGCTCGCACATCGTGTCGAGCTTGCGACCAGGTCGACAGTAGGGATCTGGCGTAGGCTTCGAACCGCCGTCCTGCGGCTGTCGGCTCAGCACCGGCACGCCCGCGCTGAAAGAGCTCGGACCCGATGGCGCTCTCCAGATTCTTGATGCGGGTGCTGATCGTCGACTGGGTCAATCCCAACCGATCGGCGGTGCGATTGAAGTTTCGCGACTCGATGATGTCGAGAAAGGTTTCGATGTGATCTAGCTGCACGTGACTTCCGATCGAAAAAGTCGATCATATTGCGCAGGATCATAAGCTTGATCAAACAATACTCAAGGCGGAAGCTGCACGCAGTGAGATCGGCCGGCAGATCGACCAGGCTGAAGCTACGGAGCTGAGCAACGTGTTCATAGTCGACTGCGATTGTCACAATTACTGGTCAAGCGCGACCGTATTGGAGCCTTACCTTTCCGGCCTATGGAAGGACATGTTCGTCGAAGGCGAGAAGACAGGTCCCGTTGGCGCCTTCCCGCATGGCCATCGTCCCTGGTTTCATCCGCAGGACTTCTCCCGCAAGGACGTCCGTCCGAAAACAGAAGCCGATAACTATCTCATCATGAAGGAAAAGCACCTGGACAAGTACAAGGTCGATGTGGCGATCCTGACCGGCGACGAGCCGATCGAGGCTTCCACCCTCGCTAATCCTTATTATGCCAGCGCCCTCGTCAGCGCCTACAATGACTACCAGATCGACCAGTGGCTGCCGAAGGACGATCGTTTCATGGGCTCGATCATCATCGCGCCACAGGATCCGAAGCTCGCGGCCGCCGAGATACGCCGTCTGGGCAATCACCCGCGCATGGTTCAGGTTCTCGCTTCGCAAGGCTCCGTCAAGCCCTATGGCGATCCGTTTTATCATCCGATTTATGAGGCTTGCGCCCAGGTGGGGCTGCCCTTTGCCATTCATTTGGGCGGCCATGGCGGCGTGAATTCGACGGCGATTGCTCCGGCCCCGACGACGTTCTTCTGGGAGACGCATGCCATCCTGCACATGTCGGCCATTTCGCATGTCGCAAGCATGATTGCGCATGGCGTCTTCGAAAAATGGCCGGACCTCTACTTCGTGGTCATCGAGTGCGGCGTCGCCTGGGTGCCGTCGGTATTGTGGCGCCTGGACGCCGATTACAAAGCGCTACGCAAAGAGACGCCATGGCTGAAGATGCTGCCGTCCGAATACTGCCGGCGCAACATCCGCTTTTCCACGCAGCCGCTGGAGCAGCCCGCAAATATCCAGCATCTCTGGTCCACTCTCGAGGCGATGGATGGCGAAAATACGCTGATGTTTGCCTCCGATTATCCGCATTGGGATTACGACGATGCCAACACGCTGCAAATCCCCCCTGCTTGGAAGAGCAAGATCATGGGGCTGAACGCGCTGGAGGTCTACAAGCGCATCCCCCGCGCGCAAGCGGCGAATGCCGCCTGAGGAAGCAGACGATGCCCGAGAAAACATACATCTGCAGAGTCGACGAGATCGAAACCGGATCTCCCTTCATCGCCAAGATCCGCAGCCTTTCGGTCGGCGTTTTTCGCATCGGAGACTCATTCCACGCGCTGCTGAACGTTTGTCCGCACCGAGGCGCTCCGCTTTGCGAGGGGCCGCAATGCGGAACAACTGCACCGGTCGAAGAGGCGCAATTCATCTATCACCGCGAAAACGAGATCGTGCGCTGCGCCTGGCATGGCTGGGAATTCGACATCAAATCAGGCGCGGCCCTGGTCGATCCGTCCGTTCGTGCGCGCACATTTCCAGTCACCGTCGAGGCGGGCAGCATCTATGTGACGGCCTGATTGAGGTACGGATTCGACGAGTAGCAGAAAGGGTGATCGCGGCTAACGGGCAGATTTCTTCACAGGGTGCGTGACGAACAATAACGCGGAAAATCCGCAATGGGAGAATCAAATGTCAGAATCTGAATACAAGCTTGGTATCGCTCAAAGCCTGATTGGCCGCGGCAAGATTTCCCGTCGCGACTTCATTCATCTGGGGCTAGCCGCTGGGCTTACGCTCACCGCTGCGGACAAGCTCTTCGTCAGCACGGCCCGGGCCGAACCGCTGCAGGGCGGCTTCGCCAAGCTCGGCATGGCACATGGCGCAACGACGGATTCGATCGATCCGGCCGGCTACCTGGACACCTTCACACAGACAGCGTTCTCGGGCTCGATGTCCAACAGCCTCACCGAGGTCGACGCGAAAGGCAACGTCCAACCGGACCTTGCCGAGAGCTTTGAATCATCCGATGGCGCCAAAACCTGGGTTTTCAAGCTGCGCAAGGGCGCAACCTTCCACAACGGCAAGAATGTGACGGCGGACGACGTCGTGACTTCGCTGCGCTATCATATGGGCGACGAAACCAAATCGGCAGCGAAGCCGCTGCTTGAGCCCGTCGCCAGCATCAAGGCGGATGGTCCGCAGACGGTTGTCTTCACGCTGAAAAGCGGCAACGCCGATTTCCCCTACATCATGAGTGACTACCATCTGGTCATCATGCCGGCCAAGGACGGCAAGGCGGATTGGGGATCGGGCGTTCGCACCGGCGCTTTCGTGCTTGAGAATTTCCAGCCCGGCGTTTCGGCCAAACTCAAGCGCAATCCCAACTACTTCAAGAACGGCAAACCCTATCTCGACGAGGTGGAGTTTATCGCCATCACCGATCTCGCCGCTCGCATGGCCGCGTTATCGACAGGGGAGGTGGACTATATTGGCCGCGCCGACCTCAAGACCCTCGGCATGTTGAAACGCAACCCCAAGGTGGAGATCGTCGAGGTCACCGGCTATGGCCACTATACCTTGCCGATGAATGTCACGATGGCGCCGTTCGATAATCCGGACGTCCGAATGGCCTTAAAGTGGGCGATCAACCGTCAGGAGATCGTCGACAAGATCTTTCTCGGCCACGCCACTGTGGCCAACGACAACCCGATCGCGCCGGCGATTAAATTCGCCACAAACCCGCAGCCGCAACACAGTTTCGATCCGGAGAAGGCCAAGCACTATCTGAAAAAGGCCGGGATGGAAAAACTGAAGGTGGACCTCTCGGTCGCCGATGCCGCTTTTGCGGGCGCTGTGGACGCGGCTGCGCTCATCCGCGAGACGGCAGCCCAGTGCGGCATCGACGTAAACGTCGTGCGTGAGGCCGAGGACGCCTATTGGGACAATGTCTGGCTCAAGAAACCCTGGTGCGCTTCCTATTGGAGCGGTCGGGCGACGGCCGACTGGATGTTCACGCAAGCCTTCGCCGCGGACTCCAGCTGGAACGAGTCGTTCTGGAAGAATCCCCGCTTCAACGAGTTGCTTGTCCAGGCGCGCGCCGAGACGGACGAGGCCAAGCGGGCGGCAATGTATGCCGAGATGCAGCAACTGACCCATGATGATGGCGGCAGCATCGTGCTGGTCTTCAACAATTTCGTCAGCGCCAAATCCAATAAGCTCGCACATGGCGAAGTGGCGCCGAACTGGGAGAATGATGGACTGAAGATGGCCGAACGCTGGTGGATCGCCACTGCGTGAGAGTGCGGGCCGGACCCGCGATGGCTACTGGGCTCCGGCTTGCAGCCGCGTGCCCTGCCGGGTGTGGCAGGGCAGCGACGGCAACGGGAAACGCGTCCAAATGAACCCCGTCGCAAGAACGGTTCTGCAGCGCCTTGGCCTCGGCCTGGTCACGCTTTTCATCGTGTCCATCATTATCTTCTCTGCGATTGCAATGCTGCCGGGCGACTTCGCCAAGGCGATGCTCGGACAATCCGCAACACCCGAAACGGTCGCCGCCTTCCAGCGAGAAATTGGCATCGACCGTCCGCCTGTCGAGCGCTACTTCGTCTGGGTCGGGCAGATGCTTCACGGTGATTTCGGCTCTTCCTTCGCGAGCCGCACCGGATATCGGCGCACCGTCGCCGAGATCATCGCGCCACGCCTCTATAATACGATGTTCCTCGCATCGATGACTGCGCTGATCGCAATTCCGCTGGCCCTGGGACTGGGCATCCTCGCTGCGCTCTACCGCAATGGCTGGTTCGACCGGCTGGTGAACGCAGTGACGCTGACAACCATTTCGTTCCCGGAGTTTTTCGTCGCCTATATGCTTGCCTACCTGGTCATCTCGCGCGACACATTCATCGGATCCGAGTTCGCACAATCCCTGCCGCATTGGCTCGCAGTGTCACTGAACTGGCTACTCAACGCAGTTCCCAAATTCCCGACATTGTCCAACGTGAACGACCAGACGCCGTTCTGGGACCACGTCTGGAAAGTAGCCTTGCCGGCGACCACGCTTACGCTCGTCATCGTGGCACACATGATGCGCATGACACGAGCGGCGATCATCAACATGCTCGCAAGCCCCTATATCGACATGGCGCGTCTCAAGGGAACGTCGCCCATGGCCATCGTGCTCAGGCATGCCTTGCCCAACGCATGGGCTCCGATCGTCACGGTGGTGGCGTTCAATCTTGCTTATCTCGTCGTCGGAGTGGTCGTGGTCGAAGTGGTGTTCGTCTATCCCGGCATCGGTCAGCTGATGGTCGACGCGGTCAAATCAAGGGATGTTCCAGTTGTCCAGGCTTGCGCCCTGATTTTCGCGGCGACCTATATCCTCCTCAATCTGACTGCCGATATCATTTCCATCGCCACCAATCCCAGGCTCTTGCATCCGCGATGACCAGCTACGAACCCATCGCTCAGGTTCACAGGCTGAGGCGCTCGCGCGCCACCCGGGTCAAAACGGCACTGAAGAAGGCACCGTTCAGTGCCTGGTTCGGCATCCTCGTGATCATCGGCTATGTCATCGTTGCGATCTTCGCGCACTGGATCGCCCCATACGGCGAAACGCAGGTCTTCAGCGAAGCCTTCGCACCGTGGAGCCAAGAGTTCAAGTTGGGAACCGACCAGCTCGGCCGCGATATGCTCACGCGCTTGATTTACGGTGCGCGCAACACCATCGGTATCGCCATCGCGACCACACTGCTGTCCTTCGCAGTCGGCGTCTCGCTCGGCCTTCTCGCTGCATTGTACAGGGGATGGCTGGACCAGATACTCTCGCGTGCCGTGGATGTGTTGATGTCGATCCCAAGCCTGATCTTCGCCCTGGTGCTGCTCTCGATTTTCGGCTCGTCGATCACCAGTCTGATAATCATCATTGCGCTGCTCGATTCTACCCGTGTCTTTCGGCTCGCACGCGCCGTCGGGCTCAACGTGGCAGTGATGGAATATGTCGAAGTGGCGCGATTGCGCGGCGAAGGCCCGAAATGGATCATCGCCAAGGAAATCCTTCCCAACGTGATGCCGCCGCTGGTTGCGGAGTTCGGCTTGCGATTTTGTTTCGTATTCCTCACGATCGCGGCACTGTCCTTCCTGGGCGTCGGTATTCAGCCACCGACCGCCGATTGGGGATCGATGGTGCGCGAGAATGCGACCCTGATCACCTACGGCGATGTCACGCCGCTGCTGCCGGCCGGCGCGATTGCCCTCCTCACGGTCTCCGTGAATTTCGTCGTGGACTGGTTCCTGCACGCAACAAGCGGGTTGCGGGATGAAAAATAGCGCTCCCGGATTGCGCGAAAAAGGCAAGGATCTGCTTCAGATCCGCAATCTGCATGTGGAGGGGTTCTCGGACGAGCGATGGCATCCCATCGTCCGCGGGGTCGATCTGGCGCTGAAGCGGGGGGAGGTTCTTGGCTTGATCGGCGAGTCGGGCGCCGGCAAATCCACCATTGGCCTCGCCGCGATGGGTTACGCCAAGCCGGGCTGCCGTATTACTCAGGGCTCGATCCTGTTCGACGGGATCGATCTTCTGGCACTCAGCGAAACAGGGCGGCGTCGCCTCAGAGGCTCCCGTATCGCCTATGTCGCGCAAAGCGCCGCAGCCTCTTTCAATCCGGCCCACCGGCTCCTCGATCAGACTATCGAAACTGTGGTGGCGCATGGGATTGCCAGTCGAGAGAAAGCGAACCGCAGTGCGGTCGATCTTTATCGTCGTCTTCAGCTTCCAGATCCGGAGACCATCGGCTTTCGCTATCCACATCAGGTATCCGGCGGACAGTTGCAACGGGCAATGACCGCGATGGCGATGGCTTGCCGCCCGGACCTCATCGTTTTCGATGAACCAACGACGGCGCTCGATGTGACGACACAGGTCGAAGTTCTCGCCTCCATTCGCAACATCGTGGAGGAATTCAACACCGCTGCAATCTATGTGACGCATGATCTGGCGGTGGTGGCCCAAATGGCGGACCGCATCATGGTTTTGCGCCATGGACTTACCGTGGAAGAGGCAGAAACGCGCCAGATGCTCGCCTCGCCCCGCCAGGAATATACCAAAACGCTCTGGGCCGTGCGCAAGCTCGCGAAGCCCGAAGTTCCAGCCGATGAATATCTGCTTACCATAGACAACATCACGGCGGCCTACGGCCGGGCGGTTAAGGTGCTCCAGGATGTCTCCATCAAAGTTCCACGTGGAAGAACAGTGGCTGTGGTCGGCGAATCCGGTTCCGGGAAATCGACGCTCGCTCGCGTTGTTACCGGGCTGCTGCCCCCGCTTTCGGGGTCGATTTCCTTTGCCGGCCAGACCCTTTCCAAGACCCTGAAGTTGCGCCCAAAAGAGATCCTGCGCCGCATACAGATGATTTATCAAATGCCCGACAACGCGCTAAATCCGCGCCAGACGGTCGAAGAAGTCATAGCGCGACCGCTTGAATTCTATCTTGGCCTCAAGGGTGCGCAGCGGGACCGGCGGATCGGCGAACTCATGCACATGGTCGAGATGAGCGAAGCTTACCTTGATCGTCTGCCAGCCGAACTGTCGGGCGGCCAGAAGCAGCGCGTTTACATCGCCCGAGCGTTGGCCGCCGATCCGGAACTCATCATCTGCGACGAAATCACGTCCGCGCTCGACCAGATTGTGCAGGAAGAAATCCTGAAGCTCTTAATGCGGCTTCAGCGCGAGCTCGGCATGAGCTACATTTTCATCACCCATGACATTGCCACCGTGCGAGCGATCGCCGACGAAATTGTCGTCATGCACCAGGGTAAAGTCGTTGAGCAGGGATTAAAGAGCGAAATTCTCACGCCGCCGCATGCCCCCTATACCGAACGGCTTTTGTCCTCCGTGCCGGAAATGGATCCGGATTGGCTGACAAGGCTGCTGGCCAGCCGGAGGATGTGATCGTCGGGCAGAGTGTTCTTCCATGTCGCCACGGTTTACAGTCTCGCGGTAGGCGCTCGGCGAAGCCGCGCTCGATCGCAAACGGACAGCGCGCATCGCCCCGTCCAAACGAGGTGAGGGACCCTTTGCCGTCACTCGGTTTTCTGAGAGCATGACTGAGTACGCGCAATCCGGAGCCGATATTCCATGCCGACAAGAACCGATGCTAGTGAAGCGCGCCGGTGGTTTGCCGAAGACCTGCGTGTCGCATCACCTGTCTTGCACAACCCTGCGGTCATCGAGGCCTTCGCAAAGGTTCCGCGCGAACACTATCTTGGCAACGGGCCCTGGCGTATCCATTCGCGATTGCAAATCGGGGCGGTCCATACCAGCCCTTCAGCCGCACTTCATGAGATTTATCACGACGTTCTGGTCTTGCTTGACGAAAAACGCGGACTAAACAGCGGCTTGCCGTCGCTTTGGGCATTGGTTTTCGACCATCTGAACATCGCTCCCGGCCAGACTGTCCTTCAGGTGGGCGCCGGTGTCGGCTATTTCACCGCCATCCTCGCTGAACTGACGGGTTCAGAAGGACGCGTGATCGCCTATGAGATCGACGAAGAACTAACTCGGCGCGCGCAAAGCAATCTTGCTCATTATGCCCATATCGAAGTGGTGTCTGGTGATGCAACGCAGGCGGTCGATCTGCCAGACCTCGATGTCGTGATCGCTTTTGCCGGAGTGACGCACGTGCCGGAACGGTGGCTTTCAAATTTGTCCGATGCTGGCCGGATGGCATTGCCGTTCACAGGTGAAGACCGACGAGGTTTCATGATGCTTCTGGAAAGGGCTGGCGATACGTTTCCCGTACGATCACTGGTGCCATGCGGGTTTTACCCCTGCAGCGGAGCCAGGCGCAGTGACGAAGAAAAAAGGCTTTGATGGCCGCCCTCAAGGCTGCGCGAGGCAAGGTCACCCATCTCGCCCAATATCACCGAGGGCGACCAACAAACGGCTCGAGAACGCTTGGTTGGTGACCGACACATACTGGATTTCGAAGGCCTAGAGATCGACATCGATCTCGCGTGTCGCCGTCGTAGCGTGCGGCACGGCGTTCCACGAAGGATCTATACCAGCGGGCGCAGTCCGGAACTCATTGCGTCCCGAATTTCCCCGATCCGCGCGTGGGGATTGCAGCCGCGGTCCTGGCCGGCTGCAGCGCAGGCTTTCTCTTGTCCGACGATTGACTAGACCTATCCCGTACAGCGCGATCCGCCGCCGAGACATCTCCGACCAGCGACGCAAGTTCGGTCTCATCGAGCGTCTCGGTCTCGAGCAGCCTGCGTGCCGCCCTTTCCAGCACGTCGCGCCGCTCGATGAGCAGGCTGACGGTTCGTTCGAACGCGGCCTCCACAATGTCGCGCACTTCCGCGTCGATGGCATCGGCGGCGGCTTCGCCGTAGTCGTGCTCGCGCGGTCCGCCGGCGAGCGGGTTGGGGCTCAGGAAGGAGCGTGGATCCTTTTCCAGCGCCACGTGCCCGAGTTTTGCCGACATGCCGTAACGCGTCACCATGGCGCGCGCTATGTCGGTTACCTTGGCGAGATCATCGGCGGCTCCGGTGGACAGATGGCCGAATACGATCCATTCGGCCGCCCTGCCGCCGAGCAGCACCGCCATCTTGTTGTCCAGCTCCTCGCGCGTCATCAGGAAGCGGTCCTCGGTCGGACGCTGGATGGTGTAGCCGAGCGCGCCGACGCCGCGTGGTATGATCGACACCTTGTGCACCGGGTCGACGCCAGGCAGGACCATGGCTACCAGCGCATGACCCATTTCATGGTAAGCGACGATCTCGCGCTCCTTCGGGTTCAGGAGCCGATTGCGCTTCTCCAGTCCCGCGACGATGCGCTCCACCGCATTGTTGAAATCGTCCATCGTTACCGCATCCGCCTTGCGGCGCGTGGCGAGCAACGTCGCATCGTTCACGAGATTGGCCAGGTCAGCACCGGTGAAACCGGCCGTCAGCGCCGCCACTTTTTCCGCATCGACATCCGTCGCCAGCTTGGCCTTGCTCATGTGAACCTGCAGGATCTTGATGCGACCCTGCTTGTCGGGCCGGTCGACCAATACCTGGCGGTCGAAACGGCCGGCGCGCAGAAGTGCCGGGTCAAGGATTTAGGACGGTTCGTCGCGGCCAGCAGCACGACGCCGGTCTGTGGATCAAAACCGTCTAGTTCGACCAGAAGCTGGTTGAGCGTCTGCTCCTTTTCGTCATGGCCGCCGACCATGGTCCCGCGGGCGCGGCCAAGCGCGTCGAGCTCGTCGATAAAGATAATCGCGGGGGCCTTGGACCGCGCCTGTTCGAAAAGATCGCGCACGCGCGCGGCCCCGACCCCCACGAACATCTCGACGAACTCCGAACCGGAGATCGAGAAGAACGGAACCTTGGCTTCGCCCGCGACGGCCTTGGCGAGCAGGGTCTTGCCCGTGCCCGGCGGGCCGACCAGCAGCACGCCTTTGGGCATGCGGCCTCCGAGGCGGCCGTATTCGCCTGGGTTCTTCAGAAAATCCACAATCTCCTGCAGCTCGGCCTTGGCTTCATCGACCCCCGCCACATCGTCGAACGTCACCCCGGTATTGGCTTCGACATAGACTCTGGCCTTGCTCCGGCCGATTTGCATCAAACCTCCGACGCCGCCATTCATGCGTCTTAGAAGCAGCATCCACAGGCCGAAGAAGACGAGCACCGGCACAACCCAGGAAAGAAGGTCGCTCAGCAAGGTGCTCTCGACCTGGCCGGTCACAGTGACACCGTGCTCCTGCAGGTCACGGGCAAGGTTCGGCTCGACGCGTGTGGTGATAAACAGCGGCCTGCCGTCTTGTGGCTCCTTGAAACGGCCCTGGATGAAGCGGTCCGAAACCTGCACCTCAGCGATTTTGCCGGCGTTCAGCAAGGCCTCGAACTGGCTGTACGGTATTTGGGCGACGTGCTGCGTCGTGGCATAGATGTACTGGACGACCATCACGCCCACGAACGCCGCGACCCAGTACCAGATATTGAACCGCGTCTTTCTGTTGCTCATGTCCATGGCCGCCTCCAGAAGGAAACGGATATAGGTCGCCTAGCCCGCGCGGCATCGGTGTAGGCGGGGTCCGGCGCAAAAAAGTGGGAGGCCCAGACCAGCCGGCGACGATAATGGGCCTGTCATTGTCCTTTCCTGCCCGGCCAACGCGTCGTGCCGTTTCTTCCGCTGGATAGAGTCCGTCATGCGTTGTTGAAATGGCGGTTGACGGCTGCATTGCACTCGCCGGTAAGCGCCTGCGAAATGGCGGCGCTGCTGCTCTGCAGCAACGCCGGGCGGTTCCAGACAAGGTGTGCGCGGCCTGCAGCCCCGTTTCCGCATCGGACGATTCGACGCTGGACTTTTCGGCCGCCGGGCTCCCTTGAACCGTGTAGGCAGCGTTCGGCATAGTCGATAGCCGCCTGAGCCGTCGGAAAATCGAGCTCCACCTGGGTCAGCGTGTCACCACTTCCGGTGTAGCCCATCAGCGGTTCAATGACCGGCGCAGTACGCCACTCGAACACCAGCCGCCAGCCTTTCGGCCGCGCACGGCCCGAGGTCATGACTGAGCGGCAAGGCTTGTAGATCCGCGCGACCGGATCATGCGGGAACTCGGATCGACCGAATGACAGCGCTCGCCCGCGGTTGTCGTTTGCCGCTCCGAGATTTTCCACGACTGGTGTGACTTATCTTTCTTGCTTCTGCATCATTCATCCCTCCCATTTTGGCGAAGGATGCGCCGGAGGCGGCGGCCTGCCGCCTCCGACTTACTCCATGGGTCAGTGGGTGATCGGGATGCGCCTCACCTTCGACTGTTCGTTCGGGTTCTTCGGCAGTGTCAGGGTCAGGACGCCATTGGCAAAGGACGCCTTGACCTTGTCGTCCTCGACCTCGTAGCTGAGGGGTATGCGCCGCTCGAAGTGACCGTAGAAGCGCTCGGAGTAGTCCTTCTCGTCGGTCTCCGACCGCTTTTCGCCACGCAGGGTCAGCACGTCCTCATCGAGCAGGACTTCGATATCCTTCTCTTCCATACCGGGGACTTCGGCGGTGACGCGAAGCTCATTATCCGACTCCGAAATCTCCACCTTCGGCCAGCCGCTATCGAAAGGCAAAAGCTGTCCCGCAGTAGGCAAGCGCGTCTCGAAGCTCCTCAACATATCGTCAAAGAGCCTGTTTACCTCGCGGTGAAGCGAAAGAAAGGGATCGCCACCGCTATAGGTGCTCGGGGCCTGGTTGCTGTTGCGGCCCCACGGGATAAGGTCACGCATGTTCATCTTCATTCACCTCCACGTTCAACCGCGCGGCACCGGGCGAATGCCGGTGCCTGTCGCTTCTGATTCACTCTGACCTCAGGCTGCGTTCTTTTCGGCGTCAATCTGCCGCGGCGCTGCCTTAGCCGTGCTGCCGACGATGGCGATCCGGCGCTGTTTCATCTCTTCGGGAAGCTCGCGCTTGAGATCGATGTTCAGCAGCCCATTGTCCAGGCTGGCGCCGACGACCTTCACATGGTCGGCCAGTTTGAACCGACGCTCGAAGGCGCGCCCGGCAATGCCGCGATAGAGATACTGGCCGTTATCGTCGCCAGATTGTGACCCGCTCACAACCAGCAGGTTGGGCTGATGAGTGATGGTCAGCTGATCCTGCGAGAAGCCGGCGACCGCCATGGTGATGCGATAGTCGTCCTCACCAGTCTTGGCGATGTCATAGGGCGGCCAATCGTCTATCGCAGTGACACGGCTCGCATCTTCCAGCATGTTGAAAATCCGGTCGAAGCCGATGCTGGACCGGAACAGAGGGGTAAAATCGAGGTTTGTCCTCATAGCCACATCCTCCTTTGAGCAACATGGATACAAGAAGCGCCAAGAGCGCCTTGACGCCTCCTGGACTTACGCCGGACCCGTTTGGCGACCGGCAATTACTTATTTATAACAGTGCCTTACGCGTTCAAGAGGGCTATAGGAAAATTTTCAGCCAGACGACTAGGTCGCAGAGAACACCTCACCCGCCCGCGAGTTCCTCGCCAGCGGGCGGATGCCTCGGATGCTGAGAGTGGCCGCGTTCAACTCAAAGTCGATCGACGGATGCTGTAAAACCGGTGATCGCGATGCTGTCGATCTCACGACCCCGACCGGCGCCGGGAAGCTTCCCCAATTGGTCCAATTGGCGCAACGCGTCCATGATGCATCGAAGCTGACCGGTTCGGTGACTCCCGGCGGCATGCGCAGCGCCGGGACCGATTCCACTGCACAGGCATCCGATGCCCATGACGAAAGGGTTGCGCGCTTCTCCTAGACGTCCAGCGTCACGTCGGTCAGCACGTCCTGAGGTCGCTCGAAATGCCGCGCCGGATGGAGCAACCGGTCAAGAAAAACATCCGGTCCCTCGGGCCCGATTGGGGGAAAACTCGTCGAAATGGCACCTTCCATCGATAGTCCTCCGCTTTGAAAGTCTCCTCTGTTGACGTCATCTTTGGTGGCTCTCGCGATTCCCACCAACTGAGATTTTGGAGAGTTTCGACCAAATTTCAATGGCCTCGCGAGGACACATCCTCGCAGTTCAGCCCCCATCAACATTTTTTCGAACCGGTGAAACAATCGGCGTGAATGTCAGTTCTTGCGTCTGGGACAAATCGCAGCAGCGCCAGGGCGGTCGGGCAGGAGAATCAATCATGTCTTACATTTGCAGGAAGCGACTGTGCATTGGCCTCGTCGCAGGAATTTTGATGCTCTCGGCTGGTGGCTTTGCTCCGCTTTCAGCACAGGATATCCCGAACGACTTCAGCGCAATCGTGCGTCAGAAGCTGCCGGCCGTGGTCGCGATCACGACGAGGCAGATCATCCAGGACCAAACGATGCTCGACGATTTTCTCAACCCCTTCGACAGCCGCGGGCCCGCTCAGCCGCAGGTGCGAGAAGCTCTTGGCTCCGGCTTCGTGATCAGTCCCGAGGGCTACATCGTCACCAACAATCATGTCGTGGCCGACTCCACCGAAATCCACGTCGTATTCTCCGATAAGGAGACTTCGCCGGCGCGACTGGTAGGCCGCGATCCAGCAACCGACATCGCGGTGCTGAAGGTCGATCCACGCCCCAACATGACGACCACCGCCTGGGGTGACTCTGACGCAATGCAGCCGGGTGCCTGGACGATCGCGATTGGCAGTCCCTTCGGGCTCGGGGGAACCGTTACCGTCGGCGTTCTTTCCGCCCGCTCGCGCGACATCCAGGCCGGCCCTTACGACGATTTTCTCCAGACAGACGCCTCGATCAATAGAGGCAATTCCGGCGGCCCGCTGTTTAACGCGCGCGGCGAAGTGATCGGCGTCAACACGGCCATCGTCTCGCCGTCGGGCGGCAGCATCGGCATCGGTTTCGCCGTGCCGTCCCGAACTGCTCGAAGCGTCGCCGATCAGTTGATCCGCACCGGCCGGATCGAGCGCGGCTTCATCGGAGTGCGTCTCCAGGAGGTGACGCCGTCGCTTGCCCAGGCGCTTGGCATATCGAGCACCAAGGGAGCGCTGGTCGCCTCGGTCGAGCCCGGCAGCCCGGCGGAGAAGGCAGGCTTACAATCGGGCGATGTGATCACCCGGTTCGACGGCCAGGACATCCAGGGCGTCCATGACTTGACGCTGGCGGCAGCGAACGAAAAGCCAGGGTCGAAAGCGACGCTGACGAGGAACCGCGGCGGCTCCCAGCAGGAGGTTGAACTAACCGTCGGTCAACGCAAGGACGAGGAGGTACAGACTGGTGCCGTTCCGAGTCCGGAAGGGGCGGACCAACGCCTCGGGCTGTCGCTCAGCCCCATTCCGGATGAAGCGCGCCAGCAACTCGGTCTCCAGCCGGGTACCACCGGGGTGTTTATCCAGGAAGTGGCGCCGAATAGCCCCGCTGCCGAGAACGGCCTTCGGCCAGGCGACGTCATCGTCTCGGCCAACAACCGCAATGTGACGCAGTCGTCGGATATCCAGCAAGAGTGGGCGAAATCCCGTCAGCAGAAAAAGCCCGTCCTGTTCCGCATCGAAAGGCAAGGACAATCGCTTTTCATTGCAGTGGCCGCCTCCTGACGCGGTGCTGCGTCAGGCCATGCGCGGTGACGAAGAAGTGGCCTTGATGGCCACCCTCAAGGCTGTCCTGGCAAGATTACCGGACTCGCGCAGTATGATCGAGGCCGACCAGCAAATGGTCGCGAGAACGCTTTGGCTGGTGACCGGCACATACTGGATTTCGAAAGCCTGGCGATCGATATCAATCTCGCGTGTCGCCGCCGTAGGGTGTGCCATGCATTGAAGGGCGTTCCACGAAGGATTTATACCATTGCGCCAGTCGTGGCCTTCCCTGCAGGAAGTCCGCCAGTCCGCGGAATTCCGGCCAGCTTAGACGAGTGGCGAGCGCGATGTGGCCGACATGGAGCGGCGCGTCGAATTCGACCTCGCGTTCCACGAAGTCATAGGATTCGATAAGCTTCGTCGTCATGCCTGCGCCCAAGGCGGGACAACGCAGATGTTCAGGGCGACGCTTGTTTTCCCAGCGGATGGAAATGCCTGCGTCGCACATGCCGCCGGCGAGCGCCTGGAGGCGCAAGGCGGACCACTTGGCCCGCCCTGTTTCGGGCATGAGCCGACAATTGCTTTCGAGATTGTCGAGATAGTCGCAGATTACGCCTGAATCGAAGATCGCATAGCCGTCCTCCAGAACGAGAACGGGCACCTTGCCAAGCGGATTGATCGCAAACACATCATCATTGCGATTGATCGGGCTCGTCTCCTGATGAATGACGCACAGACGTCCGGCAAGCCCAGCCTCGTGGGCAAAGACCAGAACCTTGCGCGCGTAGGGGAGTGAGTCTGGTAGATGAGTTTCATGGACCGGTTCTGCGTTAGGTCTGGAACGCGGGCAACTCGAGCAGTCCGTGGCCCAGCCGCTCTTCTGCTCCATGGTTCCCGGTTCGGCGCCATCGTCATGCGTCCTTTTCCAGTTCGGACTCGGTCACGATGTTCAGCACCCGGCTCGACCGGTCGAGCGCAAGCTCCTGCGACATGCCGGAAGCCGCGACGGCCGTGGCGAGACCGGCAAGGCCGGCGGCACCCGAAGGGGTTGTGCCTGGACCGTTTGCCTCGCGAAGCCGGCTCTTCGCGTCGGCAAGCGCCGCTTCGGAGACGGTTATGACCCGAGCGTTGGCTCGGCGGAGCACGTCCGCCCTAGGGCTAGCTCCGGTGGACGTGGGATCGCACGCATCGATCCGGGACCTTCTTAGGGTCGTTCCCGTACCGATTTGTACTAGCTTCCCGCCAGCGACAACCCGCGGGCGCGCTCGCATAGCAGGACAAGCAATTCACCCCGTCGCGCTTCCGGCGTGTCGACGGGCAACACGAAGCAAAGAGTCTTGTTGATCGCCCCGTTGCCATCGCGGATGGGCGCGGCCATGCACCAGGTGAAGCGGTCGGCCAGAGCAGCCGTCTCACTGAAACCTTGCTGGCGCGCCAGAGCTACATCGCCGAAGAACTCGGCTGGCGCAATGACGCGGCCGTCGGGAAGCTTGTAGTCGCCAGGCGGAATGAAGTCCTGTATTTCCTGCTTGCTCATATGGCCGAGCAGCAGCCTTCCAGACGCCGTCCACGGGATCGGCACCTCGACTCCAACATCGCTTGAGATCCGGAACGGGCCGGGCGAGTCCCGGCAATCAAGGACGACGTATTTGTTCCCGCGCAGGCCACACAGTTGGACGGTCTCGCCCGTCTCCGCGCCTAGTCTGTCCAGGGTTTCGATGATGCGCCGATAATGGGCATTATGATGTGAGTAGGCCCAGCCGAACAGATGCATCGCCTTTCCGAAATAGACATAGCCTTCCGTCCCGACGTTCTCGAGCATTTCGGCTTCCAGCAGGCTGTTGACGATCTCATAAGTGGTCGAACGCGGCGCGCCGATCATCTTGGCGATATCGCCGACGCGCATCGGCGCGCGCTGCCGCAGAAGCGCTTCAAGCAGCGTGATGACGCGGTCAATCCCGCGGCGCCGTTCGCCATTGCGCGGCTCGGTGCGGACTTCCCTTTCGATCAAACCAGTCACGCCATCGCTCATGTGGGCCGCACCCCGCGCAAAATCATTTCGGCCCTCGTCCCAAGACGCTTGAAAGATGTCAAGGCTCAGTCTAGCATCCGATCTGTCCGATATACAGGCCTATTGTCTGGAATATCGGACAATAACGAGCCAGGCGCAGAAACTCCTGACGAGAAAAAGCGCGGTTTCCGAGATGCGGCAACCGGCGAGTTTTCTCGTCTCGACCCCGCACGTCAGGCATAACCTCAGAAGGGAACAATCATGACCAAATCATCGTTTTTCGCATCCGCCAGCGCCCTTTGCCTCGGTCTTCTCCTCAGCGTTGGCGCCGGTTCGCAGGCCAACGCCGCCGCTAAATGCATCAAGGGCGACCGCAAGGCGCCGTATACGATCGGCTGGGCCAACATCTATTCAGTGCCGACCTGGATGAAGCAGACACAGGGCACGATCGAAGCCGAAGTCGAGACTTTGAAGAAGCAAGGCTTGGTCGACAAGCTCGTCGTGACCGACGCCCAAGGCGATGCCAACGTCCAGATTCAGCAGATCCAATCGATGATCGATTCCGATGTCGATGCCATCATCCTGATCGCTGGCTCGTCGACTGCGCCGGCGCGCGTGCTGGCGGACGCCTGCGCCAAGGGCATCGCGATCATCAATTTCGACAGCCTCGTCGACACCGACCAGGTGACCGCCAAGGTCAACACCGATTCCTCACAGTGGGGCGATCAGGCGGCCAAGTTCCTGATCGACGCCATCGGCGGCAAGGGCAAAATTTTGATCCTCAATGGCCCAGCCGGCGTTTCGGTCAGTGACGACCGGCGCAAAGGCGCCGATGCCGAGCTTAAGGCTCATCCCGATGTGAAGGTGCTTGCCGAAACGAACACGCCCTACAATGTCGCGCCCGCCCAGGAAGCCGTCACCAGCCTGCTTTTCGCCAATCCCGAAATCGACGGCATCCTGTCGCTCGGCGGCGCTCTGTCGGCGGGTGCCGTGCTCGCGCTCGACAAGCAGGGTCGCGACCAGGTGCCGATCACCGGCGAGAATGCGCGCCAGTTCCTCGAACTGTGGAAGGAAAAGGGCTTGAAGAGCTGGGCGACGATGCAGCCGAACTGGCTCGGCGCTTTCGCCACCTACACGGCCGTACAGGCGCTGGACGGCAAGGATGTGCCGGCTTTCGTCAAGATCCCGCTGCCGGTGATCGACAATTCCAACATCGACGAATATCTCGCCCGGGCTAAGGATTTCCCGGCTGACGGCTACATCTATTCGCCGTACGATGAGGATCTGTTCAAGAAGCTGCTGGCCCAGAAATAGGCCTGAAGGGTTGTAGCATTGACAACCACGGCTACGCTTCTCGCCGCGCGGGGGGTGTCGAAGTCCTTCTTCGGCAACCCCGTCCTGCGCAACGTTTCCATCGCTCTGCAGCCGGGCCGCGTGCATGCGCTGCTCGGCGAGAACGGCGCGGGGAAGTCGACGCTGATCAACCTTTTGTCCGGCGCTCTGCGCCCGGAGGGCGGGGCGATCGAGGTTGATGGACGCCCGGTATCGCGCATGAGCCCCGCTCATGCGCGGCACGCCGGGATCGCGGTTGTCCAACAAGAACTCAGCCTGACGGCCAGTCTCTCGATCGCCGAAAATATCGGGCTCGGCGCCTATCCCAAGAGATTCGGGTTGGTCGATTACACCGAACTCGCCGCACGGGCCAGGGCCGCATGCGATCTTGTCGGCCTTCGCGAACCGCTGTCGACGCCGGTGGGGCATCTGTCGCTCGGCCGCCGTCAGATGGTGGAGATCGCCAAGGCGCTTTACCGGCGGCCGCGCGTGCTCATTCTCGACGAACCCACCTCATCGCTATCGGCAACCGAGACAAAAACCCTCACGGACCTGCTGGAAAGGCTTCGGGCCGAGGGCATCGCCATTCTCTACATCTCACACCGGCTGAACGAAGTGATGACGCTGTGCCAGCATGTCACCGTACTGAAGGACGGCGCCTGCACGGCGGACCGCTCCCTGGAAGAAACTGATGCCGCCGGGCTGGTGCGGCTGATGGTCGGCCGCGACCCCGGCGATCTGTTTCCACGATGGCAGCCTTCGCCATCGCCAGCCAACTCCATGTCGGTTCGTAATTTTTCGGCCGGCCTGATGCGCGACGTCGATCTCGACATCAGGACGGGCGAGGTGCTTGGGATCGGCGGTCTGGTCGGGCAGGGGCAGGAGGATTTGCTGCTTGGCCTCTACGGCGCGATCCCGGCTAGGACGGCATTCGCGACCGTAAACGGTGCTTCGGGTTTGCCGGGCGGCGTGCCGAAAGCCAATGCGCTCGGCCTCGCCTATGTCCCGGCCGACCGCAAGCGCGAAGGCCTGCACCTGATCCATCCCATCATCACCAACATGATGCTACCAGCCTTCGCAAGGCTGCCGGCGTTGAAGCTGCGCAGCCGGCGTGCCGAGCGCGATATGGCGAGGGGACTCGCCGCCCAGCTTGCCATCAAGGGCGACCTCGACCGCCCGGCGCAGGCACTCTCAGGTGGCAACCAGCAGAAAGTCGCGCTGGCGAAATGGATGCCACACGATCCGCTTGTGCTTCTCCTCAACGACCCGACGCGCGGCGTCGATGTGGAGACCAAGCGTGAGATCTACATGATGCTTCGCAATCTCGCTGCCGCCGGCAAGGCGATCGTCCTGCTCAGTTCCGACACACCCGAACTGGTGCACCTTTGCGACCGCGTCGCCGTGGTCCGCCAAGGTCGCATCATGGCCATGCTCGAGCGAGAGGCACTGAGCGAGGAAGCCATCGTCTCGGCCGCAATGGGCGCCGAACAGCAGAAAGTTGCGGCATGAGCACGGTTGTATCCTCAAGCCAAGCCGGCGCCCTCTACTGGCCGGTTCAGCTGCGCCGAAATGTTGGCGTGCGCAGCCTGTTTGCCGTGGTTCTGGCGTTCCTCGTTGCCTACGGCGTGTTGTTCCCCGGCCTCTTGACGGCGTCCGGCTTCGCCAAATTCACCCAGAGCTGGTTTCCGCTGGCGCTGGTCGCGATGGCCCAGGCGATCCTCATGCTCACCGGCGGCATCAGCTTGGCGATCGGCGCAATGGTCAGTCTCGGCGCGGTAATCGCCGCGACGACGATGATGGGGCCGCTGGGCGTAGCCGGCGGCACCGCCGTGGTGGCGCTGACCGGTATCGGCATCGGTGCCGCGACCGGGTTCATCGTCGTGAAACTTCGGTTGCCGGCCATCGTGGTGACGCTCGCCGGCTCCTTCATCATCGGCGGTGCTGCGTTGCTCATCCTGCCGAGGCCGGGCGGCGCCATTCCGGAGTGGCTGTCGGACCTGCTTGCCGGCAACACGCCGGCGGCATTCGTGTTGCTGGTGCTCGTCGTACTTTTGTGGAAACTCTATCTCGCCACGCCGCTTGGGTTGAGCCTCTATGCCGCCGGTGAGAATCCGGTCGGCGCCTATCGCTCCGGCGTGCCGGTCGATGGCGCGCGGATCGCGGCTTATGCGATCAGCGGTCTGCTTTGCACAGGCGCCGGCCTGTTCGTCGCCGCGCAAACGGGTTCGGGCGATCCGGTCATAGGCACGGCCTTCACGCTGAATTCCATTGCCGCCGCGGTGCTCGGCGGAATCGGCTTCCTCGGCGGCCAGGGCACGATGCGCGGCGCGCTTGCCGGCAGCCTGCTGCTCAGCCTGATGATCAGTGTCATGTTCTTCCTCGGCTTCACGCCAGTTGCTCAGTATGTCGCCCAAGGCCTCATCATCATCGGGGCGGTCGCCATCCCGCAATTCCGCAAGGTGCAGCAATGACAGCACGGAAAGAGAGCGCGCGCGGCAGGCGGGCGTTGACGATCCTGCGCAGCCGGCCCTTCCTCACGGTCGCTATCGTTGCCGCGGTGTGGATCGCGGCGAGCTTCGCTTCACGTGGCTTCGGCGCTTATGGTCATTTGCGCTATTTGGTCGAGTTGGGCGCGGTGATCGGCCTGGTCGCGGCGGGCCAGACCTTCGTGGTGATTGCCGGCGGCATCGACCTTTCCGTCGCGGCGATCGTCACGGTCAGTGCCGTCAGCCTCCCGCTGCTCCCATTGCAGGCGGATCCGACCGGGCTCACAGCCGTTCTTGCAGTGCTTGCGTTGACGACCGCGATAGGTCTCGTAAACGGGCTGGGCGTGGCGCTGTTGCGCGTTCATCCAATGATCATGACTCTGGCGATGGCGACATTCCTGCAGGGCCTCCTGATCATCATCGCCGGCGGCAGCGCCGTGACCGCCGAGAACCCGCTGGTCCGCTGGCTCGGCAATGCGCGGCCAGCCGGTATTCCGGCAGGCGTGCTTTTGTGGGTGGCCATTTCCGTGATCGTTCTGACCACGATGCATGCGACATCCCTAGGCGCCCGGATTTTCGCCATGGGCGCCAATCCGCTTGCCGCGGCGCTCTCCGGAGTTTCCGTCGCCTCGACCACGCTCGCGGTCTATGGGATCAGCGGCTTCTGTTCGGGACTTGCCGGTGTGTTGGTCCTCGGCATGAACGGCCAAGGCTATGTCGGGATCGGAGATCCCTATCTCCTCGCCTCGATTGCCGCCGTGGTGCTCGGCGGCACCTCGATACTGGGCGGGCTCGGCACCTATGCCGGTACTATCCCCGGCGCCATCCTGCTGGTCACGATCACGGCGCTGATCACCGTCGTCAATGCATCGCCCGGCTGGCGCAGTATCCTGTTCGGGTCGCTGATTCTGGGGCTGCTGCTTCTCTCAGGCAGGGAGCAGGCCCGCCGATGAAATATCGTGCAGCCGGTAGATGCGCCTTGCGTTGCCGAAGAACAGCGCCGTTTGCTCGTCCGCGGAAAGCTCTCCTGCAATGGCTTTGAAGCTGTCATATACTGCATCGAACGACGCATGCAGGCCGGCGACTGGGAAGTCACTGGCGAACATCGCGCGCTGCGTACCGAAACAGTCGATGCAATGCATGACAACCGGCTTCAGGCTGTCGAGTGTCCAGTCATGATCGTAGGCGACCAGATCCGATATCTTGATGGCAGCGTTGTCGCACTCCGACAAAAGCCGCAGCCCTTCGCGCCACACCCGCATCCCGTCCGCATCGCGATCGATAGGGCTGCCGCAGTGGTTGAGAACAAAGAGCTGGTCCGGAAAGGCCGCTGCGAGGCGCGCCGCACCGGCGAGCTGGCGCGGAAACACCATCAGGTCGAAAACCAGCCGGTGGCGCCCAAGCAGGGACAGGCCGGCACGCCAGGCCTGATCGTCCATGATGCCGTCACGGGCAGCAAAACAGCGGGCAGGATCCGGATCCCAGCTCAGTATGTCGCGCACACCGACGACACGGTCGAATGCCGCCTGCGTCTCGACCAGCGCCGGCGCTTGGCGGCTCGCCAGCGGTATGTGAACGACATAACGGGCGGCCACGCCGCGCGACTTGTCGAGCGTTTCAAGCCACCGCGTTTCGCCGACGCAGTCATCCCCGGTCCAGCCGGCTTCGACATGGACGGTTGCGACGACATTGTGCCGGCCGGCATCGCGCAAATAATCTTCAGGAAGGTAGTTTCGCCGCAACGGGCCAAGCTCCCCCAGACCGCCGCGTTCGCCAGCCGTTGTGGCGAGCCAGGGGTGCCGGCTGAGGCCGAGATCCCAAAGATGATGGTGGGCATCGATGATCGGTCCGCGGTAAGGTGTTGGCACGCATCTCTCTCATGGTGTGGCCGGAATCGGAAATCGATCCGGACTTCATCCTGTGAAGGAAGGACTAGCATCGGATGACCGAAAGCTCACCCGTACTGTCGCTGGCGACCCGAGAAAATTTCCTCCTCGATGACCGTATCCGCGGCGTGCCGCCTGGCACGCTCGGCTTGGACAGCAGCCTTGTCGCGTCTGAGCACTGGCATCCAGCGCATGGGCGTATGTCGTTGCCGGTGTTGACCGTCGACGAGGAGGCCTTCATCGCCAATCGTGACCTATTCCTGCGCTATGCGCGAGAACAGGGCTCCGTGATCGCCCCGCATGCCAAGACCCCGATGGCGCCTGATCTTGCCCGGTCCCTGATCGAGGCCGGAGCATGGGGCACGACCGTCGCCGACATACGGCAGGCCACGGTGATGCTCAGAGCCGGACTCTCTCGGCTGATCATCGCCAATGAGGTCGGCGGACCAGGTGGTGCGAACCGGCTTGCGGTTCTTGTCAGCGCCTGGCCAAGCGCCGAGTTCTACGTTTTCGCCGACTCGATCGCCGCCGTGAATGCGCTTGCCGAAGCCTGGCGGGCCAATGCGACGCTGCCGCCATTGCGCGTGCTCGTCGAACTTGGTGCGGGGAGGGCAGGCGCCCGGACCACCGGCGAAGCGGAGGCAATTGCCGACGCGATTGCAGCAGCCAGCGGCCGGCTGCTGATCGCCGGCGTCGCAACCTATGAAGGTGCCGCGGCGCAGCCCGATCCTGGCCGCACCGATGAGGCAATATCCGCACTGCTGACAATGACAGCCGACATGTTCCTGCGGCTCCGCGCTCGCGTCGGCGGCGACACCCCGCTGATCGTCACGGCAGGCGGCTCGGTATACTTCGACAAAGTGGTCGCAGCGCTTTCGCCTCTCGTTTCCAGGGACAGCAGCGCGACGCTGGTGCTGCGCAGCGGCGCCATCTTCTTCCACGACCATGGCGTCTACGACCGCTCGCTCGGCGCACTCGATGCCCGCGAGGGTTTTGCAGTCGGCGGCTTCAATGCGTCCGCACGAAATTCGTTCCGTCCGGCTTTGCGCCTGTGGGCCGAGGTACTGTCGCGGCCGGAGCCCGGCCTTGCGATCTGCGGCATGGGCATGCGCGACGTGTCGTTCGACCAGGGCTTTCCGATGGTCCTGACCATCTTTCGTGCCGGCAAGCAGCTGCCGATAGCGCGTTCCGAGGTCTTCAAGCTCAACGACCAGCACGCCTTCCTGACAATTGCGTCGGGCGATGATGCCGTCGGCGACACCGTTGAATTCGGCATCTCCCATCCCTGCACCTGCCTCGATCGCTATCGCGTGATCTTCGGCGTCGACGCGGCCGGGTATGTCAGCCACGCCTTTCCCACCTATTTCGGCTGACCATCGTCGCGATTTCCAAAAAGAGAACCTCGAAAGGATCCAATATGATCAAGTACTTCCAGTCCGGCTCCCGCATGTCGCAGGCGGTCGTCTATGGCGGCCTCGTGCACATAGCGGGCCAGGTCGCAGACGATCGCAAGGCCGGCATCGAGGGTCAGACGAGCGAGGTACTCTCTAAGGTCGAGGCGCTCCTGGTCGAGGCCGGCAGCAGCAAGTCAAAGCTCGTGGCGGTCAATATCTTCCTGCCGCAGATTGGCGATTTCGACGCCATGAACAGTATCTACGATGCCTGGGTGGATTCCGCCCGTCTGCCGGCGCGTGCCTGCGTCGAGGCGCGTCTCGCTGATCCTGACCTCCGCATTGAAGTCACCGCCATCGCGGCTGTGTGAACCGCCGCCATGCACACCGGCATCAGCCATTCGCTCGATTTCGATCGGGACGGCAAGACGCTCAGCCATCTGAGCATCCCGTTCTCGATAGACCGTTCGCCATATTTCCAAATCAAGGTCCCGATCTGCCTCATTCGCAACGGTCAGAGTCCGTCTCTCCTTCTTATGGCCGGCAATCACGGCGATGAATATGAAGGCGAGCTGTCCTTGGCGAAGCTGGTCCGCCGGCTCGATCCAGCGCGCGTCAGGGGCCGCGTCACCATCCTGCCGATGGCCAATGTGCCGGCGGTGATGGCCGCCAAACGCTGCTCGCCGCTCGATGGCGGCAATCTCAATCGCGCCTTTCCCGGAGATCCGTCGGGCGCGCCGACAAGCCGGCTCGCCAACTTTCTCGAGACAGACCTGTTCCCCCGACACGACATTGTCTTCGACATCCATTCGGGGGGCACTTCGATGGAACATCTGCCGACTGCACTCGTCGAGCGCAATGCCGATCCCGAGCGCCACAGGCGCGGGGTGGAGCTGATGCGGGCGCTCTGCATGCCCTATGGGTTCGTGGCCGACAATGGCCAGGCCTCGCCGACCTCCATGGGCGCAGCGCGCCGTGCCGGCGCCATCGGCGTCAGCGGTGAGTTCGGGGGCGGCGGCACCGCCACGGTCGACACGATGGCGATCACCGCTCGCGCGATCGACAATCTGCTGATTGCGCTAGGCCTGGTCGACGGGCCAGTTGTTGGCGCGGAGTCAATGGATTCGATGCCGACGCGACTGCTTTCGCTTTCGCGGCATAGCCAAGGCCTCTACGCCACCCGCCGCGGCTGGTTTGAACCCGCCGTGAGGGTTGGCGACAGCGTGAGCGCCGGACAATTGGCTGGCTGGTATCACGATCTCGAAAGGCTCGATTTTGCCGAGGAAGCCTTGCATTTTGCCGAAAACGGCATCGTGCTTTCGCGGCGGCTGCATACAATGTGCGAGGCAGGAGACTGCCTCATGCAAGTCGCCGAACCCATAGAAACCTAAAGGGAAACCGCACGGCGTCTGCCTGCTGCGTCACTCTGGAGAACTGAGGATATCTATGCAGCTTTCCATGTGGACCTACCCCTGGGATGTCCAGGATCTGGGCTTCGAGATGGTCGAACGCGATCTGGTCGAACGCGCCGGGGTCAACATGATCAGCCTTGCGGCCTCGTATCATGCGGGGCGCTTCCTTCAGCCGCGCAGCCCGCGCCGCAAAGCCTATTTCCCGGAGGACGGCACGATCTACTTCAAGCCAACCGCCGCGCGCTGGGCTGACCTCGCAATTCAGCCCAAGGTGGCGGACGTGATCTCGCAGGGCGGCGACGTGCTTGGCGAGCTCGTCCGCAGACGAGACGCCAATGGGCTGGGTGTTTCGTGCTGGACGGTGTGCCTGCACAATACCCGCGCCGGCATGCTTCATCCGCAGGTGGTTACCCGAAATGCCTTCGGCGATCCCAATTATTACAACCTTTGTCCCTCGCATCCGGATGCGCGCGCCTATGTTCGCGCGCTGGTCGCCGACGTTACGCACACTTACAAGCCGGACAGGATCGAGCTCGAAAGCCCGTCATTCATGAGCTTCGCCCACGAATACCATCACGAGAAAGACGGTGTCGGGCTGGCCGCGGAAGATGACTTCCTTCTGTCGCTGTGCTTTTGCCCGTCCTGCCTCGCCCGCGCCGCTTATGCCGGCATTGACGGCGAGGCGGCGCGTAAACTAGTCAGAGGGTGGATCGTCGAGACCTGTGATCGTGCCGTTCCGGCACCGCGTTTTCCGGACTTTCCGAACGGTAGCTTCGATACCTTCCGGCCCTGGCCAGAATTATACGACTTTCTGCTGTGGCGGTTCGAGCCGGTGACCAGCTTGGTTGCCGAGCTGCGCGACGTTGCCGATCCGGGCACACGTGTCCTCATCATTGACCTGAAGGACGGCTGGTTGGGCGGCTGCGATCTGGCGGCTCTCGGCCAGGCTTGCGACGGCGCGATCCTGTGCGCCTACGATATGCAGGCCAGCGATGTCGCAGATCTGATGGCCACTGGCCGTGCCACGCTTGGAGCAGAGAAATTCCTTGGGACCGGTTACCGGCTGTTCCATCCGGAAATGGCAGGCCCGGACATTCTCGCCGCCAAAGTGAAGCCGGCGCTGGCGGCGGGCGTCGATGGCATCAATTTCTACAATTACGGCCTAGTCCCTGCCGCACGCCTCGATTGGGTGAGCGCCGCACGATCTCTGTGAACAATCGATTCACTGCCGATCCAATAGGCCTCATTTTGTCTCGAGCATTGCGCGTAATGGAGAGGCGCTCGGAGGACTTCCTGCATGGATCCTCGCATCGCCTTTGGCCGGCGGCCAGCAGCCTATTCTAGCTGAAAACCGAGGCATGGCTGTGAGGGCCACGCGGGAGGGAGGGAGTTATACGGTAGAGCGTATCTCACAATTTTATTCGCTCTGGCGCATATTGAAATTTATCTTCTGAAGCGTATATCTCATAGGAGAGGTACGCTGTGGACCAAATCGCCCGAACGCCTAAGCAACTCGGAGATGCCATCCGGCGGCGGCGCCGCAAACTCGGCCTGAACCAGGCCACTGTCGGGGAGCACACGATGTTGCGCCAAGCGACCATCTCGGCCGTCGAGAATGGTGCGCCCGGGACACAGCTCGGAACGCTTTGCGACATTCTCGCAGCGCTCGACCTTGAATTGGTTGTCCGCTCTCGGACCAGGGCAAAGTCGACCGAGATCGAGGACGTCTTTTGATGGCTCGTCCGCGGCGGCACCTCCCGCTCAACGTCTTCTTGAACAGCCGTCTCGTCGGACGGCTGAATAGACAATCCAGCGGCGCGATCGATTTTCAGTATGATCCGTCCTGGCTTGCCTGGGAGCACGCGCTACCAGTCTCGCTATCTCTGCCGTTACGTGAAGATCGCTACATCGGTGCACCCGTCGTTGCCGTGTTCGACAATCTCCTGCCCGACAGCATCCCCATTCGCCGCCGTATGGCTGAGCGTGTTCACGCCCAAGGGATAGACGCCTACGACTTGCTTGCCGCTGTCGGACGGGATTGTGTCGGCGCACTGCAATTCCTGCCGGATGATGTCGAGCCGGGCCCCGCCGGTATTGTCGACGGCAAACCCGTTGACGATACCGAGATTGCTCGTCTCCTCCGCGATCTGGCATCGGCCCCCCTCGGGCTGGGCGAGGATGAGGATTTCCGGATCTCGATCGCTGGCGCTCAGGAAAAGACTGCGCTCTTGTTCTGGAAAGGACGTTGGTACAAGCCGCTGGCGACGGCTGCTACAACGCACATCCTCAAGCCACAGATTGGACGCTTGCCAAATGGCATCGACCTTTCCTTCAGTGTTGAAAACGAATTTTTCTGCCTTAAGATGACAGCCGCCCTGGGACTCCCTTGCGCCGTCGCCGCAATCGAGGAATTCGAAGGCAATCGCGTGCTCGTAGTCGAACGTTTCGACCGCCGATGGACGAGTGACAACCGTCTCCTGCGCTTGCCCCAGGAAGACTGTTGCCAGGCTTTGTCTGTGCCTCCGTCGCTGAAATACGAATCCGATGGCGGGCCTGGGGTTCCAGCTATCCTTGGTCTGATGAAGGGAAGCGATCAACCGGAGCTAGATCAAGCTGCGGTTCTGAAGGCCGTGGTCGCCTTTTGGCTGCTCGGCGCCACAGATGGGCATGCCAAGAATTTTAGCGTCTTTCTTTCTCCCGGCGGCCGGTTCCGCATGACGCCGTTATTTGATGTGATCTCAGCGCAGACCAGCCTTGATGCGGGACAGATCAGGCGCAACAAAATGAAGTTGGCGATGGCTATAGGCGACGCACGCCACTACCTTATCGATAGCGTGATGCCGCGCCATTTCATCCAGACCGCCGCCAAGGCAGGAATTGGTCCAAAACCCGTCACGGCAATCTTTGACGAGCTGCGCCAACAGGCGCTAATGGCAATTGAACTAGTTTCTGCATCACTCCCAAAGGGTTTCCCTTCGCAAGTCGCAGATGCCATTGGCAATGGGGTCAAAGCTCGCGTGCGCAGACTGGAAGAGGTGTGATGCTGAAGATCGAGGCACAACCAGGGGACGGTCCAATTGATCTTCCTTAGCAGCAGCAACGCCGCGCGGGACGTAATCAACCTTCGGGCTTGCCAGCCTGTAACTTTCTGACCAGGCCGATCAGCTGATCCAGTTCCGCGCGTGTAAGCGGAAGCATCTCGCCAGGGGGCTTGTGATATTCCCTTGTTAATTCCTCAATGGTTGCAGCACCCTTGGCCGTAAGCTTGACAAGTTTGACACGGCGATCGCTTGGCGACGGAACCCGTTCGGCGAGCCCCGCCTGCTCCAACCGGTCGACCAGCCAGGTCGCCGTCGAAGGGTCGCAGTGCCATTGAGCGGCCAATGCGCCGATCGGCTTGCCCGCATCTTTGTCGAGCGCGAAGAGGGCGCGCGAGTCGTTGGGCGTCAGGCCTAATTTCTGCTGGATCGCCAACCGGTCCGGCGCGGACCGCATAAGGAAATCAAACATCAGGCGCCAGGCCTCGGTGGCGTGCTGCAAGCGATCTTGGCTCGGTCTCATTCCACGCTCCCTTCGCGTCTTGACACATATTTGGACCAATCATATGATTTGATCAATCAAAATGTTTTGGTGATCAAAGCAATGAGAGGAGATCCGAGATGACCAACACCACGGTTCTCGTCGTCGGAGGCGGCCTGAACGGTCTGACGGCGGCCGCCCTATTGGCTCACAACGACATTGCGTGTGTCCTCGTCGAGCGTCATCCCGACACGTCAATCCAGTACAAGTTTGCCGGCATTTCCCCGCGCAGCATGGAGATATTCCGAAGCCTCGGCCTCGAGGAGGAGATTCGTGCAAATCGTACGGGGGACCAACAGGCGGGCGCTATTGCGCGCGCCAGGAATCTCGCCGATCCGGAGATTCAATGGGGCGGACCGGCGTGGCCGGATGCAAGTGCCCTCAGCCCCACGCAACCGGCGACGTGTGATCAGCACGTCCTGGAACCGATTCTGCGCCGCTACGCCGAGCGGAACGGTGCAGACGTGCGTTTCAGCACGGAGCTGGTGACTTTCGATCAGGACGAGACCGTCGTCCGCGCGGAAATTCGCGATATCGCGACCGGCGCGAAGGAGGTCATCTCGGCCGACTATCTGATCGTCGCGGACGGTGCGAACGGTTCCTTGCGAGAAAGGCTGGAGATCAGCCGCAGCGGGGCAGGCGGCCTTCAGCACTGGATGAATGTCGTCTTCGACATGGACATGCCTCCAACGATAGGCGGCAAGCGCTTCACGTCATGCTTTGTGACCGACCTCAACGGGACCTTCACGCCCAGGGAGGGTGGACGATGGCTTCTGGCGCTCCAGTACTTTCCCGAAAAGGGCGAGAAACCTCAGGACTTTGATGAAGCCAAATGCAGGGAACTGATCATACGAGGTGCGGGCCGGTCGGACATCACGACGAGGCTTGTCGATGCGCGCTCCTGGGAAGTGGCCGCCCTCACAGCGCGCCAATTCCGCCGAGGCCGCGCGTTTCTTGTGGGGGATGCGGCACATGTGATGCCCCCAACAGGCGCTTTCGGTGGCAATTCAGGTATCCACGACGCCCATAACCTTGCCTGGAAGCTTGCGATGGTGGCACGCGGACATGCCGATCCCTCGTTGCTGTATAGCTATGACATGGAGCGCCGGCCGGTCATCGAGGCTACTTTGGCGCAAGCGCTCGCCCGCCTGCAGAAATGGTTCGACGATCCGTCGAAGCGGTTGCCTCCTCCGGTTGCGATCGTCGAGGATTACGATATGGTATTTGGCCAACGCTACACTGCAGGCATCGTGACTCGAGAATCCACGCCGGGCGATCACCCGTTCCAAAAGTCCACGGAGCTGTCGGGCCGCCCTGGCACGCGTTTACCGCATTTCGCGGTCGAGCGCGCCGGCCAGCGGATTTCGAGTCTCGATCTGTGCGATCGCGATCTTCTTCTCCTCTGCGCCGATGAAGCATGGTGTCAGGCCGCTGACGCCGTAAGCCAGCGCCTCGGAATGCCGCTGACCTGCCACGCCTTGGGTGCCAATGGGAATCTGATTGACTTGGACCATCGGTGGCCTTCCGCGCTCGGGGTTGAAAGCGGCGGTGCCGTCTTGGTCAGGCCGGACGGCTTTGTCGCGTGGCGGTCAATCCACGGTGTGCCTGATCCCGTACAGGTGCTGATCGAAACACTTGACGGGTTTGGCTTCCGCACGCAGGCACACGAACACCATCGATGAGCGGCGCGGATGCCTCCTGCGTTCCGCCACGCCCATGTCGTCGCCGGGAATGCAGCGCACGAAGCCCGGCCGCTACGACTTCCTTGCCGATCCCATCGCCAGGAATGGCCGCGATCCTGTAGCTTCGCATCGGTCCGGTCCGTGGCGCTACACTCCGATGGACCACCGTGGCCTTGGCGGACCGATTGTCGCCGTTACCGCAAATGGTCGATCAAACCCTTCAGCAGGAGCAGCAACGCCCCAGCGACGACAGCCGCGGCCGCATCGTCCAGCATGATGCCGGCCCCACCCCTTACCTTGTCATGCATGATACGGATGGGCCAAGGTTTGACGACGTCGAAAAACCGGAAAGCAAGGAAGCCTGCTGCCCACCAGAATGGGTCGAGTGGCAGCATGGAAAGTGTTACGGCGGCGCCGAAGGTCTCATCGATGACAACGATCTGCGGGTCCTCCGTCCCGGTACGGGAGATGACATGCGATGACGCCCATACGCCGACGGCGAACAGGGCCGCATAGGCAAGCACGGTCAGCCAAGGCGATGCAGGTATCAAAGCTGCGGCAACAGCCACTCCGACCATTGCGCCGACCGTGCCCGGCCATAATGGAGATAATCCCGCGCCAAGAGAGGTCGCGAGCAGGTAGGCGAACTTGGGTGGAAATTTATGCATCGAGTTTCGCCGGACTTCCCGAGGATGGCAAGCAATCATAGTCACATCGTTCGGGTGCGACCGCCAGACCGCCGGCCGATTTGCTCCGTCAGCTCGGCGAGCGCCTTAATCCGCCGGCCGCATTCGCCGAAAGAAATCGCCGTTGCGGCGAGTTGAGAATGTTGCTGGGTCCGGTCTTGGGCCGCTTTGGCCAAATGGAACGGTAGCGACGGTGGAACAAACCCGCAAATTGCTGGTAAAGCTCGGTGAAACGACATTATCAGAGGAACCGCCATGATCGCCGGTCTCATGAAAAGTCGCATCGACCCGCTATGGGAGCAGGCCGCTTCTCCGCTGATCGGGATCGGCATGACGCCGAACCAGGTTACTGCCAGCGGGCTCGTGCTCGTCGCTTTGTCCTCGGCGGCCTACGTCTACCACCATTCAAGCCTCGCCTTTGGCCTTTGCCTGGCGTTTGCCTTCACCTTCGATGCGCTGGACGGTGCCGTCGCCCGCCGGACAAACATGAGCACCAAGGCCGGTGGCTATTTCGATGCCGTCGTCGACCGCTATCAGGAATTGGCAGTCTTTGCGGCAATCGGCTGGGTCGCTGATCTGTGGGCGACCGCAATGTTCGCGTTCGCCGGCGGGATACTCACAAGTTACGCCAAGGCGCGGACGGCGCTGGAAATCCCTGTGGAAAACCACGGTTGGCCGGATTTCTTCGAGCGGATGGAACGCCTGGTGTTCATTTGCGTGCTGCTCGCCGCCGACGGAGTCGCGACCGCCATGGGCGCGGCTTCGCCCTGGATTCTGGCGGGTGGGTTCGCGTTGTACGCAGTGCTGGCCAACGCCACAGCGCTGCAACGGGTTAGTCGCGCATTTGCGATGCTGAAACGAGCCGACGGGAAGCAGCCGTGAGACTGCAGCCCACTTGCGGCTAGCCTCACATGAAGGTATATTATGCTTCACATGAAGGAGGCAGTGATGATGCTGGCGTTTGGAAATGTCGCCGACGTGCTGGGACTGTCGCCCAAGGAAACGGCTGCACGGTCGCCATTCGGGCTGATGGCTCGAATTGAAGACGGATTGCCCATCGGCGCGCTCGAACGCGTCTCACAATTGCTGGCACCGGCCGACGCCCAATTCAAATATCGCCTCGTTCCAAAGGCAACCTATGAACGTCGCAAGAGGGGTGCTCTTCGACTGTCTTCGGAAGAGGGCATGCGGGTGGCACGGGTTGCTCGTGTATGGGACTTGGCCCTCGACGTCTGGAAGATCGAAGATGAGACTCGTGACTTTCTATTTCGGCCGCATCCCATGCTGGAAGACCGGCGCCCGATCGAAATGGTCATCCAAAACGAGATCGGCGCCGAGCTGGTGATCGATATCCTTGCAGGCCTGAAGTATGGCACCGCCGCTTGACGGCGCAGATACTCGATCGGACGCTGCTGTGCTTCAGGATCGGCGATCCTGCTGGCACCTATCCGATCTTTGACGCGACGGGCTCGACGATCGCGCCCGGCCGCTGGAACACGCCCGGCAGCCCGGTGATCTACACCAGCGAGCATTATTCGACTGCGTTGCTGGAAAAGCTGGTGCACGGCAGCGGCAGACTGCCGCCCAACCAGCACTACGTCCAGATCATGGTTCCGCGCGGGCTGAGCTACGAGATATTTTCGCAGCCGTCGCTGCCGGGGTGGGACATGATGCCGGCAAAGGTGAGTAAGGAATTCGGCGAGACGTGGTATGTCGAGCGCCGCAGCGCGATCTTGATCGTGCCAAGCGTTGTGGCTCGCCTCGACAACAACGTGTTGATCAATCCGGCCCATCCGGAGTTTGCCTTGATCACGGCCAGCCTGCATCAACCCGTATATTGGGACAGTCGCCTGTTCGGCTCCTGAGCAGGTCAGGAGGGGCAGGTTCCTGCCTGCGGCGTCGATTGCTCAAACGCGTCAGCGCCAGCCCAAGCCAGGGGCGACATGGGTCAGGATCGCCTCGAGGACGTGGGCATTGTAGTCGACGCCGAGCTGGTTGGGGACGGTAAGCAGCAGCGTATCGGCCTCGGCGATGGCTTCGTCGCCCTTTAGCTGCTCGATCAGCACGTCCGGTTCGGCGGCATAGGAGCGGCCGAACACGGCGCGTCTGTCTGCCTCGATGTAACCGAAATGATCTCCGCTCTGGTTACCGCCGAAATAGCCCCGGTCGCGATCGTCGACCAGCGCAAAAATGCTCCGGCTCACCGACACCCGAGGCTCGCGCGCGTGACCGGCCGCCTTCCAGGCCTCGCGAAAAGCCCTGATCTGTTCGGCCTGCTGGATGTGAAACGGCTTTCCGCCTTCGTCGAATTTGAGCGTTGAGCTCTGCAGGTTCATCCCCAGTTTCGCCGCCCATTCTGCGGTGGCGTTTGTGGCGGCGCCCCACCAGATGCGCTCGCGCAGGCCTTCCGAGTGAGGCTCGACGCGAAGCAGGCCAGGCGGGTTGGGAAACATCGGCCACGGGTTGGGCTGCGCAAAGCCTTTGCCCAGCAACACTTCGAGCAGCACTCCGGTGTGTCTGCGGGCCATGTCGGCATCGCTCTCGCCCTCTTGCGGGGCGTAGCCGAAGTAGCGCCATCCCTCGATTACCTGCTCCGGCGAGCCGCGGCTGATGCCCAGCTGCAGACGCCCTCCGGCGATTAGATCGGCGGCGCCGGCGTCCTCGGCCATATAGAGCGGGTTCTCGTAACGCATGTCGATCACCGCCGTGCCGATCTCGATTCGGCTGGTCTTCGCCCCAACCGCTGCCAGCAGCGGGAAGGGCGAGGCGAGCTGGCGCGCGAAGTGGTGCACGCGGAAATACGCGCCGTCCGCACCCAGTTCCTCGGCCGCGACGGCCAGCTCGACGGACTGCAAAAGCGCATCGGATGCCGTCCGCGTCTGCGATTGCGGCGAGGGCGTCCAGTGCCCGAACGAGAGGAAACCAATCTTCTTCATGAAATAGCCAGCCTAGAGGGACGACAGGTGCAGACTATGCGTCGGCGCAGCGCAAAGCATCCCGAAATCGGAACCGACCGCCCCAGTTTGAGGTGAACGGTCCGTTGTTGATCAGCGATGCCGTCAATGGCGAACCTGCTGCCGGCGCGAGCGCATCTAGGAAGGTACCGCGAACGCGAGCACTATCGCGATGAGGATCAACAGCGGCCCCATCCATTTAAAATGGGTTCCAAAGTTGGTCCACCATGCCTGCTGTTGGCCGGGGCGAGCTTGAGAGGGGTCCGCGAAAAATCCGAAGCCGACGCCAGCCATCCACAACCCGGCGCAGAACATGATGAACTCGTCGATGTAATCCGCGACCACGCTTCGAAGCTTTCGAATTTATGCCGCCGCTACATGCGCCGAATTCGAGCCGATATAGTTACGGATCGTTTCGATGATCCGGTCCTGGTCGGCCTCGCTCAGATAGGGATGCATCGGCAGGCACAGGATGCGATTCGGCAGCTCTTCCGAAACGGTAAGGCCGGTCGGCGTGCGCGGATAATCGCGATAGGCGATCTGGCTGTGCAGCGGTTTCACATAATAGATGACTGACGGAATGCCCTTTTCACCGAGATGTGCCTTGAGCCCGTCGCGTTTCGGCGTTTCGATCGCGTATTGCGCCCAGGCCGAGCGGCCGCCGCCCAGATTGCGCGCCGCCTTGACGATATCGCCGAGACCTTCGGCATAGCGATTGGCGACCGCTTGCCGTGCCACCATCTCGTCCTCGAGGATGGCCAGCTTCTCGATCAGGATCGCCGCCTGAAGCGTGTCGAGCCGCGAGTTGATGCCGACGCGGACATTGTCATATTGCGTTTCGCCCTTGCCGTGAAAAGCAAACGACCGCAGCTGTTCGGCCAGCGCATCGTCATTGGTGAACATCGCACCGCCGTCGCCATAGCAGCCGAGCGGCTTTGCCGGATAGAAGCTGGTCGAGCCGACGGTGCCGAACGAGCCGCACATCTTGCCGTCGGCCGAGCCGCCGGTCGCCTGCGCCGCATCCTCGATGACCATCAGGCCTTCGCGATTGGCGATGGCCATGATCGCCTCGTAATCGGCGGCGAGGCCGAACAGGTCGACGGGAATGATTGCCTTCGGCCTCAGCCGGCCCTCCGCCTTGATCATGGCGATTGCCGCCTCGAGGCTGGCGATGTCGATATTGTAACTGTCGGGATCGACGTCGACGAAGACCGGTTCGGCCTTGGTCAGCGCCACCACTTCGGCCGTGGCGGCAAAGGTGAAGCTCGGCACGAACACCGCGTCGCCCGGGCCGATGCCGGCGGCAAACAGCGGCAGCAGCAGCGCATCGGTGCCGTTGGCGCAAGCGACCACATGCTTGGTGCCGATATAGGCGGCGAGCTTGTTTTCGAATTCGGTGACCTGAGGTCCGAGAATATAGCGGCCCTCATCGACAACCCGGTCGATTGCCGCTTTCAGCCTGTCGCGGATGCGTTCGCGCTGCGCGCCAAGATCGATGAACTGCATGTCGGCCTCAAACGGGTTTAATCAGATAACCGGCCGCTGGTAGCAGACTTGGCACGGCCGAGAAAGCCGCAGGGCAAAACCCTGAATTGCTCAAGTGTCGCAGCCTGTTACCTCTGATTTCCGATCTGCCCTCTTAAACGCGGGGAAATCCGGGCTTCGGCCGGCTCGATATGGACCTTCACAACCCGCCCCGCCGGTCGGCGAAACATAAAGTGATCGCGGCAGGCAGATCCGTGAGCGTGTTGCCAGCCGGTCAAGCGAGTTCATGCCGCCATGGCGGATTGGCGCCGGCCCGCGATACCGTCACCGCCGCGGCCTTGGCGCCGAGCGTCAGCGCCTTTTGGATGGCGTCTTCGGGCAAACTGGCGATTGCCGTCTTCGAGAGCAGACCCTGTTCGTGCAAGGAGGCAAGAATGCCGGCATTGAATGTGTCGCCGGCGCCGACGGTATCGACCACCTCGACCTTGTCCGGGACGACCGTGACCCGGTGCTGGCTGCTGTAACCGACCGCGCCCTCGCTGCCATGGGTGACGACGATCAGCTTCGGACCGCGGTCCAGCCAGTTGCGGACGACGTCCTCATGCGAGCCGGCTTCGCCGAACCAGTTCAGATCCTCGTCCGACAGTTTCACGATGTCGGCCATCGCCATCATGTTGCGGATGCGCCTGAGGTGCTTGGCCTTGTCCGGAATGAAGTTTGGCCGGATGTTGGGGTCGAGCATCATCACGCGGCGCTCATGCTCGCGTCGCATGAACTCCTCATAGGCCGACCCGGCCGGCTCCGAGATCAGGCTGATGGCGCCGAACAGCATGGCCTCGATCTCGCTGCCGAGTTCCGGCAGGTCCTCCATGGTCAGCATGCGCCCGGCGGTGTTCTCGTCATAGAATGTATAGGTCGCCTGGCCGTTGTTGAGGCGCACGAAGGCGAGCGTGGTCGGACGCGACGAGGTGTGTGCATAGGTGGAACTGACCTTGCTGGCTCCCAGCGCCTCCCTGAGCTGGCCCCCGAACAGATCCGACGACAGGCCGGAGAAGAACGCAGCAGGCGCACCGAGCCGGCCAAGCGCAATTGCCGAGTTGAAGACGGCGCCGCCGACATAGGGCGCAAAGGCCGGCTCGCCCTTCGTCGTGGTCCGCGGCAGCATATCGATCAGGGCTTCGCCGCAGCAGAGGATCATGAAGTCTTGCTTTCCGGCGGATAGATCACGCCCTTGCGAATGATGATGTTGGCATAAAGCCGCGGCTCACTCGTCGCGACGATTGCGTGCGCGGCCTTGACCCGTGCATAGAAGTCGGCACCGGCAAGCGCAACCACCTTGCGGCCCGGCGCACGCATGGCGCAGATCGCTTCCATCTCATGGTGAACCGGATCGGCGAGCAGGGGATCGCCTTTGGCCGAGGCGCGAAACAGCGCCTGCGGCACGGCGTCGTCGACCGGCAACACGCTCAATACCGCATCGAGCACGGGGACGAGATGATGACCGTCGGCGCGGATCAGCCGCTGTGCCTGCTGCTCGGCCGGGTAGTTGCCGTCGACCAAGGCGATCTCGTCGCCATGGCCCATGGCGCGCAATATCGCCAGAAGCTCCGGGCCGAGCAGCGCCGGGATGCCGATCAGCATGCTCAGAAGCTCCGGGAAATCGTGGTCGAGCCGATGAGGAAGCGCTCCGATAACGGCAGGCTGGCGCCACCCAGCGCCCGCGCATGGATACCGACGGTTCCCTCGCGAACGGCCGGCAGCCTCAGGCCTTCGCCGTCGATCCGGCCGATGGCCTGGATGACGGCATCGACAAGCCGCCTGCGCACAGCAGGCGGCATCCATCCGTCGATCACCGCGGCTTCGAAATCAATGACGGAGGACGCCGAAACGATGGCGTAGGCGAGCGCCTGCGAGGCGCTGGCGATCCAGTCGTCAAGGTCGGCGCCGAGCTCGCCCCAGTCCCCCGGTGACGTCCACAGATGCGAGGCCTCGACGCCGCGCGCGTTGAGCGCCTTTTCCAACATGGCGATCGATGCCACGTCGATCAGCTGCGTCGGCTTGCCGTCCGGCCCGGGCACCGGCATCGAGCCCAGCGCGCCGGCATTGCCGGTTGGGCCGCCAAACAACCGGCCGTTCAGCACGATGCCGCCGCCGGCAAACGCGCCGATATAGAAATAGACGAAATCGCGTGCCGCACCCGCCGCCTGGCCGAACACGAGCTCGGCGCCGCAGGCCGAGGTGGCGTCGTTCTGCAGATAGACTGGAAATTCGCATTGCGCCTGGATGTCGGCGCGGATGTCGCGATGGCGCCATTCGTCCATGATTTCGCGCGGTGCACCGGCGGTGTCGGCCCAGTTCCACAATTCGAACGGCATGGCGATGCCAAGCCCGGCAATGCGTTTGTCTTGCGCCGGGGTGAGTTCGCCGCGCATCTTCTTCATGCCGTTTGTGACGAACTCCACCGTCTCGCGCGGCGCCGGATAGCGGTACGAATGCTGCAGCATCGAGCGCACATTGCCGAGGAAATCGATCAGCACCAGCTCGGCGCTGCGGCGGCCGATCTTCAGGCCGATGAAATAGGCGCCGTCGGGATTGAGCGCCATGGGTATCGAGGGCTGGCCGATCTTGCCGCGCAACGGCGCCTGGCGAACGAGCAGATCGTCCTCCTCCAGCTCGCGCATGATGACTGACACTGTCTGCGCCGAGAGCCCGGTCATACGTGCGATGTCGGATTTTGCCAGGCTGCCGTGCTGGCGCACCAGCGACAGAACCAGCCGCTCATTGTGGTCCCGCATGCCGCTTTGATTGGTGCCGCGGTGCAGGCGGCTTTCGGCCGCATCGGGCGAGCCGTGCCTTGTAATGCCGGTCTCCACCCTGTTCCTCCCGTTGTTTCCCCTCAATGCTTTTGGTCTAGAGTGAGTGAACAATCCTGCGTTGTCAATAATAAATAAGAGTGATTTAATTATTGACAGTGCTGGCGGACTGGTGTCTCTTGAGGTCGGCGCCGACACTGGGAGATTTCGTCGGACGCGCTGCAGATGCCGGTTGGCCGGCATCCTAAATGGTTCCATGGGAGGAAAATCGTGACCACGTCAAAACTGTTGAAATCCACCGTGTTTGCCGCGGCCGGACTGAGCCTGATGGCCTTTGCTTCGACCGCGTCCGCAGCCAATGTCAGTGCTTGCCTGATCACCAAGACCGACACCAACCCCTTCTTCGTCAAGATGAAGGAAGGTGCCGCCGCGAAAGCCAAGGAAATCGGTGTCGATCTGAAAGCCTATGCCGGCAAGGCGGAAGGTGACAATGAGGGCCAGGTTGCGGCGATCGAATCCTGCATCGCCGACGGCGCCAAAGGCATTTTGATCACCGCCACCGACACTGCGGCCATCGTGCCGGCGGTGAAGAAGGCGCGCGATGCAGGGGTGCTGGTGATCGCTCTCGACACGCAGCTCGAGCCTGCCGATGCCGCGGATGCGACGTTTGCGACCGACAATTTCAAGGCCGGCGAGCTTATCGGCTCCTGGGCAAAGGCTACCTTGGGCGACAAAGCCAAGGATGCGCACATCGCCTACATGGATCTGATCGCCAGCCAGCCCTCCGTCGACGTCCAGCGTGATCAAGGCTTCATGAAGGGCTTCGGCATCGACCTCGGCGATCCCAAGAAGATCGGCGACGAAACCGACGCACGCAACGTCTGTCACGATCTGTCGAGCGGCAATGAGGATGGCGGGCATACTGCCATGGAGAATTGCCTGCAGAAGGATCCGGATATCAACGTCGTCTACACCATCAACGAACCTGCGGCCGCGGGCGCCTACCAGGCGCTGAAGGCCGTCGGCAAGGAGAAGGACGTCCTGATTGTCTCGGTCGATGGCGGCTGCCCCGGCGTCAAGAACGTTGCCGAGGGCGTGATCGGCGCCACTTCACAACAATATCCACTGCTCATGGCCTCGCTCGGCATCGAAGCGATCAAGACCTTTGCCGACACGGGCAAGAAGCCAGAGCCGTCGCCCGGTCTGGATTTCTACAACACCGGCGTCACGCTGATCACCGACAAGCCTGCCGCCGGCATCGAATCCATCGACACAAAGCAAGGCCTCAGCAAGTGCTGGGGTTGATTTGATCCCCTGATCGGCTCAACTTCAAAACAACAATAGAGAATGTGGAGCGGTTTCGGCCGCTCCACATCACAGGCGGGGAGGCCGACTTGAGCGTCGAAACAACTAGGAGCAAGGGACCGCAGGAATTCGAGACGGTCCTGGCCGCCAGCGACGCCAGCGTCGCTTCATTCGAGACGCATTCCCGCTCGACATTGGAGAGCATCCAGCACCGCTTGCACAAAAGCCCCGCCATGGTGCCGCTGATCATCCTGCTCATCTCGGTGGTTCTGTTCGCAGTCGTCGTCGGTGGCCGCTTCTTTTCTCCCTTCACCCTCACCCTGATCCTCCAGCAGGTGGCGATAACAGGCATGGTCGGCATCGCGCAGACACTGGTGGTGCTCACCGCTGGCATCGACCTGTCAGTCGGCGCCATCATGGTGCTGAGCTCGGTTGTTATGGGCCAGTTTGCCATGCATTACGGTGTTCCAGCGCCGGTCGCCGTTGCCGTCGGGCTGCTTGTCGGCGCGATTTGCGGCTTGATCAACGGCATTCTCATCGCCTGGGTGAAACTGCCGCCCTTCATCGTGACGCTCGGCACCTGGTCGATCTACGCTGCCATCAACTTCATCTATTCCGGCAACGAGACCATCCGCAGCCAGGATCTCGAGGCTACGGCACCGCTGCTGCAGTTTTTCGGCGGCTCGTTCAGGATCGGCGGCGCCGTCTTCACCTACGGCGTGCTGTTGGTGCTGATCATGGGGGCAATTGCCTGGTACGTGCTCAATCACACGGCATGGGGCCGGCATGTCTACGCAGTCGGCGACGACCCGGAAGCCGCGGAACTGTCGGGGGTGCGCGTCAGCCGGATGCTGGTCACGGTCTACACCCTGACTGGCATCATTTGTGCCATCGCCGGCTGGGCTTTGATCGGACGCATCGGATCGGTCTCGCCACAGGCCGGGCAGTTCGAGAACATCAATTCGATTACCGCCGTGGTGATTGGCGGCACATCGCTGTTCGGCGGCCGCGGTTCCATCCTCGGGACCATCTTCGGTGCGCTGATTGTCGGGGTGTTCGCGCTCGGCCTCAGGCTTTGGGGGACAGATCCCCAATGGACGCAATTGTCCGTCGGCGCCCTTATCATCATCGCTGTTGCTATCGACCAGTGGATCAGGAAGATCTCGGCATGAACCAGACTCAGGAACCGATCCTTACCGCCCGCAGCCTGGTCAAGCGCTACGGCCGTGTCACCGCTCTCGACAGCGCCGACTTCGACCTCTATCCGGGCGAAATCCTTGCTGTCATCGGCGACAACGGCGCCGGCAAGTCGTCGCTTATCAAGGCGATTTCCGGAGCCGTCACCCCCGACGAAGGCGAGATCCGGCTTGAAGGCAAGCCTATTGCATTCAAGTCGCCGATGGAGGCCCGCGAAGCCGGCATCGAGACCGTCTACCAGAATCTGGCGCTGTCGCCGGCGCTGTCTATCGCCGACAACATGTTCCTCGGCCGCGAGATCCGCAAGTCGGGGTTTCTTGGCAGCTGGCTGCGCATGCTCGACCGTCCGGCGATGGAAAAGCGTGCCCGCGACAAGCTCACCGAGCTTGGCCTGATGACCATCCAGAACATCAGCCAGGCGGTCGAAACGCTCTCCGGCGGCCAGCGCCAGGGCGTGGCAGTGGCGCGCGCCGCCGCCTTCGGCTCGAAGATGGTCATCATGGATGAGCCGACGGCCGCGCTTGGCGTCAAGGAGAGCCGCCGCGTGCTCGAACTGATACTCGACGTCAAACGCCGAGGCCTGCCGATCGTGCTGATTTCGCACAACATGCCGCATGTCTTCGAGGTGGCGGACCGCATCCACATTCACCGGCTCGGCCGTCGCCTGTGCGTCATCGATCCGAAGCAGTATACGATGTCCGACGCGGTCGCCTTCATGACCGGCGCCAAGGTGCCGCCGGAAGCGGCGCTGGCGGCTTGAGCAAGAACTTGAGGCCCATCGCCGAGGAGCCCAAACGCGCTGTTTCAAAATACCAAATTGCCGCAGGGCAACTCGGCTTGCGGTCGCCTGAATCGATTGAACATTCGGCGGGATGCATTAGCATTGGCAGAGATGGTGAAAGCCGCATGATCCTGGCAACGTCACGAGAGGCAGCATGACGCGCGCGATGACAACCGAAGCTCCTCTGCCCACGCTCGAAAACCCGGATCCCAAGACGCTCGCCGAGGAAGTCTTGCAGGCCCTCAAATACAGGGTGGGCAAGGGCACCAACGTTGCAACCCAGTACGATTGGCTCACCGCCTCGATCAAGGTTGTACGCGACCGCATCGTCGATCACTGGATGCAGGCGACCCAAGAGGCCTACGCCCAGCAGGAAAAGCGCGTCTACTACCTGTCACTGGAATTCCTCATCGGCCGCCTGATGCGCGATGCCTTCTCCAATCTCGGCCTGATGGACAATATGCGCGAGGCGCTTTCGTCGCTTGGCGTCGACCTCGACATCATTGCAGCGCTCGAACCTGACGCTGCCCTTGGCAATGGCGGGCTTGGCCGGCTTGCCGCCTGCTTCATGGAAAGCATGGCGACCGTCAACATCCCCGCGCATGGCTACGGCATTCGCTACGCCAACGGCATGTTCCGGCAGGAGATCCATGACGGCTGGCAGGTGGAACTGCCCGAGACGTGGCTCGATCACGGCAATCCCTGGGAGTTCGAGCGCCGCGAACGCTCCTTCGAGGTCGGCTTCGGCGGCTCGGTGGAATCGATCACCTCGAAGGACGGCAGGCTCGAGCGCCATGTCTGGAAGCCGACCGAACATGTTCTGGCCGTTGCCTACGATACGCCAGTGGTCGGCTGGCGGGCCAACCGCGTCAACACGCTGCGTCTATGGTCCGGCATGCCGATCGACCCGATCTTACTCGACAAGTTCAACGCCGGCGATCACATCGGCGCGCTCGCCGAAAGCAACAAGGCCGATGCGTTGTCGCGTGTCCTTTACCCGGCCGATTCCCACAAGGCCGGCCAGGAGCTGCGGCTCAGGCAGGAGTATTTCTTCTCCACCGCCTCGCTGCAGGACATCGTCCAGCGTCATCTCAGTCAGTATGGCGACCTGCAATCGCTGCCCGACAAGGCGGCGATCCATCTCAACGACACCCATCCGGCCATCGCCGTCCCCGAGTTGATGCGCCTGTTGATGGATGTCCACGGCATGGATTTCGACCAGGCCTGGAGCATCACCAAGCGCACCTTCGGCTATACCAACCACACGCTGCTTCCCGAAGCGCTGGAAAGCTGGCCCGTGCCGCTGTTCGAGCGGCTGTTGCCGCGCCACATGCAGATCGTCTACGCCATCAACGCCGAGGTGCTGCTCGAGGCGCGCGCCTCCGACCAGTTCTCGGACGAGCAGATCAGTCGCATCTCGCTGATCCAGGAAAATGGCGATCGCCGCGTGCGTATGGGCAATCTGGCCTTTGTCGGCTCGCACTCGATCAACGGCGTGTCGGCACTGCATACGGAATTGATGAAGGAGACGGTGTTTGCCGACCTCCACAGGCTCTACCCGGATCGCATCAACAACAAGACCAACGGGATCACACCGCGGCGCTGGCTGATACAGTGCAATCCCGGCCTCACTGCACTCACCCGAGAGGCGATCGGCGACGGCTTCCTCGACGACATCGACGAGATAAAGCGGCTCGATCCTTTCGCCGAGGACGCCGCCTTCCGCGACAAGTTCGCCGCCGTCAAACGGGCGAACAAGACGAGGCTTGCCAATCTCGTTGCCGACCGGCTCGGTATCAAGGTCGACCCCTCGGCGCTGTTCGACATCCAGGTCAAGCGCATCCACGAATACAAGCGCCAGCTCTTGAACATTCTCGAAGCGGTCGCGCTTTACGACCAGATCCGCTCGCATCCTGAGCGCGACTGGATGCCCCGCGTCAAATTCTTCGGCGGCAAGGCGGCGCCCAGCTACCACAACGCCAAGCTGATCATCAAACTTGCCAACGACGTCGCCCGGGTGATCAACCGCGACCCGGCGGTGCGCGGCTTGCTGAAAGTGGTATTCGTGCCGAACTACAATGTCAGCCTGGCCGAAATCATGATGCCGGCCGCCGATCTTTCGGAGCAGATATCGACCGCCGGCATGGAGGCGTCCGGCACCGGTAACATGAAGTTCGCGCTGAACGGCGCGCTGACCATCGGCACGCTCGACGGCGCCAATGTCGAGATCAAGGAATGCGTCGGCGACGACAACATTTTCATCTTCGGCCTGACCACCGATGAGGTCGCCGAGCGACGCAACAATGGTTACGATCCGCGTGCCGTGATCGAGAGATCGCCTGAATTGGCGCAGGCGCTTGCCGCGGTTTCGTCCGGGGTCTTTTCGCCTGACGATCCGGACCGTTATCGCGACCTGATCAACGGTCTTTACCAGAGCGACTGGTTCATGGTCGCCGCGGATTTCGATGCCTACGCCGCCACCCAGCGCGACGTCGATGCCGTCTGGCGCAACAGCCCGGACTGGTACGCCAGAGCGATCCGCAATGTCGCCCGCGTCGGCTGGTTCTCGTCCGACCGCACGATCCGCCAATATGCGAAAGACATCTGGCACGTGCCCGCCTGATGTGATTGCATGAGACCAGGAACAATGTGGCCCTAGTGGAGTGATTTGACCTTCGCATCCCTTGGAAGGTCAGGCGGCCTGCGACTGTCGAATTCAAAACTTCACTAGAAACACACACTTGGTGCCCGAGGAGGGACACTGCCTGATGAGCAAGCCGCGCGCGACCGTTGCGACAAGCGGGCCGGACGGACTGACGCCAGCCGGCGATGTCGCGGCGATTGTCGCCGGCACGCATGGCGACCCCTTTGCCGTGCTTGGCGTACATGAGGCGGGGAAGGGCTTTGTCGCCCGCTGCTTCGTCCCCCATGCCGAGTCCGTCACCGCCTATACGCTGACCGGCAAGAAGGCCGGCGAGCTGTCGAGACGCGACGACCGCGGCTTCTTCGAGGGCAAACTGTCGCTGCGCAAACGCCAGCCGTTGCGCTATCATGCCAGGAATTCTGGCGGCGACTGGTGGCTGACCGATCCATATTCCTTCGGCCCCGTGCTCGGTCCGCTGGACGACTATTACATCGCCGAAGGGTCGCATCTCAGGCTGTTCGACAAGCTCGGCGCCCATCTCATCGACCATGAAGGTGCATCGGGCATGCATTTTGCGGTGTGGGCGCCCAACGCAAGGCGCGTCTCGGTGGTCGGCGACTTCAACGAGTGGGACGGCCGCAGGCATACCATGCGCGACCGCCGCGATACCGGCATCTGGGAGCTGTTCATTCCCGACATCGGCGCCGGCCGCCCTTATAAATACGAGATCATCGGGCCGGATGGCGTGAGATTGCCACTCAAGGCGGATCCGTTCGCCTTCAAATCCGAGCTGCGCCCGGCCACCGCCTCGGTGACGGCGCTGCCGCCGGCGCATGAATGGGGTGACGAGGCGCACCGGAACTACTGGCGCAATGCCGACCACAGGCGCGAAGCCGTATCGATCTACGAGGTCCATGCCGGGTCATGGCGGCTTCACGACGACGGCAGCTTCCTGTCTTGGGATGAGCTCGCCGACAGGCTGATCCCTTACGTGGTCGAGATCGGTTTTACCCACATCGAATTCATGCCGATCTCCGAACACCCTTATGACCCTTCCTGGGGCTACCAGACGACCGGCCTCTATGCGCCGACTGCCCGCTTTGGCGATCCGGACGGTTTTGCCCGCTTCGTCGACGGCGCCCATCGTGCAGGCGTCGGCGTCATCCTCGACTGGGTGCCGGCGCATTTCCCAGTTGACGAACACGGTCTGGCAAAGTTCGACGGTACCGCACTCTACGAACACGCCGATCCGCGCAAGGGCTTCCATCCCGACTGGAACACCGCGATCTATAATTTCGGGCGCCGCGAAGTGATTTCGTTCCTGGTCAATAATGCGCTGTTCTGGGCCGAGAAATATCACGTTGACGGACTGCGCGTCGATGCGGTCGCCTCGATGCTTTATCTCGATTATTCGCGCAAGGCCGGTGAATGGATTCCCAACGAGAAGGGCGGGCGCGAGAACCTCGAAGCGGTCAGCTTCCTGCAGCGTATGAATAAGGAGGTCTACGGCCACCATCCGGGTGTGATGACCATCGCCGAGGAATCGACCTCGTGGCCGAAAGTCTCGCAGCCGGTGCATGAAGGCGGACTGGGCTTCGGTTTCAAGTGGAACATGGGTTTCATGCATGACACTTTGGAGTATTTCTCCAAGGAGCCCATCTTCCGCAAGCATCACCACAACGACATCACCTTCGGCCTGGTCTACGCCTTCAGCGAGAATTTCGTGCTGCCGCTGTCCCATGACGAGGTGGTGCACGGCAAGGGCACGCTGCTCAACAAGATGGCCGGCGACGACTGGCAGAAATTCGCGACGCTGCGCGCCTATTACGCCTTCATGTGGGGCTATCCCGGCAAGAAGCTCTTGTTCATGGGCCAGGAGTTCGCACAGCGCCGCGAGTGGAGCGAGGCGCGCGCTCTCGACTGGAACCTGCTCGATTTCCGGCTTCACCGCGGCGTCTGGCAGACGGTGCGCGATCTCAACTATCTCTACCGCTCGCGCCCGGCGCTGCATGCCCGCGACTGCGAGCCGGAGGGCTTTTCCTGGCTGATCGTCGACGACAGCGCGAACTCGGTATTTGCCTGGCTGCGCAGCGCGCCGGGCGGCAACCCGGTCGCCGTCATTTCCAACTTCACGCCGGTGCCGCGCGACAATTACCGCGTGCCGCTGCCGCAGGCCGGAAAATGGCGCGAGATCATCAACACCGATGCCACGGATTATGGCGGTTCCGGCAAGGGCAATAGCGGCGTCGTCGAGGCTGAGGCGGAAGGAGGAGGCATTTCGGCGACGATGCTTTTGCCGCCGCTGTCGACGATCATGCTCGAATTCGTCCCGGACTGAGCTATGTCTGGAGCATCTAACCTGGGAGGATAGGAATGGCTGAAATAAAACGAACACAGCCGCTGGCACGCGACGCCATGGCTTATGTGCTGGCCGGCGGTCGTGGCAGCCGGCTCAAGGAACTGACCGACCGCCGCGCCAAGCCGGCGGTCTATTTCGGCGGCAAGACCCGCATCATCGACTTCGCGCTCTCCAATGCGCTCAATTCCGGTATCCGCCGCCTCGGCGTCGCTACCCAGTACAAGGCGCATTCGTTGATCCGCCACTTGCAGCGCGGCTGGAACTTCCTGCGGCCCGAGCGCAATGAGAGTTTCGACATCCTGCCGGCCAGCCAGCGTGTGTCGGAAACGCAATGGTATGAGGGCACCGCCGACGCTGTGTACCAGAACATCGACATCATCGAGGCCTATGGGCCGGAATACATGGTCATCCTGGCCGGCGACCACGTCTACAAGATGGATTACGAATTGATGCTGCGCCAGCATGTCGACGCTGGCGCCGACGTCACCGTCGGCTGCCTCGAAGTGCCGCGCATGGAAGCCACCGGCTTCGGCGTCATGCATGTCGACCCCAAGGACACCATCATCTCCTTCATCGAAAAGCCCGCCGATCCGCCGGGCATTCCCGACAAACCGGATTTTGCGCTGGCCTCGATGGGCATCTATGTGTTCAAGACCAAGTTCCTGATGGAACAATTGCGTCGCGATGCGGCGGAGCCCGGCTCGAGCCGCGACTTCGGCAAGGACATCATCCCCTATATCGTCGAGCACGGAAAGGCGATTGCCCATCGCTTCGCCAAATCCTGCGTGCGCTCGACCGCCGAGAACGAGGCCTATTGGCGCGACGTCGGCACGGTCGACGCCTATTGGGAAGCCAATATTGACCTGACCGACATCACGCCGGAACTCGACCTCTACGACCGCGACTGGCCGATCTGGACCTACGCCGAGCTGAAGCCGCCGGCAAAGTTCGTGCATGACGAAGATGGCCGCCGCGGGTCGGCCGTGTCGTCTCTCGTATCGGGCGATTGCATCGTTTCGGGCGCCTCGCTGAAGCGAAGCCTGATCTTCACCGGCGCGCGCATCAATTCCTATTCGACGCTGGAGGAGGTCGTCATGCTGCCCGACGTCCATGTCGGCCGCAACGCCAGGCTGAAGCGCGTGGTCATCGATCACGGCGTCACGATTCCGGAAGGGCTGGTGGTCGGCGAGGATCCCGTCCTCGACGCCAAGCGTTTCCGCGTTTCGGAAAAAGGTATCTGCCTGGTCACGCAGGACATGATCAACAGGCTGGGATCGTAGTGCATGCAGGTTCTGTCGGTGGCGCCCGAGATCTTTCCGCTGGTCAAGACCGGCGGGCTCGCCGACGTAACCGGCGCCTTACCCGTGGCATTGGCCGGCAAGGGCGTCACCATGCGCACCCTCGTCCCCGGCTATCCGCAGGTGATGGGCGCCTTCAGGAAAAAGAAGGCGGTTCAGCAATATCCATTGCTGCAGGGCGGCAAGGCTTCGGTGCATGCCGTCCAGATCGCCGGGCTCGACCTGTTCGTGCTTGATGCGCCACATCTTTTCGACCGTCCCGGCGGCCCATACGGCAACGCGACCGGCGCCGACTGGCCGGACAATTGGCGCCGGTTCGCGGCCTTGAGCCAGGTAGGCGGTGATATTGCCGGCGGCGCAATCTCGGGCTACCTGCCCGATATCGTCCATGCCCATGACTGGCAGTCGGCAATGACGCTTGCCTATATGCGCTACGGCAAGGCGGTCGGCACGCCGTCGATGATCACCGTGCACAACCTTGCCTTCCAGGGTCAGTTCGGCGCCGGCATCTTTGGCGAGCTTGGCCTGCCGGCAGCGGCCATGGCGCTCGACGGCGTCGAATATTATGGCGGCGTCGGCTTCCTTAAGGCCGGCCTGCAGGCGGCGTGGGCGATCACCACGGTTAGCCCGACCTATGCGCAGGAAATCCGCTTGCCCGAATTCGGCATGGGCCTCGACGGCCTGATCAATATGCGATCCGTCGATCTCCATGGCATCGTCAACGGCATCGATACCGAGATCTGGAACCCGGAAACCGACAAGCATCTGGCCTCCAACTACACGGCAAAGACGCTCAAGGCGCGAATGCCCAACAAGGCCGCGGTCGAGGACCGTTTCAACCTCGATCGCGATGACAGCCCGATCGTCTGCGTCGTCAGCCGACTGACCTGGCAAAAGGGCATGGACATACTGGCTGCGGCCGTCGACGGCATCGTCGCGGCAGGTGCACGGCTGGCAATCCTTGGGTCTGGCGACGCTGGGCTGGAGGGCGCATTGCTTGCCGCCGCAGCCCGCCATCGTGGCCGCATCGGCGTCGTCGTCGGCTATGACGAGGGGCTTTCCCACACCATGCAGGGCGGCTGCGACGCCATCATTATCCCATCGCGCTTCGAACCTTGCGGGCTGACGCAGCTTTACGGCCTGCGCTATGGCTGCGTGCCGGTCGTCGCCCGCACCGGCGGCCTTGCCGACACGGTCATCGATGCCAACGAGGCCGCCATCTCTGCCGGCGTGGCGACCGGTTTCCAGTTTGCCCCCGCCAACGCCGGCGCCCTGCTGTACGCCGTCCGTCGCCTTGTCGAGGCGCATGCCAATCTCGCAGTGTGGACGTCGATGCAGCGGCAAGGCATGAAGGCCGACGTTTCGTGGGACAAAAGCGCCGAAAAATATGTCCAACTCTATCGCTTGCTGCTTTCGAAAAGGGCTGCCTGACTGATGATCCGCACTATCGCCACCAAACCCTATCCCGACCAGAAGCCCGGCACCTCCGGGCTGCGCAAGAAAGTCCCGGTGTTCCAGCAGGAGCACTATGCCGAGAACTTCATCCAGTCGATCTTCGACGCCCTGGACGGGTTCGGGGGTAAAACCCTGGTGATCGGCGGCGACGGCCGCTTCTATAACCGCGAGGTCATCCAGAAGGCCATCGCCATGGCCGCGGCGAACGGCTTCAGCAAGGTGATGGTCGGGCAGGGCGGCATCCTGTCGACGCCGGCCGCTTCGCATGTCATCCGCAAATACAAGACCTTCGGCGGCATCATCCTGTCGGCCAGCCACAATCCGGGTGGCCCGCATGAGGATTTCGGTATCAAGTACAATGCCGGCAATGGCGGCCCGGCGCCGGAAAAGCTGACCGACGCGATCTTCGAAAAAACCAAGGCGATTTCGAGCTTCAAGATCGCCGATATTGGACCGGTCGACATCGACACGATCGGCACGGTCAAGGCGGCTGACATGACCGTCGAAATCATCGATCCGGTCGCCGACTATGCCGAACTGATGGAAAGCCTGTTCGATTTCGACGCCTTGCGCGCGCTGTTCAAGTCGGGCTTCCGCATGCGCTTCGACGCCATGCATGCAGTGACCGGCCCCTACGCCAAGGAGATCCTCGAAAACCGGCTAGGCGCGCCGAACGGCACCGCCCGCAATTTTATCCCGCTGCCGGATTTCGGCGGCCACCATCCCGATCCCAATCTGGTGCATGCAAAACACCTCTACGACGAGATGATGGGGCCGGATGCGCCAGACTTTGGCGCTGCCTCGGATGGCGACGGCGACCGCAACCTGATCATCGGCAAGGGCATTTTCATCACCCCGTCAGATTCGCTGGCCATGCTCGCCGCCAACGCCCATCTGGCGCCGGGCTACAAGGCCGGGCTGAAAGGCATCGCCCGTTCGATGCCGACCAGCGGTGCTGCCGACCGGGTCGCCGAAAAGCTCGGCATCGGCATCTATGAAACGCCAACCGGGTGGAAGTTCTTCGGCAATCTGCTCGATGCCGGCATGGCGACGATCTGCGGCGAGGAAAGTGCCGGGACCGGCTCCAACCATGTCCGCGAAAAGGACGGCCTATGGGCCGTGCTTTTATGGCTCAACATTCTTGCCGTTCGCGGCGAAAGCGCCAAGCAGATCGTTACCCAGCATTGGGCGGCCTACGGCCGTAACTACTATTCGCGCCACGACTACGAGGAGGTCGAGACCGATCGTGCCAACGCGCTTGTCGACGAGCTGCGCGCCAAGCTCGGCTCGTTGCCTGGCACCAGCGTGCGCGGCATGACGATCGCCAGCGCCGATGATTTCGCCTATCACGATCCGGTCGACGGCTCGGTCAGCAAGAACCAGGGCATCAGGGTGTTGTTCGAAGGCGGCTCACGCGTCGTCTTCCGCCTGTCCGGCACCGGCACCTCGGGCGCGACGCTACGGCTTTATGTCGAGCGCTACGAGCCGGACAAGAGCCGCCACGATCTCGACAGCCAGGAGGCGCTTGCCGATCTAATCGCGGCGGCCGACGACATTGCCGGGATTCGCAGCCATACCGGCCGCGCCAAGCCGAGCGTCATCACCTGATGTCGTCGGGACTATCCGCCGGCTATCGTCCGCGATTTGGCGGGCTTGCCGGGCAGGGCGGCATTCGCTTCGCCGCATGGTCCTCGTCGGCTCGGCGCATCTGGGTCTCGATTTTCGAGGAACACGGCAACCGTGAAGTCGACCGGCTGGAACTCCAGTCGGAAGGCGAGGGCGTCTACGCACTTTTTGTTGCCGGTCTCGCCGCCGGCACCCGATACGGGTTCCGCGCCGATGGCGACTACGCGCCGGAACACGGTCTCTGGTTCGATCCCGACAAGCTGCTGGCCGATCCCTATGCCGTCGAGATCGACAGGCCCTATGCCTATGACGGCCGGCTGGCCGCGCGCCGTGGCGCGGGGGCCGACACGGCGTCGCTGATGCCGAAGGCCATCGCTGGCGCCTTGCCGGAACCCTTGCCTGCCTTGCCGCCGCTGTTTCGGCCCGGCGGCCTCATCTACGAGGTGCCGGTACGCGCCTTCACAAAGCTGCATCCGGACATTCCCGAGAAGCAACGCGGCACCATTGCAGCGCTCGCTCACCCCCTCGTTATCGAGCATCTGCAAAAACTCGGCGTCGCAGCCATTGAGTTGATGCCGGTGACGGCATCGATCGACGAACGGCATTTACCGCCACTCGGTCTGCGCAACGCCTGGGGTTATAATCCCGTGACCTTCATGGCGCTCGATCCGCGACTGGCGCCCGGCGGTCTGGCCGAGTTGCGCGGAACGCGCGCCGCGCTGCGTGAGGCCGGCATCGGCACCATTCTCGACCTGGTGTTCAACCACACCGGCGAAAGCGACCGGCTCGGCCCGACATTGTCGCTGCGTGGGCTCGACAACCGCGCCTACTACCGGCACGAGGCTGACGGCGCTCTGGTCAATGACACCGGAACCGGCAATACGGTTGCGGGCGATCATCCGGTCGTCCGGGAAATGGTCCTCGACACGCTTCGCCATTTTGTCCAGCACGCCGGTGTCGACGGATTCCGCTTTGATCTGGCGCCGATCCTCGGCCGTGCCGACGGCGTTTTCGACGCTGATGCGCCGCTGCTGAACGCCATTCGCAAAGATCCTGTTCTTGGCGACCGGGTGCTGATCGCCGAGCCTTGGGATATCGGACCGGATGGCTATCAGCTCGGCAATTTTCCGCCGCCCTTCCTCGAATGGAACGACAGATACCGCGACGATATCCGCCGTTTCTGGCGCGGCGACGGCGGCATGATCGGGGCGCTGGCAACGCGGCTTGCCGGTTCGTCCGATGCCTTTGCCAAAGCAGGCCAGACAATTACCCGCAGCGTCAATTTCATCGCTGCGCATGACGGCATGACGCTGGCTGATATCGTTTCCTATGAGCACAAGCACAACGAGGCCAATGGCGAACAGAACCGCGATGGCCACGACGACAATCTGTCCTGGAACAATGGCGTCGAGGGCCAGACCGGCGACCGCGCGATCGTTACGGCCCGTTTCGATGACCAGCGCGCGCTGCTGGCGACACTCTTTGGCTCGCGCGGCACGATCATGCTGACGGCCGGCGACGAGTTCGGCCGCACGCAGCGCGGCAACAACAACGCTTACGCGCAGGACAATGACATTACCTGGCTCGACTGGTCCGGGCGCGATCTGGCGCTGGAGCGGTACACGGCTCTGCTCGCCAAGATGCGTCGTGCCGTGCCGGCGCTTTTGGACACGGCATTCCTGACCGGAGAACCGCCTGCGGGCTCGAAAATCCCAGACGTAGCCTGGCTGACGGAAACCGGCGTGCCGCTCGACGGTGCCGCCTGGCACGATCCCAGGCGGCACCGGCTGGTCATGGTTCTCGGTACCGGTGAGAACAGTCGCCTTGCGGTGGTCATCAATGGCGACCGCCGGGCCTGCATGTTCACGCTGCCGGAACGGGCCGGTTTTCTTTGGCGCCCAGCTATCGAACCGGATAGTAGCGATATCTTACGGCCGGTGCTTGGGCGAACGGTCATGTTCATGATCGAACGCAGGACCGCGCAGACGGGCGCAGGGGAGAGCCATGATGGCTGACAATGCCGAATGGTGGCGCGGCTGCGTCATCTACCAGATCTACCCCCGCTCCTTCCAGGACACGACAGGCGACGGCAGCGGCGATCTCAGCGGCATCACCTCGAGGCTGGCCCATGTCGCATCGCTCGGTGTCGACGCGGTTTGGCTGTCGCCTTTCTTCAAGTCGCCAATGGCCGACATGGGTTACGACGTTTCGGATTACTGCGCCGTCGATCCGATGTTCGGCACATCAGAGGATTTCGACGCGCTGGTTGCAGAGGCGCATCGGCTCGGCCTGAAAGTGATCATCGACCAGGTCTTGTCGCATTCGTCGGATCGGCACGAATGGTTTGTCGAAAGCCGCACGAGCCGCGACAACCCCAAGGCCGACTGGTACGTCTGGGCAGACGCGAAGCCCGACGGCACCGCCTCCAACAACTGGCTGTCGCTTTTCGGCGGCCCGGCGTGGGAATGGGACGCAACGCGCAGGCAATATTACCTGCACAATTTCCTCGCCTCGCAGCCAGACCTGAATTTCCACAATCCGCAGGTGCAGGACGCGTTGCTGGAAACGGTGCGGTTCTGGCTCGAGCGCGGCGTCGACGGTTTCCGGCTGGATACGGTCAACTACTATGTCCACGACCGCTGGCTGCGCAGCAACCCGCCTTTGGCGGAAAGCGTCGCCGGCACCAATACGGCAACCAGCACCTATCTCTATCAGGAGCATCTGTTCGACAAGAGCCAGCCGGAAAACCTTGCCTTCCTCAGGCGCTTCCGGGCGTTGCTTGACGAATATGAAGGCCGCGTCGCTGTCGGCGAGATTGGCGACGAAACCCGTTCGTTGCAGACGCTCGCCGCCTATACTGGCGGTGGCGACAAGCTCCAAATGTCCTACACATTTGACCTGCTCGGCCCGCAATTCTCGGCGGCGCACGTGCGTGGCTGTGTCGAGGCGTTCGAAAGTACTGTGTTCGACGGCTGGGTTTGCTGGGCCTTCTCCAACCACGATGTCGTGCGCCATGTCAGCCGCTGGACAAGGCCGGGCGGCGATCCGGACAGGGTGGCGAAATTCGCGATCGTGCTGCTTTCTTGCCTGCGCGGATCGATCTGCCTCTACCAGGGCGAAGAACTCGGGTTGGAGGAGGCCGAACTGGCGTTCGGGGATTTGCGCGATCCCTTCGGCATCCGCTTCTGGCCGGCAATCAAGGGGCGGGATGGGTGCCGAACGCCGATGGTCTGGGAGGCTGGCGCCGACAATGCCGGCTTTTCGACCGGCAAGCCGTGGCTTCCGGTCCCGGCAAGCCATCGCGCTCGGGCGGTCGACGTCCAGGATGGCGAGCAAACCTCCGTCCTGGCGAGCTACCGGGCGATGCTGGCCTTGCGCAAGCAGCATCCGGCGCTGGTTCGAGGCTCGATCCGGTTCCACGATGCCGAAGGCGACGTCCTTGCTTTCATTCGCGAAGGCGGTGACGAAAAGCTGCTCTGTGTCTTCAATTTCGCCGACGAGCCGGCCGGCTGGCACTTGCCACCGGATGTGGAAGCGATAGAGCCGATAGATCTCGGCGGTGCTGCCGGCGTCTTGCAGGAAAGAACTCTGTCGCTGCCGCCGTTGGGCTGCTTCCTCGGCCGGATCGGCTGAGCTCTATTTCATCATCTCATTGAACGAGCACGGAGCGCCCGCAAGTCGCGCCGACAACCCGCACATCGGCCTCGCCGACATGCACGCCGACAGCTGCAAGCACGTTATAGACCAGTTCGTCGACCGGCGCCGTCACGCCGTTCAGAACCGTTACCACCGCCGGCTTCACTGTTCCGAGCAGGGCCGTCACGTCCAGCCCGAGGCCCAGTGCATTGACCGAGAGCGAGAGGCCGCTGACTAGCGATGTCGTGAGCGATTGCGTCAGGTTTTTCGTGGCGACAGTTTTTATCGTCTTGTTGGCGATATCGGTGCTGTCGAAGGTCAATGTGGTCGGATCGTTGTTGGTGATGGCAAGCGATGACGAACCCTTCACATCGAGCAGATTGAGGGTGAGCAGCAGAAGCCTCACGCTTACCTGTGCAATCGTGGCATCGGAGAACGATTGCGGATTGCTGAAATCGGCGAAGGCCGATGGGTTGTTGTCGGCGTCGCTGGCGGCAAGGTGCAGCGAGGCCACGCCAGGCTGCGCGGCGATCGAGACCTTGATGCTATCCGGCCGGCCCGTCGGGCAGCTGATGTCGGTTAGCTTGGCTTCCGCATAGGCGACTTCGACATGCAGAGGCAAGTTGACGGACAGCAGACTGATGCCGCCGCCGAGATTGGAATTGCCGATGCCGACTGTGGTGACCAGCTTGATGCGCGTCTGCGCGGTGCGCACCACGGTGCCTTTTTCCCCGACGGCCAGCCAGGGTGAGTATTGCATCGGCTCGCCGATGGCGATGGCGAGCGTGGTGGAGGTAAGTCCCGGAATAGTGGCGCCGAGATCGACCTGGACCTGGTTTGAGCCATTGGCCAGCGAGGCGGCGGCACCCAGCATGCCCATCGCGCTTGCGTCGACGGAAAAGCCGGGAGACTTTTGTCCGAGGCCGAGCTTACCGATCGAGCCAAGATCGATAAGATGACTGAGGGGTATTTTGACCGTGTTGGTGGCCCTCGACGCAATCGTCTGCAGCACAAGTTTGCTGGCGCTGCCCGACCCGGACGCATTGGCCATGGCGGTCGCGATCTGGCCTACCGTCGCTTTTGACGCCAGCACGTCGGAATAGCTGACACCTGTCAGTTGCAACTGTACGGCAAGGGCATCGACGAACGAAAGCACGTTTACATCGGCCGAGATCAGCGCGTTGTAGTCCATGACGCTGAGCGCAATGTTGGCGCCCAGCAACTTGCTGAGAAGCGCGTTGAGGATGCCGCCATTGACGCTGAGGAGCCTGGACCCGACCGAGAACATCGCTTGCGGGGTCACGCTGGCAATGGCTTCGGTGCCGACGACCGGAGTAGGGATGAGCGAACTGGCGAGATACCGGGCGGGGATTTTTTTCAGAGTGACGCGAACGGCGTTGTAAGGCGTTTTACCGGCTTCGAAGCGCTTGTCGACGCCAACGGAGGACGCCGCTGAGTATCGGCCGCCGGTGACCGACACGACGGTTTTGCCAACCGTGGGAACGATTGTCTGACCTGGCTTTTGAACAATGATGCCGGGCATTCGGTTGTCACTGAGCGTGGTTACTGCCGCGGCTTCCATATTGTTGATGTTCGACGCCGCGGTGATCGCCGCCAGATCGGTCATTGCCTGGGCTTCCCGGCGCTCCGTGTAGATCGAACCTTCGTCGACAGCGAAGGCCGCCAGCCCCAACGCGAATGGCGCTATCAGCGCCGTCATGACGGCAAAGTTCGCCTTCTTGTCGCCAACCATCGAGCGAGCGATCCCCCCGATGCCCCTCAGCAAGAACTGCGACATTTCAAATGCCTCCAATCCGGATGGTCGACCTGCGTGAGATCGTGGTTTGCGGCATCGCAAGGCTGGGCAACAGGTTCCAGATCGGCAGGTTGCTGGCATCGTACTGGATCGACACGACGAACTGATTTCCGTCGGCCGTGCTGTCCGTCGCCTGGTAGGTCAGCTTGCCGGAATCGACGAACGGGTATCCACTGGCATTGTTTTTGACGAAACTCGCCACCAGCGCCTGGCGCTCAGTTTGGTTCAATCCGGCAATCGCAGTGCGGGCGGCATCGGCGGCGATTTGCTGCAAGGAGTTGCTTGCACCAAAATAGATACCGTATGCAACCATTCCGAGTAGGAGCAGGATAAAGATCGGGGAAAGCAGGGCGAACTCGACCGCAGAAGTTCCGGACTCTTCTCCAATTTTGCGTAGATTCACCCGCATTTGGCGCAATATTTTACGCTTAAATGTGACAGTATTACTGTCTATCTTGTTCATTGCCCTTGCCCGTTGGAACCCAAGGTCGATGTGCCGATCTCATCGAAGTTTGTAACCCTTGGTTGCCTAAGAACCAATTAATACATTCTGGTAAACTGAAATGATCGGCCAGATCATTTCCCGAATCGGCGTTCTGGCCAGGAAACCCAGTCAAACTCATGGTTTCGACCATTGATTGGCCGCCCGCAAAACGACTGCCCCGGCCCCCTTACTTTGGGTGACCCCGAGAGTCTGTTGAAATAAAAAATCTCCACGTTACTGTTTGGCCACCAGCTGCCGGAAAGGGAACCGGCTGCGCGCTCGAAAGGAACCAGCCAATCGGTTTCGGGGCGTCAACACTTAGAGACGTCGCTGAAGGGCGACGTCATTAGGGAGAACTGCATGCTGAAACATGTGCTGAAGGCGACGGTACTCGCCACGACCATGGTCTTGGCCGCCGGTACGTTCTACACGCCGGCTTTCGCCGAAACCGTCTACAACCGCGGAGCCGCCGCCGAAGCGGAGACGCTCGATCCGCACAAGACCTCGACGGTCTACGAAGCCGATATCATACGCGACCTGTTCCAGGGCCTCGTCATGCATGACCAGAAGACGAATCTCATTCCGGGCGCCGCCGAAAGCTGGACGGTGTCCGACGACGGCACTGTCTACACCTTCAAGCTGCGCAAGGACGGCCTCTGGTCGGATGGCAGCCCGGTGACGGCGGACGACTTCGTTTATTCGTTCCGTCGGCTGGAAGATCCGGCCACCGCAGCCGAATACGCTTCCATGCTTTATCCCGTGAAGGGTGCCGAGGAAGTCAATACCAAGAAGGGCAAGCCGGAGGATATGGGCGTCAAGGCGATTGACGCAAATACCCTCGAAGTCACGCTTAAGGCGCCAACGCCTTACTTCCTGGAGATGCTAACCCATCAGGCAACCTATCCGGTCAACAAGGCGTCCATCGAAAAGCTTGGCGCCGACTGGATCAAGGCAGGCAAGCTGGTCTCCAACGGGGCCTTTACCGCGGCAGAGTGGATTCCCAACGACCATCTGAAACTGGTCAAGAATCCGAAATTCTGGGACGCCGCCAGCGTCAAGTTCGACGTGGTCAACTACATCCCGACCGAGGATCGCTCGTCTGCGATGAAGCGCTTCGAGGCCGGCGAATTCGACAGTTACGGTGACCTGCCGACCGAACAGCTCGCCGACCTCAGGGCCAAATTCGGCGATCAGGTCCGTGTCGGGCCATATCTCGGCATCTACTATTACGCGATCAAGACCGACAAGGCGCCGTGGGACAATGTCGAACTGCGCAACGCCATCTCGATGGCGATCGATCGCGATTTCCTTGCTGAAAAAGTCTGGCAGAATTCGATGCTGCCCGGCTATTCGATGGTGCCTCCAGGCATCGAGGGCTACACGCCGGCACTGGCCAAATACGCCGACATGTCGCAGATCGACCGCGAGGACGCTGCGAAGAAGATCCTCGAGAAACTCGGCTATACACCCGAGCATCCGTTGAAGATGCAGATCCGCTACAACACCTCGGAAAACCACAAGAACACCGCTGTCGCCATCCAGGAACAGCTGAAGCCGCTTGGCGTCGAGGTCAGCCTGCTCAACACCGACACCAAGACGCACTACTCCTTCCTCGAGCAGAAGGGCGACTATGACGTGGCGCGTGCCGCCTGGATCGCCGATTACAAGGACCCGGAAACCTTCCTCGGCATATCCCGCAAGGCCAGCGGCAATAATTATTCGAGCTATGACAGCCCGAAATTCGAAGCGGCAATGGATAAGGCCGCCGCCGCCGGCGGCAAGCCCGAACAGCGCATGAAGGAACTCGCCGAGGCCGAGCGCATCCTCGTCGACGACGTCGGCGAGATACCGCTTCTCTACTACAGCTACCACGACATCGTTTCCTCGAAGCTGCACGGCTTCGACGACAATGTGATGGACATCCATCCGTCCCGCTTCATCAGCAAGGACTGATCCCTTAGCCAGACCGCCGCGCAACTCAACGCGCGGCGGCGCCGGTTTGCCATCGCATCGGCCCGGGAACCGGATTCGATTTTCGACAATGTCGGTGCGAAGATTTGAAGGCTAGAGCGCAATCGTCCAGCCGGACGCGCGCTGCTCTGGATCAAGCGGGGCATCGATGCTGCGATTCGTTTTCCGGCGGCTGCTGACCGCCATCCCGACGCTGTTCGTCATCGTGACCATAGCGTTCTTCCTGATACGCGTCGCGCCGGGCGGCCCGTTCAACCAGGAGCGGGGCCTGAGCCCCGAGATCAGGGCCAATCTCGAAGCCCAGTTCGGCCTCAACGACCCGCTCTGGCTGCAGTACCTTCATTACTTAGGCAATCTTCTGCGCGGCAATTTCGGCCCCAGCTACAACATGCCGGATTTCACCGTCGGCGAGCTGTTCAGGGAAGGCCTGCCGATCTCGATCCAACTCGGCGCTTCGGCGCTCGTTCTGGCGCTGCTCCTCGGCAGCGTGCTCGGCACTGTTGCCGCGCTCAACCAGAACAAGCTTGCCGACTATTCGGTGATCGCGCTGGCGACCGCCGGCAGCACCATACCAACTTTTGTCATCGCCCCGGTAATCCAGCTTGTATTCGGATTGACCTGGAAGCTGCTGCCGATCGGTGGCTGGGGCGATGGAGCCCTCATCAACAAGGTCGGCCCGGTGCTGACCCTCGCTCTGCCGCAGATCGCGATCGTTGCCCGCCTGATGCGCGGCTCGATGATCGAATCGCTGCACTCGCATCACATCCGCACCGCGCGCGCTCTCGGCCTGTCCGACTGGTCAGTCGTCGTCAAGCATGCACTGCGCGGCGCCATCCTGCCGATCGTCTCCTTCACCGGTCCGGCAGCTGCAGCCCTTCTCACCGGCTCGATCATCGTCGAGACCATCTTCTCTATCCCGGGCATCGGCCGCCATTTTGTCGTTGCCGCGCTCAACCGCGACTACACACTGGTGATGGGGACGGTGGTGGTCATCGCCCTCTTCACCATTGTCTTCAACCTGATCGTCGACGTCCTCTATGGGGTCGTCGATCCGAGGGTGCGCTATGACTGATATCGCAGTTGCCGCACCAGTCGTCGGCCGGTCCCTGTGGGGTGACGCCTGGGCGCGCCTCAAGGCCAATCGCGCGGCCATGTTCAGCCTCTATTACCTTGCCTTCATCGCCGTCATCAGCGTGTTTGGGCCCTATTTCGTGCCGCACCAATACACCACCATCTATGCCGACTATGTCCGTACGCCGCCGAGCTTCTCCGCCTATCCGAAGGCCGACATGATCGAAGGCGCTCTCGATGAGGCGATCAGGCGTATGCGCGTCGACATCAAGGAGTGGCGGCAGGAGGGCAGCCATGTGTTCGCTACCGTCAAATCGTCCAAGCCGATCGACGACCGCAACATTCGCTACCTTGATCGTTCCGATACCTTTGATGACACAAAGATCGAGAGCAAATCGCCGGACGGTCTCGAAATGGTGATGAGTGCCTCGATCAAGCAGCAATATTTCCTGTTCGGCACCGACAATACCGGCCGCGATCTCCTGTCCCGAACGCTGATGGCGGGGCGCATATCGCTGGCCATCGGCCTGCTTGCCGGCATCGTGGCCGTTGTCATCGGCGTGCTCTACGGCGCCACCGCCGGCCTTGCCGGCGGCAGGGTCGACGAGGTGATGATGCGTGTCGTCGACGTGCTTTATTCTTTGCCGTTCATCTTCTTCGTCATCATGCTGGTGGTGTTCTTCGGCAGGAACTTCGTGCTGATGTTCCTGGCCGTCGGCGCGGTGCTGTGGCTCGACATGGCGCGCATCGTGCGCGGACAGGCGCTGTCGATCCGCCGGCAGGAATATGTCCAGACGGCGGAGGCGATGGGCGTCGGCCAGCGCGGCATTCTGCTGCGCCATGTGATCCCCAATTTGCTCGGGCCGGTGGTGATCTACATGACGCTGCTGGTGCCGCAGGTCATCATCCTGGAGAGTTTTTTGTCGTTCCTCGGGCTCGGCGTCCAGGAACCGATGACCAGCTGGGGCGTGCTGATTTCGGTCGGCGCCCAGAACATCGGTTCTGCCAACTGGCTGCTTTTGTTCCCGGCCTTCTTTCTCGTCTCAACGCTGTTCGCGCTGAATTTCGTCGGCGATGGGCTGCGCGACGCGCTCGACCCGAAGGATCGTTGAGATGGCTGCTTCCGAAACCATCCTCAGCGTCAAAGACCTTCGCGTCCGCTTCCGCACCCTCGACGGTGTGGTGGAGGCGGTGAAGGGCATCAATATTCACGTCAAATCAGGCGAGACTGTTGCCGTCGTCGGCGAATCCGGTTCCGGCAAGAGCCAGACGATGATGGCGGCGATGAGCCTGCTCGCCTCGAACGGCGAAGCCACCGGCACCGTCGATTATCGCGGTCGCAATCTTTTGACCTTGAGCAAGCCCGAGCTCAACAAGATCCGCGGCCGCAAGATCAGCATGATCTTCCAGGAGCCGATGACTTCGCTCGACCCGCTCTATTCGATCGGCAACCAGCTGATCGAGCCGATCCGCAAGCATCGCGGACTTGGCGCCGCCGCGGCGCGCGAGGAGGCGCTCAAGCTGCTGCGGCTGGTCCATATTCCCGATCCGGAGCGGCGGATGAAATCCTATCCGCACGAGTTGTCGGGCGGCCAGCGCCAGCGCGTCATGATTGCCATGGCGCTGGCCAACGACCCCGATATACTGATCGCCGACGAGCCGACGACCGCACTCGACGTCACCATCCAGGCGCAGATCCTCATGCTGCTGGCCGAACTGCAGCGCAAGCTCGGCATGGCGATCGTTTTCATCACTCACGATCTCGGCATCGTCCGGCGCTTTGCCGATCGGGTCTATGTGATGCGCTATGGCGAGGTGGTCGAGGAGGGCGAGGCGGAAGCGATCTTCGCCAACCCGCAGCACGCCTACACCAAGATGCTGCTCGCCGCCGAACCGACCGGCACCAAGGCGCCGCCGCCTCCGAATGCCCCGGTCCTGCTTGAAGGCAGGAACGTCGAGGTAACCTTTAAGATCGGCGGTGGATTTCTTGGCGGCGAGCCGCTGCTGCTGCGCGCCGTCGATCGCATTTCGATACGGCTGAAGCGCAACCAGACGATCGGCATCGTCGGCGAATCCGGCTCGGGAAAATCGACGCTCGGCCGCGCCTTGCTGCGGCTCCTGCCCAGCGACGGCATCATCCGGCTTGGCGACCGCGACATTTCCCACGCCGACCGCCAGGCGATGCGGCCGCTGCGGCGCGAATTGCAGCTGGTCTTCCAGGACCCGTTCGGCTCGCTGTCGCCACGCATGACCGTCGGCCAGATCATCACCGAGGGGCTACTGGTCCACGAGCCCAATCTGTCGGGCAGGCAGCGCGATCTCCGCGCCGTCGATGCCTTGCTCGAAGTCGGGCTCGACCCGAACACGCGCAACCGCTATCCGCATGAATTCTCTGGCGGCCAGCGGCAGCGCATCGCCATTGCGCGCGCCATGATCCTCAAGCCGAAAGTGGTGGTGCTGGACGAGCCGACCTCGGCGCTGGACCGCTCGGTGCAGAAGCAGATCGTCGAATTGCTGCGCAAGCTGCAGGCCGACCACGAACTGTCCTATCTGTTCATCAGCCACGATCTCGCCGTCGTGCGCGCCATGGCCGACTACATCATCGTCATGAAGCAGGGCAAGATCGTCGAGGAGGGACCGGCCGAGGCGATCTTCAGCAATCCGCAGGCAACCTACACGCAGACACTGATGGCAGCGGCCATTGACGTGACGCGATTTCGCCTGAGCGCATAGCCTTGCTGGCGATCCGCCACATGTCGACGTCGCACAGCACAGGCCACATGGCGCGGGTATAGCGAAGCACATTCGGGGTGACATCGTCGCCGAGCCCGGCTTCCACGCGGCAGGTGCGGAACGCCTTCTCGATGCGCTTTGTCGGTTTGCCCAGGCTGTCATGGACGACCGGCCGGCAGTCACAATCGATACGCTTCCAGCGGCGCATATGGGCGATCAGCCGTGACGGCAGTCGCGCCGGCGGACGCCATTTCTTGCTTTTTTTCGCGTGCTGATCTTTGCAATAGAGCACACCGCGGCCTAGGTCCGGCCAAGCTCCTGCGGCCTCGCCATCCCAATTGAGTTGCAGGATTGAAGGATGTCGGCAGCCAGTGTAGAGCCCCACAATGATAAAGCGGCAGAGATGAGCGTACTGACCGTGCTTCCGGCGCAGCCGCAATGCCGCGCGCAGCAGTCCCGCTGCTTCCTCGCGCGTCAGCCAGCGCTCGCGCGCTGCTGGTTTGTCTGGCAAGGTGACGGACGGTTTCGGATCGAGACCGTATTCCTTGGCCCAAAAGTTGATCGCCGAGCGGAGGTCCTCAAGATCGCGACGCGGGCCTGATGTAAAGTCCTTGTCTCGCCACGCCGGGAGTAACGCACGGCGGGTCTCCATCGCCGCGGCGTTGAGCTTGGCGATTCGCTCACGCTCTACTCGATTGCGCTCGCGCGAACGGTGCTCGACATAGGCGCGGCAGCGATCTCCATTGATGCTCGCGACCGGCTCGGTGCCGAAGAATTCGTTCAGAAAACGCATCCTGGCGAGAAATTCCTTTCGACCGGCAATCTTGGCCTGGCGCGCTTCGGAATAGGCGGCGAGGATGTCACCGACAGTCAGGCTGCGCGCATCGGTCTTGGAGATCGGCTGCTGATATTTGTCGGCGGAAGCAGGCCCGAGTTGAGGGCGCAGTATACCTACGCCGCTAGACACCGCTGCCGTACGGGCATGATGATGGGTCGTCACGATGATCACCCTTTTCGCTACGAACGTGTTCGTCCTGCGGACGGGGATCATTGGAGAGGCAACAAGACCGGCTCTGCAACAAGCAAAATGGGCGATAGCGCTGCGAGAAACAAAGACTTGCGAAATGCGGCGAAGGAATCGCACCGACTTGGCTTTCCCGCCGGATGATGAGTTTGGTGAGTTCCCGGAGGGTAGCTGACAGCCGCATCAAAATGGTGGCTCGGGCTATCCCATGTCGCGGTTGCAACTGAGGTGTAAATCTCACGCCGGCCTTCACGGGACGACTTGGCATTCCGAAGCGGGGGACGTTTCCGGTGCCTTGGAAATCTCGCTTTTTGTCCGTGACATCCGCTCGCGTCGGCAATATCGGGATCCGATGCCACTGGGGCACCGCTTGGCCTCTCCTCGGCCAGACTTGCCATCTTGTCGAATGTAAAGGCGCAATTTGGAAAGAGCGCCTACGAGCCCTAAACCGTGCCTCCCGGGTAGACATGTTTTTTCTGGTCGGAGTGGCAGGATTTGAACCTGCGACCCCATCGTCCCGAACGATGTGCGCTACCAGGCTGCGCTACACTCCGTGACCAGACCGCGGGCTTATAGCCGCCGCGTTTGGTTACTGCAAGCGCCTATGGCAGCGCTTCCGTCGCATTTCTTTGGCTTTAGCCGCCACGTCATACAGGTTTCAGTTTCCTGTCGCACAAACACGGCTTAAAGGGGCTTCTGTGTAACCGTCCACTTGTCTCGAAGCACCTGATTCAGCCGCCTGGAGTTTGCAGTTGTCGATGAAGATCGTTAGCGATGTCAGACCAAACACTTTTGAGTTTGAAACCTCGGCGTTGATCAAGCCGTCCGGGTTTCGCGAATATGATGCGCGCTGGTGGTTCGGCCATCCCGGCTCGAACGAAACGCCGGAACTCAATCTCATCGGCGTCCAGGCGCTCGGCATGGGGCTCGGCACGCTGATCCGTCGCCTGGGTGCCGGACCCGGCATCGTCACCGGTCACGATTTCCGCTCCTATTCGCTTGCCATAAAGCTGGCGCTGGTTTCCGGGCTGATGGCGGCCGGCGCACGGGTCAAGGATGTTGGGCTGGCCCTGTCGCCGATGGCTTATTTCGCCCAGTTCGCGCTCGACACGCCATCCGTCGCCATGGTCACTGCCTCGCACAACGAGAATGGCTGGACCGGCGTCAAGATGGGCGCGGCGCGCCCGCTGACTTTTGGTCCGGAGGAGATGAGCGCGTTGAAGGCGATCGTGCTCTCAGGCGATTTCGACCTTGTCGGTGGTGGCTCCTATGACTTCGTTGCGGATTTCCGCAAACCCTACCTTGACGATCTGACAGCGGGAAAGCGTATCTCCAGGAAGCTCAAGGTGGTGGCCGCTTGCGGCAACGGCACCGCCGGGGCTTTCGCTCCCGAGGCACTGGAAAGGATCGGCTGCGAGGTGATCCCGCTCGACGTCGAGCTCGATCATACGTTTCCCAATTACAATCCCAACCCCGAAGACATGCAGATGCTGCACGCCATTCGCGACAAGGTGCTGGAAACGGGCGCCGATGTCGGGCTCGGTTTCGACGGCGACGGCGATCGCTGCGGCGTGGTCGACAATGAAGGCAACGAGATCTTCGCCGACAAGGTCGGCGTCATGCTGGCGCGCGACATTTCGCACCTCTATCCCGGCTCGACTTTCGTCGTCGATGTCAAGTCGACCGGATTGTTCATGACTGACAAGGTGTTGCGGGAAAATGGCGCCGTCACCGACTATTGGAAAACCGGTCACTCCTATATCAAGCGGCGCGTCGCCGAACTCGGCGCTGCCGCCGGCTTCGAGAAATCGGGCCATTTCTTCTTCAATCCGCCGATCGGCCGCGGCTATGACGATGGCCTGGTAACGGCCATCGCCATATGCCAGATGCTGGATCGCAGCCCGCAAAGCAGCATGGCCGACCTCTACCGCGACCTGCCGCTGACCTTCGGCACGCCGACCATGTCGCCACACTGCGCCGACGAGCTCAAATACGGCGTCGTCGAGCGCGTCGTAGGCGAATTTCGCAAGATGAAGGACGAGGGCGCGGTCTTCGCCGGCCAGAAGATCGCCGAACTGATCACCGTCAACGGCGTCAGGGTCGTGTCGGAGGATGGTACCTGGGGGCTGGTGCGGGCATCATCGAACAAGCCGGAGCTTGTGGTGGTGGTCGAAAGCCCGGTATCGTCCGAGCGGCGCCGGCAGATGTTCGAAGCCGTCGATGCGGTGCTGCGCCGCAGCCCCGAAGTCGGCGCCTACAATCAGACCTTTTGAACGCGGGGCTTGTTTTCATGACCGAACGGATCGTCAGTTTTGTGATGAGCGGTGGCGTTGGCTCGCGGCTGTGGCCGCTGTCACGCGAGGACAATCCTAAGCAGTTCCATGATTTCTCCGGCGACGGCTCGATGCTGGCCAAGACGCTGCGCCGACTGACCGCGCGGCCGGAAGGCGAAACGCCGGTTTTCCTGATTGCCTCGGAAAGGCACGCCGACCGCGTTCATGCCGACATTGCCGGCCACGAGCTTTCCGGCGGCGGTCCGCTGTTCGAGCCGACCGGACGCAACACCGCCGCGGCCGTCGCTTTGGCAAGCCTGCGCACGCTGTCGGAATTCGGCGACAGCCTGGTGCTGGTGGTGCCGTCCGACCATGAGATCGCGACCGCGCAGCAATTCTGGCGGAGCGTCGAGGCCGGCACTGCGGCCGCGCGCCAGGGCAGGCTGGTGGTGTTCGGCATCAAGCCCGCCCAACCCGAGACCGGTTATGGCTACATCGAGGTGGCCGGCGAGCGCGATGGCATCTGCGATGTCTCGCGTTTCGTCGAAAAACCCGATCTCGCTACGGCGCAGAGCTATCTCGAGGCCGGCAATTTCTACTGGAACACCGGCATCTTCCTGTTTCGCGCCAGTGCCATGCGCGACGCGTTCATGGCTTTCCAGCCCGACATCTGGAGCGCCACCGAGGCAGCCTACCAGGGTGCCACATCGGACCTTTCCGGCCTCTACATGCCTCTGGAGCTCTATGCCGCCATCCCATCGACATCGATCGACTATGCGATCATGGAGCGCGCCAGCGGCATCGCCATGGTGCCGGCCGGCTTTCGCTGGAACGATCTCGGCTCCTGGCAATCGCTGCTCGACGTCGGCCCCTCCGACACGCACGGCAATGTCATCGTCGGCGATGTCGTCGCCATCGATTGCGAGAACTCCTATATCCGCAGCGACGGTCGCCTGCTGTCGGCCATAGGCCTGAAGGACGTCGCGATCGTGTCGACCGCCGACGCCACTTTCGTTGCTCCCGTCAGCCACAGCCAGAACGTCAAGAAGATCGTCGAGCAGCTCGAAAAAAGCGGCCGCCTCGAGACCAGGTTCACGCCCGCCGACGACCGCGTCATCGAAAGCGGCGCCTGGCAGCGCCGCGTGCACCATTGGCTGTTCGAGGAGACGGTGCCGTTATGGTCGACAGTCGGCGTCGATGAGCGTCATGGCGGGTTCCACGAGGCGCTCGGCTTCGATGCCGCCCCGCTGATGAAACCCAAGCGTATGCGCACGCAGGCCAGGCAGATCTACGCCTTCGCCGTCGCCAAGGCGCGCGGCTGGAACGGCCCGGCCGATCGGCTGATCAGCCACGGCCTCGAATTCATGGCCAGGCACGGACGTACCGACAATGGCGGCTGGGTACGCACGCTCAACATCGACGGCACTGTCGCCGACGCCGCCGAGGATGCTTACGACCATTCCTGCGTGCTCCTGGCGCTGGCACATGCCCATATGTGCGGCAATCCCGATGCGTTGCGGCTCGGCGAGGAGACCTTTGCGTTCATCGACGCGCATCTCGAGGACGAACGCCTGACAGGCTTCCGCGAGACCTCGAGCGGCGAGGGCGAGCGCCGCTCCAACCCGCACATGCATCTGCTCGAGGCATTCCTGGCCTGGCATCAGGCGACCGGGGAGCGCGCCTATCTTCGCCGCGCCGCGCGCATCGTCGATCTGTTCCGCAGCCATTTCTTCGACCCGGAAAGCTGGACGCTGGGTGAGTATTTCGACAATGAATGGCGGCCGGCCCCTGGCGAGAAGGGCACGTGGACCGAACCCGGCCATCATTTCGAATGGGCCTCGCTGCTGGTCGACTTCGCCGGGCGCAGCGGCCAGAGCGGCTTGACCGGGCTCGCCCGGAAACTTTATGCGTCGGCGATTGCCAATGGCCTGAACCGCGCCACGGGCCTCGCCTACGGCGCGGTTTCCCGACAAGGACTGCCGCTCGACCGCGTCTCGCGCAGCTGGCCGCAGGCCGAAGCGATCAAGGCGGCGATCGCGCTGGACGGTTCGGGCGGTCCCGACCTGAAGCCGGAAATCGAGGCGCGTGTCGGCCGACTGTTCCGCTGGCACATCAATCCCGCACCGCTCGGCCTGTGGATCGACCGCATCGACGAGCGCGGCCGTTCGTTGGCAAGCGAGGTGCCGGCCAGCATCTTCTATCATCTGGTCTGCGCGCTGACCCAGTATCTGGATGGTACCGCCCGCAAGGATCAGTACGGGCTGGCGACATCCCCGGTCTCGACATAGACCGACTTCAGCTGCGAATAGAGTGCCAGTGCCGCGAGCGAATTCTCGCGGCCGATACCGGACTGCTTGAAGCCGCCGAAGGGGATTTCGACCGGCGTCAGATTGTAGGCGTTGATCCAGCAGGTGCCGGCCTGCAATTCGGCGATGACGCGGTGGGCGCGCTGCAGGTCGCGTGTGAACACGCCGGCGGCGAGGCCGAATTCGGTGTCGTTGGCGCGATCGATCACCTCGTCCTCGCTGTCGAATTTCAGCACGCTCATCACCGGCCCGAAAATCTCCTCGCGGGCGATGCGCATCGTGTCGGTGACACCGGTGAACACCGTCGGCTCGACGAAGAAGCCACCCTGGAAGCCCTGCAGCGAAGGCACGTTGCCGCCGCAGGCGAGCACCGCGCCATCCTGCTTGCCCGTCTCGACGTATGAGATGACCTTGTCGTGCTGCGCCTTCGAGACCAGCGGCCCCATCTGCGTGTCCGGATCGAGCGGATCGCCGATGCGGATTTTCTTCGTCCGTTCGGTCAGCCTCTCGACGAAACGGTCATGGATGCTGCTCTGCACGAACACCCGCGTGCCGTTGGAGCAGATCTGGCCGGTCGAATAGAAATTGCCGAGCATGGCGCCGCCGATGGCATTTTCGAGGTTGGCGTCATCGAAGACGATCAGCGGCGACTTGCCGCCGAGCTCCATCGTCGCGTGCTTCATCTTCGAGCCGGCGAGCGACAGCACCTTGCGGCCGGTCGGCACCGAGCCAGTCACCGAGACTTTGGCGACGACATCATGGCCGACAAGGCCGGCGCCGACATCGCCAAAGCCTTGCACGACGTTGAACAACCCGTCGGGCAGACCGGCCTCGGTGTAGATCTCGGCGAGCGCCAGCGCTGAAAGCGGCGTGTTCTCCGACGGTTTGAACACCATCGCATTGCCCATGGCGAGGGCGGGTGCGGATTTCCAGCCGGCGATCTGGATCGGGTAGTTCCAGGCGCCGATGCCGACGCAGACGCCGAGCGCCTCGCGCCTGGTATAGGCAAAGGGTCCGCCGAGATCGACGGCCTCGCCATTAAAGGCGGCGATGGCGCCGCCGAAATATTCGAGGCAATCCGCCGCCGACGGGGCGTCCGCAACGAGCGTCTCCTGGACCGGCTTACCGGTATCCAGCGTCTCGATGCGCGCCAGATCGGCATTGCGCGCCCGCAAAATGTCGGCGGCGCGGCGCAGGATGCGGCCGCGCTCGACCGGCTTCAGCCGTGCCCAGGCCGGCTGTGCCGCACGCGCGGCCTCGATCGCGAGCTCCAGCACGTTCGGTGTCGCCGAGCGCAGCATGGCGATGGTCTCGCCGGTTGCGGGATAGATGACCGGCAGCGCAGCGCCGCGCTCGTCGTCGATATAGCGGCCGTTGACATAATGCGATGCCGTTGGCTGGGCGCGCATGACTGTTCTCCAAATCGTCTTTTCGCGGCATGCGGAATATGCGTCCGCGGATCATGGCCTATCTGTCCGACGCCTGCCAGCGCGGATTGATCCATGGTTCCTGGTTGGACGGTGGCCGCGGCGTACGCCCGAGAATGTGGTCGGCGGCCTTCTCGCCGGTCATGATCGACGGCGCGTTGAGATTGCCGTTGGTGACGCGTGGAAAGATCGACGAATCGGCGACCCGCAGCCCTTCCACGCCAATGACGCGGCATTCCGGATCGACGACGCTCATCGCATCATCGGCACGGCCCATCTTGCAGGTGCCGCAAGGATGGTAGGCGCTTTCGGCGTGGTCGCGAATGAAGGCGTCGAGCTCCTCATCCGATTGCACATGCGAGCCCGGCGACAGTTCCTTGCCGCGGTACGGATCGAAGGCCGCTTGCCCGAAGATCTCGCGGGTCAGCCGGATGCAGTGACGGAACTCCGTCCAGTCATCCGGATGCGACATGTAGTTGAAGCGGATCACCGGCTTCGATTTGGGATCGGGCGAGCGCAGCGTGACCGAACCGCGCGACTTCGACCGCATCGGCCCGACATGCGCCTGGAAACCATGCGCCTTGGCCGCCGCCTTGCCGTCATAGCGGACCGCGGCCGGGATGAAGTGATACTGGATATCGGGATAGTCGACGCCGGCGCGCGAGCGCACGAAGGCGGCCGCCTCGAAATGATTGGTGGCGCCGAGGCCGGACTTGAAGAACAGCCACTGCGCCCCGATCAGCGCCTTCGAGAACGGGTTCAGCACCGAGTTCAGCGTAATCGGCTTCGTCGATTCCTGCTGGATGTAAAGTTCCATATGGTCCTGCAGATTGCGGCCGACGCCGGGCCGGTCGGCGATCACCGGAATACCGTTCTCCCTAAGGTGCTGGCCGGGGCCGATGCCGGACAGCATCAGGATCTTGGGCGAGTTGATCGAGGACGCGGCAACGATCACCTCGCGCCGCGCTCTGACCACCTGAATCCGTTTGCGCACTTCGATCTCGACGCCGGTGGCGCGTTGATTCTCGACGATTATTCGCCGGGCGAAACCTTTGACCAGGCTGACATTTTTCCGCCTCAGCGCCGGCCTCAGATAGGCGCTCGCGGCCGACCAGCGACGGCCGCCGCGAATGGTCTGCTCCATCGGCCCAAAGCCTTCCTGCTTCGCGCCGTTATAGTCGTCGGTCAGCTCGAAGCCGGCCTGCCGGCCTGCCTCGACGAAGGCGCCATAGAGTGGGTTCGTCCTCGAGCCGCGCTGCACGGTCAGCGGGCCGCCATGGCCGCGCCAGCCATCCTCGCCGCCTGCACTGTCCTCCATGCGCTTGAAATAGGGGAGCACGTCGGCAAAGCCCCAGCCGGCCGCGCCCTGTTCGGCCCAATGGTCGAAGTCGCGGGCATGGCCGCGCACATAGACCATGCCGTTGATCGACGACGAGCCGCCGATGACCTTGCCGCGCGGCGTCGCCAGCACGCGGCCGCCGAGGTGCGGCTCCGGCTCGCTGGCAAAGCCCCAGTCGTAGAGGCTCATATTGAGCGGGATCGACAGCGCTGACGGCATCTGGATCAGCGGCCCGATATCGCTGCCGCCATATTCGATAACGATCACCGAATGCTTGCCGTCCTCCGACAGCCGGTAGGCCATGGCCGAACCGGCCGAGCCGGAGCCGATAATGACGAAATCCGCTTCAAGCATGGTTCATGCGCGCCCATGGTTCATATGCGCAATGAAATCGGCCAGCGAGACGTTGCCGCCGGTTGCCATTACGAGAACGGTCTTGCCGGTCACGTCGACCTTGCCGCCCAGCAGTGCCGCGAGCGAAGCAGCGCCCGAAGGTTCGAGCACCAACTTCAGCCGCTCGAAGGCGATGCGCATGGCGCGCCGCACCGAAGCATCGTCGACGGTGACGCCGCGAACGCCGGCGGCCTTCACCGCTGCGAACGGCGCGTCGCCGGGCCGTCGCGACATCAGCCCGTCGCAGATCGATTTCGGCCCGATCGGCATGGTTTCGATGGCGCCATGCGCCAACGACGAGCCCATGCCGTCAAAACCTTCCGGCTCCACGCCGATGATCTTCGTGGCTGGCGACAGGTAGTGGAAGGCCAGCGACACACCGCCGATCAGACCGCCGCCGCCGACCGAGCAGAACAAGAGATCGGCCTCGGCCTGCCTGGCGGCGAGCTGGTCGAGTGCCTCCAGCCCGGCGCCGGCCTGGCCGGCGACGATCTCCGGATCGTCGAACGGGTGCAGCAGCGCCAGGCCTTCGCTCGCGGCGATCTCGCGCGCCTTGGTAGCGGCGACTTCCTCACGCGCGCGCTCGCCATGGTCGGTCAGCACGACACGGGCGCCATAGCCCGACGTGGCATCGCGTTTGGCGGCAGGCGTGTCGATCGGCATGACGATGGTGACGGGAATGCCAAGCGCCTGGCCTGCCGCCGCCAGTCCTTGCGCGAAATTGCCGGAGGAATAGGCGACGACGCCCATTTTTGCTTCGTCGGGCGACAGCCGCTTCAGCCGCCAATAGGCGCCGCGCACCTTGAACGATCCGGCCCATTGCAGCGACTCGGCCTTGACGAAGACGCGCGCGGCGCCGGTCTCGCGGGCGAGTGCCGCCGATTCCAGCAGCGGCGTGATCTGCGTCGCCTTGGAGGTGACGGCATAGGCCTGCCTGAGATGGTCGAGCGAGGGGACGAGACTATCTGCCATCATTCGCCTCGCGGAAAGCGCTTCTGCTCTTCGAGCAGGTCAAGGTTCATATGGTTGCGCATGTAGCGCTCCGATGCCTTCTGCAGCGGCTGGAATTCCCAGGGGTAATGGGTGCCGTTGCGCAGCGCCGGGTAGACCACCCAGCGGCGTGCCTGGCTGGTACGCACCGCCGCGTCGAAGGCCGCCATGTCCCAGCGCCCCCGCACCTTGTCGGTGAAAGCGGCCACCAAAGCCGCATTGGCCGGATCGGCGGCGAGGTTGGTCAATTCCCGGGGATCCGATTCAAGATCAAACAGTTGCGGCGGGTCGATCTCGCAATGGATGAACTTGTAGCGGCCCTCGCGGATCGCCACCATCGGCGCATTGGAGCCTTCAGCCGCATATTCCATCAGCACCGGCGCGGAGCGTTTCTTTCCGTTCAGCAGCGGCAGCAGCGACTGGCCGTCGGTCCATGGCGCTATCGCGCTGATGTCGATGCCGGCGAGGTCGCAAAGCGTCGGCGTCACGTCGAGGTTGGAGACCGGCGTCTCGATCAGCCCGGCGTGTATGCTGTTGCCGGCGATCATCAACGGCACCCGCGCCGAACCTTCGAAGAAGCACATCTTGAACCACAGGCCGCGCTCGCCAAGCATGTCGCCATGGTCCGAGCAGAACAGGATGGTCGTGTCGTCGAGCATGCGCGTAAGCTCGAGCACGGACAGCAATTCGCCGAGCTTGTCGTCGAGATATGAGATGTTGGCGAAATAACCGCGCCGCGCGCGGCGGATCTGCTCCGTGGTGATGTCGAACCTGTCATAGTCGCTGGCGCGGTAGAGCCGCTGCGAATGCGGGTCCTGCCTGTCATAAGGAATGAAGCCGACCTCCGGCTCGAGCGCCGGGCAATCCTCGTAGTGGTCCCAGTAGCGCCGCCGTGCGACGTAGGGATCGTGCGGATGGGTGAAGGAAACCGTCAAGCACCAGGGGCGATGTCCGGCGTCGTCGGAGACGCGGGCAAAATCATAAAGCTTCTGCACCGCATGGAAGGCGACCTCGTCGTCATATTCCAGCTGGTTGGTGATCTCGGCAGTACCGGCGCCGCTCACCGAGCCGAGATTGTGATACCACCAGTCGATCCGCTCGCCGGGCTTGCGATAGTCCGGCGTCCAACCGAAGTCGGCCGGATAGATGTCGGTGGTCAGCCGCTCTTCGAAACCGTGCAATTGGTCCGGGCCGACGAAATGCATCTTGCCGGAGAGGCAGGTGTGATAGCCGGCAGCGCGCAGATGATGGGCAAAGGTCGGGATCGAAGACACGAATTCGGCGGCGTTGTCATAGACCCCTGTGCGTGACGGCAACTGGCCGCTCATGAATGCGGCGCGGCCCGGCGCGCAGAGCGGCGAGGCGGTGTAATTGTTACAAAAACGCGCCGAACGTGCGGCCAGCGCCTTCAGATGCGGCGCGTGCAGGAAGTCCGCCGGCCCATCCGGAAACAGCGTTCCGTTGAGCTGATCGACCATCACGATCAGGATGTTGGGTCGCTTGGATGTCACTGCTTCTGCCGTCCGCTGAGCTTCGTTTCGAGATAGTCCTCGACCAGTGCAATCGCGGTCGCGGCATCGGGGACGCCGTCCTTCAGCGCGCGCCTGATATAGAGCCCGTCGATCAGCGCCGCCGTCGCTTCGGCGACCCGGTCGGCCTCGCTTCTCGGCAGGATGCCGGTCAGCCCGCTGAGCAGATTGGAATGCAGCCGCCGCGCATAGACCCTGAGCAGCCGGCGAAGTGCTGCCGATTTCTGCGCCTCGACATAGAAGGCGAGCCATGCGGCGATCGTTTCGGGCCGGAACTGGATGTCGGAGAAATTGACCGCGACCACTGCCGAGACCCGCTGCCGCGCCGAGCCGGCTGCGCGAAGCGCGCGGCGCGTGTCGGCGGTGAGCTCGCTCAGGATGTGCCGCATCGTCGCCAACAGCAATTCGTCCTTGGCACCGAAATAATGGTGGGCAAGCGCCGAGGACACGCCGGCCCGGCCGGCGATTTCCGACATGGTCACATCAAGCGAGCCGCGCTCGCCGATCGCCGAGATCGTCGCGTCGATGAGCGCCCTGCGGCGTAACGGTTCCATTCCGAGTTTCGGCATTCTTGCTCCGGCCTGTCGTGGCAAGATTATTTTTTATTGACGCATCAATCAACAAAAATCCAGCCTGATTTGCTGGCAAAAGCCAGGCACTATGACCAGATGATCAAGATCAAGCGATTGTACGGTTCTGGCCCCTTCACGAAGCCGGCGGAACGGTTCATGCTTGAACAATGCTGAGCGCGCCGCAGTATCGCGTGGCCCAGGTCCACAGGATGGAGATCGCCATGACAGCATGCATCGTCGGTTGGGCGCATTCGCGCTTCGGCAAGCTCGAAGGCGAGACGTTGGAGGGCCTGATCACCAAGGTGGCAGTCGAGGCGCTCGATCATGCCGGCATCGGTCCAGATGACGTCGACGAGATCGTGCTCGGCCACTTCAACGCCGGGTTTTCCGCCCAGGATTTCACCGCGAGCCTGGTCCTCCAGGCCGACGACCGGCTGCGCTTCAAGCCGGCGACCCGCGTCGAGAACGCCTGCGCCACCGGCTCGGCGGCGGTCAGGCAAGGCATCCGCGCCATCGACGCCAATGCCGCCCGTATCGTGCTGGTGGTCGGCGCCGAGCAGATGACGACGACGCCCGGTCCCGAGATCGGCAAGAACCTGCTCAAGGCCTCGTATCTGCCGGAGGACGGTGACACGCCGGCAGGCTTCGCCGGCGTCTTCGGCAAGATCGCCCAAGCCTATTTCCAGCGCTACGGCGACCAGTCGGATGCGCTGGCGATGATCGCCGCCAAGAACCACAAGAACGGCGTCGAAAATCCCTACGCGCAGATACGCAAGGATTTCGGCTACGAGTTCTGCCGGCAGGAAAGCGAGAAGAACCCGTTCGTCGCCGGTCCGCTGAAGCGCACAGACTGCTCGCTGGTGTCGGACGGCGCCGCCGCGCTTGTCCTTGCCGACACGGCCACGGCGCTGAAGATGCGCCGCGCCGTGGCCTTCCGCGCTAATCAGCATGTGCAGGATTTCCTGCCGATGTCGAAGCGCGACATCCTCGCCTTCGAAGGCTGCGAGCAGGCCTGGAACCAGGCGCTGAAGCAGGCGGGCGTGACGCTCGGCGACCTGTCCTTCGTCGAGACGCATGACTGTTTCACCATCGCCGAACTGATCGAGTATGAGGCGATGGGCCTGGCCAGGCCGGGTGAGGGCGCCAAGCTGGCCCTGGATGGCGAGACGGCGAAAGATGGAAGGCTGCCGGTCAATCCGTCGGGCGGGCTGAAGGCCAAGGGCCATCCGATCGGCGCCACCGGCGTATCCATGCATGTGCTGAGCGCCATGCAGCTTGTCGGCGAGGCCGGCGGCATCCAGGTGCCGGGAGCAAAGCTCGGCGGCATCTTCAACATGGGTGGTGCTGCGGTCGCCAACTACGTTTCCATTCTCGACCGGATCAGATAAACCCGCCCGCATTGCGGGAGGTGACATGACAAATCCGGTTCTGGTCGAGGTCTTGCGCGGCGCAATCGTCGAGAGCGCGCATCGCGGCGCTGTTGCCGTATTCGACGCCGACGGCAAGGCTGTCTGGGAGATCGGCGACACGGGACAGCCGGTGTTCCCGCGTTCGGCGGTCAAGGCGATCCAGGCGTTGCCGCTGGTCGAGAGCGGCGCTGCCGATGCCTACGGCTTCGGTGATCGGGAGCTGGCGCTGGCCTGCGCCTCGCATTCCGGCGAGCCGCCACATGTCGAGCTCGCGCGGGCCATGCTGGCGAAGGCCGGCCTCGACGAGGCGGCACTCGAATGCGGCGCGCATTGGCCGTCGAGCCATGGGGCGACGCTGGCGCTTGCCCGCGTCGGCAGCGTGCCGAACGCGCTGCACAACAATTGTTCCGGCAAGCACTCGGGCTTCCTATGCACCTGCGTTCACAGCGGCATCGCCCATCGTGGTTACGTCAAGGCTGGCCATGCGTCGCAGGAGATGGTGCGCGAAGCGATGCAGGCGGTGACCGGCGCTGCCCATGACGCCGATCACCGCGGCACCGACGGCTGCTCGATTCCGACCTATGCCGTGCCGCTGCGCAGCTTTGCCCTTGGCTTTGCCCGCATGGCGACAGGTGCCGGTTTCGAGCCGGTGCGGGCCCGGGCAGCCAAGCGGCTGCTTTCCGCCTGTATGGCCGAGCCGTTTTTCGTCGCAGGCACGGGCAGGTCCGACGTCGCGATGATGGAGGCAGCGCCGGGCCGGATTTTCGTCAAGGGAGGCGCCGAAGGTGTTTTTTGCGCCGCCCTTCCGGAGCTTGGCCTTGGCATCGCGCTGAAATGTGACGACGGCGCTGGCCGCGCCGCTGAAGTGATGGTCGCGGCCGTGCTGGCAAAGCTTTTGCACGCCAACCACGCGCTCGCGGCAAAACTGACCGAACAGGCAAATCCGCCTATCGAAAGCCGGATCGCCGCCAAAGTCGGCGCGCTCCGGCCCACGGCCGCCCTCAACTGACGTGGTTGCGCTCGACGGTCAGATGCGCATAGCCGGCATTGCCTGACGCGGCGAGGTCGCCGGTTACTGGCTCGGCCCAGCGCTGGCCGACGATCGCGCCGTTCTGGACCCCGTCGATGACATTGTCGGAGATGATTGCCGTTCCGGCACCTTCGACCACGGTGACGACGATACCGGTCCCCGCCTTGCGGATGACGTTTCCCGTGGCGACCACATTGCGCATGAACGGTCCCCAGCCGATCTGCATGCCGTAGAGCGGCGCATTCTCGACGACATTGCCGGAAACTGTGGTGTCTGCCTCGACGCTGATGCCGACGCCGAAACCGGGCGCATCGGCAGGGTAGGGGCCGCTGGTCGAAAGATTGCGGACGATGTTGCCGGAGCAGACGCCCATGCGGCCGCCCTCGTTGAAATTGACGATCGAAATGCCGTTGGCGGCGCCATCAACGATGTTGTTTCCGATGACCGCTCCTTCGAATGAGAATTCCGAATACACGGCCGTTTCGCCCGAGCGCGAGCAGGTATTGCCGGTGATCTGCAAATTGCTGGCACTGTTGGCGCGGATCGCCGAAAACGCGCAGTCCGAAACAATATTGCCAGAGATGATGACATTGCCGGCGCGGAAGGCATTGATGCCATTGCCGTTCTGGCCGGTTCCGCCGCTGCGCGCCTGGATGCGTTCGATGCGGTTGCCGCTGACGATGGTGCCGTCTTCCGCTGCCTGCCAGCGGTGCACGAGGATGCCGCCATTGGCGCAGTCGGAGACGCTATTGCCTGATATTTCCAGGCCATCGGCCTCCACCGAATAGATGCCGGCGTCGGCTGCACCGGATATCTCCGAACGCTCGATGCGGCCCGAGGCATGCTCGAGCGCCAGACCGTTCTTGCCGCTGCCGGTAATCTGGCAATTGTCGACGACCAGATGGACGATGCGGCGCAGATCGAGCAGGCCTTGTGTGTAGTCGCCCATCGAGCGGTTGCTGCCATCGAACACCAACCCGCTGAGTTCGATATGCTCGGCCTGTTCGGCCATGATGAGATGGCCATTGCCGCCGTAGACGATCCGCGACGCGCCCGGCACGCCGGACAGGCGTACCCGGCCGGGCAGCGACAGATTGGAAACGATATAGATCCCCGGCGGCAGGAACACCGGCACGTCGCGGTCGTGCGCGTCGCGCAGCAGCTTGGTGAAAGCCTTGCTCTGGTCGTCAAGCGCGCCGGGCCGAACGCCGAGCTCGGTCACGTTGATCGCGCCACGCATCGCGGCTTTCTCGATGCCGGGCAGGTTTTTCGCCGCGGCCTTGCCGAGCGAAAGCCCCATGACGGCAAAGCCGGCGGTCTGCGCAAGCAGCGTTCGTCTGTTCAACATCGGCACAGATTCCTTGCGTTCAACGGTCGCGCCGCAGGATTCGTGCCAGACAGGCTCGGCCCGGACCGGCCCCGACGTCGGTTCGCCGGCTACGGCTTGTGGAGTCGTCGCGTCAGGCATAAGTTCGATTGATGAGCAGGGCCTTCACCCGCGAGGAAGACAGCGAAAACGCCATCGCCGGCATCGGCGAGCGGCCGATCAGCCATCACCGCAATCTGGTGACGGAACGCGGCCTGGCGCTGATCGATGCGGAGGTGGCCGCTCTGCGCGACGAACTGGGCAGAGCCGAAAAGAGGGCCGACCGCGAGCGCATCGCGCTGGTGTCGCGTGATCTCCGCTATTGGACGGCGCGGCGTGAAAGCGCCGAGCTTTCGGTGCCGGAACCGGGCAGCGACATGGTTCGCTTCGGTATGGGCGTCACCCTGGAAAGCGACGACGGCAAGAAGGTGCACTGGAAGATCGTCGGCGAGGACGAAGCCAATCCGGCCAAGGGGACAATTTCCCATATGTCGCCGATGGCGATGGCGCTGTTCGGCAAGAAGGTCGGCGAAGTTGCCGTGGTCAATGGCAAGGAATGGGAGATCGTCAAGCTCTCCGACAATTAGTCTTCGAGCTTGATGACATGATCGCGGAAGAACGCCGCGGCGCCGGCCTCGTCGATTTCGCCGGCGGCGACGCCCATGACGAATTCGTAAAGCGTGCCGTCATTGGCCGACAGGGCATAACCATTCACAATCAGAAATGCGCCGGCAGCGACAATGGCCGTGCGTTTGTTGCCGTCGACAAAGGCATGATTTCTGGCAATGCCGAAGACGTAGGCGGCTGCGAGTTCTTCAACCGACGGGTCTCCGTAGTTGGCCTTGTTCTCGGCGCGTGCGAGCGCCGATTCAAGGGCATTTTCATCCCTCAACCCTTGTGCTCCGCCGTGTCGGTGCAACTGTTCCGCGTGCATCGCTTCGACTGCACGCCGCGTCAGAAACTCCCAGCTCATTCGGCGAGCTTCTGAAGCGCTACCTTGTATTTGTCCATCACCTCGCGGGCAGCATTCATTTGCCGCTCGAAGCTGTCGTCCACCGGCTTCAGCGCAAGACCGTCACCTGTTTCAACGATTTGAAGCTGATCGCCGGCCTTCAGGTTCAGACGATCGAGAATTTCCTTCGGCAGGATCACGCCTTCGGAATTGCCGATCTTGCGAATGGTCGTGTTCATGGTGAGACATCCTGTTGCAATGCTGATTATAACTCTGCGTGTTTCTCGTTACAACAGACATTATAACAAAGCGTCAGCCGGCCTGCAGCAGGCGGTTCATCAGCCGGTCCGCCGCTTCCGGGATGACCGTGCCGGGCGGGAAGATTTCAGTGGCACCTGCCTGCCGCACCGCGTCGTAATCCTGCGGCGGGATGACGCCGCCAGCGACGATCAGCATGTCGTCGCGGCCGAGCTTCGTCAGCGCAAGCTTGAGTTCGGGAATGAGTGTCAAATGGCCTGCCGCCAGCGAAGAGGCGCCGATGATGTGCACGTCATGCTCGACCGCCAACCTGGCGATCTCGTCCGGCGTCTGGAACATCGGCCCGACGGTGACGTCGAAGCCGAGGTCGGCAAAGGCGGTTGCGATCACTTTCTGGCCGCGATCATGGCCGTCCTGGCCCATTTTGGCGACCAGGATGCGCGGCTTGCCGCCGGATTTTTCCTCGAACGCTACGATCTTGTCCTGCAGCCGGTCGACGACTGGATTGTCGCCGAGCGCGTTGCGATAGACGCCGGAGATCGTCTGCACCGAGGCGACATGGCGGCCGAAAACCTTTTCCAGCGCCAACGAAATCTCGCCGACCGTGGCGTTGGCGCGTGCGGCCCGGATGGCGAATTCCAGCAGGTTTCCGTTACTGCCGGCAGCACGGGTCAGCGCATCGAGCGCGCTCTCGACGGCGGCGACGTCACGCGTGCCTTTCAGCCGCTGCAGCTTCGACAATTGCCGCGCCCTGACTTCGGCATTGTCGATCCTCAGCACGTCGACCTCGATGTCCGTCTCCGGGCGGTGGGCATTGACGCCGACCACGATCTGTTCGCCGGAATCAATGCGCGCCTGGGTGCGCGCGGCAGCCTCTTCGATGCGCAGCTTCGGTAGGCCCTTTTCGATCGCCGCGGCCATGCCGCCGAGGTCCTCGACCTCCTCGATATGCGCAAGCGCGCGCGCCGCCAGATCATGCGTCAGCCGTTCGACATAGGCAGCGCCGCCCCACGGGTCGATGATGCGCGTCGTGCCGGACTCTTTCTGCAGGATGAGCTGTGTGTTGCGGGCGATGCGGGCCGAATGGTCGGTCGGCAGCGCCATTGCCTCGTCGAAGGAATTGGTGTGCAGCGACTGCGTGTGCCCTTGAGTGGCGGCCATCGCCTCGATCATGGTGCGGATGATGTTGTTGTAGGGGTCCTGCGCCGTCAGCGACCAGCCCGAAGTCTGGCAATGGGTGCGCAGCGACAGCGAGCGATCGTCCTTAGGCGAAAAGTTCTTCAGCATGAGGCTGGCCCACAAAAGGCGGGCTGCTCTCAGCTTGGCGACTTCCATGAAGAAATTCATGCCGATCGCCCAGAAGAAGGAAAGGCGCGGCGCGAAACGATCGATGTCGAGGCCGGCCGCGACGCCGGCGCGCGCATATTCGATACCGTCGGCGATCGTGTAGGCGAGTTCGAGGTCCGCCGTCGCTCCCGCCTCCTGCATGTGGTAGCCGGAGATCGAGATCGAATTGAACTTCGGCATGTGCTTCGACGTGTAGGAAAAAATGTTCGACACGATCCGCATCGAAGGTTTCGGCGGATAGATGTAGGTGTTGCGCACCATGAACTCTTTCAGGATGTCGTTCTGAATGGTCCCGGCGAGATCCTTCTGCGCGACGCCCTGTTCCTCCGCCGCCACGATATAGAGGGCCATGATCGGCAGCACCGCGCCGTTCATCGTCATCGATACCGTCATCTCGTTAAGCGGGATGCCGTCGAACAGCTGGCGCATGTCGAGAATGGAATCGATGGCGACGCCGGCCATGCCGACATCACCGGCGACGCGCGGATGGTCGCTGTCGTAGCCGCGATGCGTGGCGAGATCGAAGGCGACCGACAGGCCTTTCTGGCCGGCGGCAAGGTTGCGCCGGTAGAAGGCGTTGGACTCTTCGGCCGTCGAGAAGCCGGCATATTGCCGGATCGTCCAGGGTTGCTGGACATACATCGTCGGATAGGGGCCGCGCACGAAGGGCGGCAGGCCCGGATAGGTATCGAGATGCGGCAAGCCCTTGAGATCGCCCTGGTTGTAGAGATGCTTGACGGCGATGCCTTCCGGCGTCATCCGCTGGCCTTTGACCTCGAGCGGTACCCGCCGTGGCGGCGACCAGCCGATCTGGCTGAAATCCGGGATCATGGTGCGGCTCCGATCGACTGATCGATACGGATCGGAAACAGCGGCTCGCACACCGCAACGCCTTCGGTGAAGGCTGGCCGCCGCTCCGCCGCCAGTGCCTCGACAGGACGCTCGGTTTTCGGTGGGTGCAGCGTCGTGCCGATCATCGCCCGTTCGCCCGCCTGATAGGCAGCGTTGCGGCGGGCGGAAGCTGCCCGGACGCGTTTCTGGATATCGCCTTGCTCAAGGCTGGACAGCACGCCACCTTCCGCCTCGATCTGTTGGAACTCCTGCCAGGCCGCCGCGCAGAGCTCCGCAGTCAGCGCTTCGACAGCGCCCGAACCGCAAACCGGATCGGCGACGTGGTCGATGTGGCTTTCATTGGCCATGATCAATTGCGCGTTGCGGGCAACGCGGCGGGCAAAACCGGCAGGCAGGCCGTGCGCGATCGTGTGCGGCAGGATGGCGATCGAATCCGCGCCGCCGGCGGCAGCCGCAAAAGCGGCGATGGTGGTGCGCAGGATGTTGGTTTCCGGGTCGGCCGCCGTCATCATCCGGAAGGAGGTTTCGGCATGGATGCTGGCGGTGGAGGGCGGTATCGAGCAGGCCTCCTGGACACGCGCCCACAGCCTGCGCAACGCCCTGACCTTGGCCATCGACACGAACTGGTCCTGGTCGACGCTCAGCGCAAAACCGATATGCGGCGCCGCATAGACGAGCGGCTGGCGCGCCTTCTCGAACAGCCTCAGATAGGAGACGGCCGAGGCCAGCATGGTGCCAAGCTCCTGCGCCTCGGTGGCGCCGGCATTGTGGAACACCCGCCCGTCGGCTTCCAGCAGCACGCCGGGCACCCCCATCGAAAAGAAATGCGCCAGCGACTGCGGCATCGAAGCCTGCAAAGCCTCGATCGACATGCGCAGCCTGCCGGTCCCGGCAAAGATCGCCGCCGGATCGATGCCGAAGGAGAGGTTAAGCTTTGCCGGGTCGGAGCGGCGCTTGGTCAAAAACGCCACCAACCAGTCGGCCACGGCACGGCTCCAGGGATGGGCGTCGATGCGGATCTGGATGCGGTTGAGCGGCACGCCGTCGAGCACGCCCTCCAGCGCCTCCGCCGTCCTCGGCAAGCCGTAGCCGAAGGCGTTCGGCGCACCCTCGAAGACAAGCGAAAGTCCGGTAGCACCCTGCGCGACGTCTTCCAGCGCCTGCGCACTGGCCCGGCCTATATCCGGATCGTCGATACGCTGGCTGACGATCCACGGTGATCCCGGGTTGGCGCGCACGACAGGCTCGGCGGTTACCGAGCGCTCGTAGAGCGGCTCGATGCGGATGGCGTCGTCCGTATGCGAGACGAGCTTTTCCTCGAAGGACCCGCCGGCCAGCGCCTTCTCTGCCAACGCCAGCCACCGTTGCCGGTCGGCGTTCGGAAGGTCGGCATCCTGGGTCAAGGCACCGGCGCCCATCGGTTCTCCTCGTTCTAGCGGCCGCAGCGGCCGACTATGTCAGTCTACGGTCCCCGGCTCGATATCACAATGCAGCACACATGCCGTGCAACACGCCTTCCGTGATTGTGACCATCAACCGATTGCCAAACATGGGCAGGTTCCGCAAGCTCCAAAAGCCATTTTCGACGACGCCCATTGTCGCTGCGCAATGGCCTCACTATACCTGCGGCGGGGCTCCCTTTTCTTCAAGGGATCAGGGCATTCAACCCTATAGGTTTGCGGAGACCGGACACATGGCCGACGACACCAGTATCTTCATGGGAGCCAGCCGCAAGCCGGACGACAGCTATCAGCGGCCCGAACAGCTTTTGCTGCAGTATGGCAATCGTCACGGCCTGGTCACCGGCGCGACCGGCACCGGCAAGACGGTGACCCTGCAGATATTGGCCGAGGGTTTCTCCAACGCCGGCGTGCCGGTATTCTGCGCCGACATCAAGGGCGACCTGTCGGGTATCGCCATGATGGGCACAGCGCAGGATTTCCTGGCCAAGCGGGCCGAACAGGTCAAGCTCGATCCCTATAAATTCCAGGAATTCCCGGTCATCTTCTGGGATCTGTTCGGCGAGCAGGGCCACCCTATCCGCGCCACCATCTCGGAGATGGGGCCGCTGCTTCTGTCGCGGTTGATGAACCTTTCCGAGGCGCAGGAAGGCATCATGAACATCGCCTTCCGCATCGCCGACGAGGAAGGCCTTCTGCTGCTCGATTTGAAGGACCTGCAGTCACTGCTTGCCAATATCGCCGACCGCGCCGAAGAGATCGGCGCCCGCTACGGCAATGTGACCAAACCTTCGGTCGGCGCCATCCAGCGCACGCTGCTGGTTCTGGAGCAGCAGGGCGCGGCCAATTTCTTCGGCGAGCCGGCATTGCGGATCGCCGACATCATGCGCACCACGCGCGATGGACGCGGCGCCATCAGCGTGCTCGCCGCCGACAAGCTGATGATGAATCCCAGGCTCTATGCGACGTTCCTTCTGTGGCTGATGTCGGAACTGTTCGAGGAACTGCCGGAAGTCGGCGACCCGGACAAGCCGAAGCTGGTCTTCTTCTTCGACGAGGCCCATCTTCTGTTCGACGATGCGCCGAAAGTGCTGGTCGACCGCGTCGAGCAGGTGGTGCGACTGATCCGGTCGAAAGGCGTCGGCGTTTATTTCGTCACGCAAAATCCGCTGGATATCCCTGAAACGGTGCTGGCCCAGCTCGGCAACCGCGTACAGCACGCACTTCGTGCCTATACGCCGCGCGAACAGAAGGCCGTCAAGACGGCGGCCGAGACGTTCAGGCCCAATCCCGATTTCGACTGCGCAACCGTGATCACGCAGCTCGGCACCGGCGAGGCGCTTGTCTCGACGCTGGAAGCCACGGGCGTGCCGTCCATGGTGCAGCGGACACTGATCCGCCCGCCGTCCTCGCGCCTTGGTCCGATCACGCCCGAAGAGCGCCGCAAGCTGATCACTGAGAGCCCGGTAGCGGGACAGTACGACCAGACCATCGACCGCGAATCGGCTTTCGAGATGCTGCAGAAAAAGGCCAAGGACGCCCAGGAGGCGCAAGCCCAGCAGCAGGAGAGCGGCCGTTCGCGCTGGACCATTCCCGGCTTCGGCAATGACGATCCTCAGCCATCTGGTGGCCGCCGCGCGCCGCGGCCCTCCAACCGCCAGACGGTGGCGGAGGCGGCGATCAAATCGGTGGTGCGCTCGGTCGGCTCGTCGGTCGGACGGGCGATCGTACGGGGTATTCTGGGCAGTTTGGCAAGGGGGCGGTAAGGAGCATCGGACCACCGAGTTTGGCAAATGCTGTATTGGCATCAAGCACAGCAGAAAATTTGGAGGGCAACCGACGGCCGTTATGCCAGAAGTAGCGTTCGGACATGCATTTTCTCAACGACCAGAACGGGCCGGCGTCACGCATAGCGCGAACGTCAGGTTTGGAGACGCGCTTACGAATGATCGATCATGGGTCGAATCCGCTTTCTCGCGGTACCGCCGTGATCGCCACCCATTGCAGCGATTACGCTCAACGGGCGCCGAACCGCTCGATGAGGATGTCGATCAGCGCACGCACCTTTCTGGGCGCGGTCCAGAGCGGCGAAAGCCCGCCGCCCCTGTGCTTTCGACCAGCTCAGAAGATCGAGTTTGTGATCGATTTTATCGGGCCGAGCAGGATTGATCCTTCCGGGACGCCGGCGTCGATCGGAATGGCTTTGCGGTTTGCTGTCGCCATCATCGGCTGGCCGATATCGGCCGTCACCACGACCGGGGTCTTGTTCGGCACACGGTCGTAGAGATCGATAATGTCCTGGTTCATCAGGCGAACACAGCCCGACGACACCGATTTGCCGATCGATCGCCATTCGGGCGAACCGTGCAGGCGGTAGAGCGTGTCCTGGTTACCCTGGAACAGATAAAGCGCCCGTGCGCCAAGCGGGTTCTTGAGCCCGCCCGGCATGCCGCCATTATCGGCGCTGTACGGCTTCAACTCCGGCTGCCGCGCTATCATTTCGTCCGGCGGCGTCCATTTCGGCCATTTCTGCTTCCATTGGACCACGGCATCGCCCGACCATTCGAAGCCGGCGCGGCCGAGGCCGACACCATAGCGGATCGCCTGGCCGCCCGGGCGCACTAGGTAGAGGAAGTGGTTGGTGGTGTCGACGACGATGGTGCCCGGCTGCTGCCCGGTCGGATCGTCAACGATCTGGCGCAGGAACTGCGGGTCGATCTTGTCGACCGGTATGGCCGGCAGCTCGAAGCCGCCATCCGACATCGGCCCATACATCGTCACATAGTCGCCGAGCGCCGGCTCGACATAGGTCGGCGGCGGTGGCTCGACCGGCTGTTGCGACAGCGTTGTGCAACTGGAGACCGCGACCGAGGCGGCGCCAAGGGCTGCCGCGTTGAGGAAACCGCGACGGCTAAGGCGCAGAGAGGACGATGGGGGTGTGAACATGATTGCCTTTTTTACGTCTCAAATCGCAACAAAGCATAAATGCGTCCGGTTGCGCGCAGGTGCTCGAGCAATGCCCGGCGCGATAGGCGGTTCCAATTCTGGCCGCAGGGTGGACAAACAAAGGCAAAGCTGTGACTGGACCGTTACTGTTGCGCCGACGCAACATTTCCGGTGTCAACCCGCGGCAACCAGGCCTTCGAGGGACGGCAAGATCAGGGCCGGTGGAAAATCCCGGTATTCCTCAGGCTGATTGGCGCGGTTGATCCACACCGTCCTGAAGCCGAATTTGGTGGCGCCGGCGACGTCCCAGCGGTTGGATGACTGGAAAGAGACAGCGCCTGGATAGAGGCGCCAGCCAGTGGTGACCATGTCGTAGACCGACGGATCGGTTTTGAAGCGCCTGACGCTGTCGACGGAAAAGATGTCGTCCAGGACCTGGTCGAGCGCGGCGGACTTGACGGCCGCCTCCAGCATTTCAGGCGAACCGTTGGACAGGATAGCCAGCCTTGCCCCCGATGCCTTGAGCGCCTTGAGCACGGCCGGTACCTCCGGATAGCAGTCCAGCCGCCAATACGCCTCGAGCAGCTTCGCCCTCAGCCCGGCATCCGCGGATGGAACCTTGCGCAGAGCGAAGTCGAGAGCCTGCTCGGTGAGCTGCCAGAAGTCGGCATAGGCCCCCATCAGCGTCCTGACCCAGGAATATTCCAGCTGCTTGGCGCGCCAGATCTCGGACAGCAACTGGCCGTCCGGCCCGATCTGGTCGGCGTGACGGCGCACGGCCGCATGCACGTCGAACAGCGTGCCATAGGCGTCGAAAACGTAAGCCGCGAACTGCATCCGACAGTTTTGAGGCCGCGCAAGGCAAGGCGCAAGCGCTGATTGCAGTCCTGCCCGCCCGCTGGCCTCAACAAATCTCAGCCAAGCCGGTTGACGGCGGCCGCCAAAGCATCTTCCAATGCGCCGCAACGAGCATCGGACGGAACCTGGCAATGACACTGGCGACTGCGGCGCAATCCGCGACATGGACCTTCGTCGACGGCGACTGGTACGAGGGCAACGTTGCCATTCTAGGGCCGCGTAGCCACGCCATGTGGCTCGGCACCAGCGTGTTCGACGGCGCCCGCTGGTTCGAGGGCGTCGCTCCCGATCTCGATCGCCATGCAGCGCGGGTAAACGCCTCGGCGATCGCGCTCGGCCTGAAACCGACGATGAGCACCGAAAAGATCGTCGGCCTGACCTGGGACGGGCTGAAGAAGTTCGACGGCAAGACGGCGGTCTATATCAGGCCGATGTATTGGGCCGAGCATGGCGGCTATATGGGCGTGCCGGCCGACCCGGCCTCGACTCGTTTCTGCCTTTGCCTCTACGAATCGCCGATGATCTCGCCGGCTGGGTTTTCGGTGACGGTGTCGCCGTTCCGGCGCCCGACCATCGAAACCATGCCGACCAACGCCAAGGCCGGCTGCCTTTATCCCAACAACGGCCGAGCCATCCTCGAAGCCAAGATGCGCGGCTTCGACAATGCGCTCGTGCTCGACATGCTGGGCAACGTCGCCGAGACCGGCACCTCGAATATTTTCCTGGTCAAGGACGGCCATGTCCTGACGCCGGCGCCGAACGGCACCTTCCTGTCCGGCATTACCCGCGCGCGCACCATGGCCCTGCTGGGCGAATACGGGTTCACGACGACGGAAAGGACGCTGTCGATCCGCGATTTTCTCGAGGCCGACGAAATCTTCTCGACCGGAAACCACTCGAAAGTCGTGCCGGTCACCCGTATCGAGGATCGCAATCTGCAGCCCGGACCGGTGGCCAAGAAGGCGCGCGAACTCTATTGGGAATGGGCGCATTCGACTTCGCCCGGCTGACCCGCTAAAAAGCGGCCGGCGCTTCGTTTCCGGAGTTGTTCCAGACCAATCCAGTCCTATGTTAGTCCGGTAGCGACACCGGATTTTTCCACGAGGGAGTACGACCGATGGCTTTTGAATTGCCCGCCTTGCCCTATGATTACGAGGCTTTGCAGCCTTACATGTCCAAGGAAACGCTGGAATATCACCACGACAAGCACCACAAGGCCTATGTCGACAACGGCAACAAGTTGGCCGCCGAGGCGGGCATGGGCGATTTGTCGGTCGAAGAAGCCGTCAAACAGTCTTTCGGCAAGAATGCGGGGCTCTTCAACAATGCCGCCCAGCACTACAATCATATCCATTTCTGGAAATGGATGAAGAAGGGGGGCGGCGGCAACAAGCTGCCGGGCGCCTTGCAAAAAGCGGTCGACAGCGATCTTGGCGGCTACGACAAGTTCAAGGCCGACTTCATCGCCGCCGGCACCACCCAGTTCGGCTCGGGCTGGGCTTGGGTCTCGGTCAAGGACGGCAAGCTGGCGATCTCGAAGACGCCGAACGGCGAGAACCCGCTCGTCCATGGTGCGACGCCGATCCTCGGCGTCGATGTCTGGGAACATTCCTACTACATCGATTATCGCAACGCCCGGCCGAAATATCTCGAAGCCTTCGTCGACAGTCTCATCAACTGGGACTATGTGCTCGAACTCTACGAAAAGGCCTGATCCGTTCCAGAAAGCCCCGGCAGAACCGGGGCTTTTTTTTCAGCATCAGAACGACAGCTGCAAAAATTTCACGCAAGCGTGAGGCGAAGCGTCGGAATTTTTAAGCCATCCTTGCCGTTTGTCATCCGGGTGGGACCGCATCCTGATGAATTGCCTTCAACATGGAGCCAAGTGAATGAGAAAGCTTATCCTCGCCATCTCGATGCTCGCCTTCGCCGGTCCGGCGGCATTTGCCGACCCGGTAGCCGACCGGCAGGCCCTGATGAAGGAACGTGGCAAGATCGCCGCCGGCTTGTCTAAAGTGGTCAAGGGCGAGACGCCCTACGACGCAGCTTCGGTGCTGACGGCGTTGCAGGCACTGCAGGCCAATGCCGAGAAATTCCATGCCGGCGTCGACACGCTTTTCCCGGCGGGCAGCGACACCGGCGACACCACGGCGTCCCCAAAAATCTGGCAGGACATGGCCGGCTTCAAGACTGCTGAAGGCAAGTACCTCGCCGACGTCAAGGCGGCGGTCGCCGCAGCGCCTGCGGACGCCGGCGCGTTGAAGGCGCAGTTCAACACCATCGGCGGCGGCTGCGGCAACTGTCATCAAAACTACAGGGTGAAAAAAGGCTGATAGCGGGCAATGCGCTTGCTGAAGAAACTTGTCAGCGCCGCCCTCGTTCTGGGCGGCGCGGCCGCGATTGCCGGCTGGTTCCTGTCGGCTCCGGTCAGACTCGATGCCGCAACGCTGGCTGAGCTTGGTCCTGGCGACGCCGCCAGGGGCAAGCGCATCTTCTACGCCGGCGGCTGCACATCATGTCATGCCAAGCCCGGCTCGCAAGGCGACGCCCGCCTTCAGCTGGTCGGCGGCCTTGAACTCAAGACGCCATTCGGCACCTTCGTGCCGCCGAACATCTCGCAAGATACCAGGGACGGCATCGGCGCCTGGTCGGTGGAGGACTTTGCCAACGCCATGCTGAAGGGCGTGTCGCCGTCGGGCGAGCATCTCTATCCGGCGTTTCCCTATACTTCCTATGCGCGCATGAAGCCGGCCGACATTGCCGATCTCTATGCATTCCTCAAGACGTTGCCCGCGGTCGCCGGCAAGGCGCCCGCCAATTCGCTGGCATTTCCGTTCAACGTCCGACGCGGTCTTGGTCTGTGGAAGCTGCTCTATCTGAGCGACCAGCCGGTCGTTTCCTTCGCCGACGGCACATCGGATCCGGTGTTGGCAGGCCGCTATCTCGTCGAAGGCCCGGGCCATTGCGGCGAATGCCACACGCCGCGGGACCTTACCGGCGGCACCAGGAAGAGCCAATGGCTGGCAGGTGCGGCCGCCGCCGAAGGCAGCGGCATCGTGCCCAACATCACGTCGGGCGAGGGCGGCATCGCCGACTGGTCCGAAGCCGACATCGCCAACTATCTCGAAACCGGCTTCACGCCGGATTTCGATACGGTCGGCGGCGCCATGGTCGACGTGCAACGGAACATGGCCGTGCTGACCCCGGAGGACCGCACGGCGATCGCCGCCTATCTGAAAGCCGTGCCGCCGCACCCCAACGGCTATCCGGCGCGCAAGAAGCCGGCGAGCTGACGGCCGTTGCGTCAGCGGTCGCCGAGAAAGTCGAAGCCGGTTTCGAAAAAGTGATTGTAGTCGCAGGTCATTTCCTCGCCGGGCTCAATGTCGCGCAAGGCATAGGTCTCCTCCGGTTGCGAGACGTCGCAATTCGGGTCGTCGGCATGGTTCATGTAGCGGGCGTCATCGGCTTCGAAGACTATGTAGTTCGGGTCGCGCCGGTCCGGATAGGCGTAGCGGTCGAGATAGGTTTTCACCGGCCCGGTTTCCCGTTCGTAGGTCGCCACCTCGATGCGGCGGTCGTATTTGGTGTCGAGCTTCCAGACCAGCGTGCCGCGGGGAATGTGGTTCTTGGCAAAGACGCCGATGCCTTGGATGGGCGATTTGTCGAGATAGACATCGACGAGCAACATGGCAGATCCCTGGGTGATTGAGTGTTGGCGGCGACCGTGAAAAAGGCCGCGCACTGGGTACTGCGCGACCTTCGCAATTGCGAGCGGAAAATCAGCTGTGCCTGCTCAGTTTCCGAAGCTTCATACGGCGTCGCCTGTCGAGACCCTAGCGCTGTTGCAGCGCCAACCGAATGCCCAAGGCGCAATAGATGCCGCCGACAGCCTTGCCTTGCCATCTCAGCACCGTCGGGCTTCGGCGCAGGAAAGCGCCGAGGCCGCCCGCACCCACGGCGAAAACCACCGTGCTGACGAGGCCCAACAGAACAAAGATCACGCCCAAAGTCGCCAGTTGAAGCATCACCGATCCGTTTTCAGGCCGCACGAACTGCGGAAGAAATGCAAGGAAGAAAAGCGCGGTCTTGGGGTTGAGAACCTCGGTCAAAACAGCCTGCCGAAATGCTTTGGTAGCGGGGATCGCAAGTTCACCGGCGGCCGGATAGGCAGGCGTTTTCTCGATGATCGCGCGAATGCCGAGATAAATGAGGTAGGCCGCGCCGATGTACTTCACGATGCTGAAAAGCGCCGCCGACGTGGCGATGATCGCTGAAATGCCGACGATCGCCATGAAGGTGTGAACCACGTCGCCGACCGCGATCCCCGCGCCGGTCGCGATGCCAACCCTGGTTCCGGAACTGGTAGCCCGCGCCACGGTCAAAAGGGTGGCAGGACCCGGGATGAAGACAAAGCCAAGCACAACCGCGACATACGCAATCAATGTGGTGAGATCGATCATTGGTGGGCGTCTCCGCAAGTCTGACCGCGAATGAAAGCCACGTCTCGGGGCGGAAGGCAATAACCGCTCACCCCCGGGGTTTTCACGCCGCAAGCTCGGCCTTGCCTGTCACCTTGAGCGCGAACGCGTAGGTGAAGGCGATTTCCTCCAGCCTGGAGAACCGGCCGGACGCGCCGGCATGGCCTGAATCCATGTTGATCTTGAACAGCACCGGATTCCCACCTGTCTTGCGGTCGCGCACCCGTGCCACCCATTTGGCCGGCTCCCAATACGTGACGCGCGGGTCGGTCAGGCCGGCCAGCGCCAGGATCGGCGGATAGTCGAGTGCGGCGACATTGTCGTAGGGCGAGTAGGCGGCAATGGTCTGGTAATCCTCCGCCGAGGCGATCGGATTGCCCCATTCCGGCCATTCCGGCGGCGTCAGCGGCAGGCTGGCGTCGAGCATGGTGGTGAGCACGTCGACGAAGGGAACCTCTGCCACGATGCCGCCGAAGCATTGCGGTGCCATGTTGGCGACAGCGCCCATCAGCATGCCGCCGGCTGAACCGCCCTGTGCCACAATGCGGTCATGGGCCGTGTAGCGCTCGGCGACGAGGTGCTGGGCGACCGCGATGAAATCGGTGAACGTGTTCATCTTGTTCGCTCGCTTGCCATCGTCGTACCAGCCATAGCCCTTGTCCTTGCCGCCGCGAACATGGGCTATCGCGTAGACAAAGCCGCGGTCGACCAGCGAAAACAGATTGGTGTTGAACGCGGCCGGCACGGTGATGCCATACGAGCCGTAGCCGTAAAGCAGGCAAGGCGCCGACCCGTCGAGCGGTGTGTCGCGGTGATGGAGGAGCGAGATCGGCACCAGTTCGCCGTCGGCGGCGGGTGCCATCAGCCGGCGTGTGACGTAGTGTTCCGGGTCATGGCCGGACGGCACTTCCTGGGTCTTGAGCAGCACGCGCTCGCGGGTGCGCATGTTATAATCGAAGACCTGCGCCGGGGTCGTCATCGACGAATAGGAAAAGCGCATGATCTCGGTGTCGTATTCGTAGGAGCCGGCCAGGCCGAGCGAGAAGGCTTCCTCGTCGAAGGAGATCAGGTGCTCCTCGCCGCTCCTGCGGTCGCGCACCACGATGCGCGGCAGGCCTTCCCTGCGCTCGAGCCGGACCATGTGGTCCTTGAAGCCGATCACCGACAGGATCAACCGTCCCGCTTCGTGCGGCACCAGTTCCTGCCAGTTGGCGCGCACCGGATCATGGGCCGGCGCCGTCATGATCTTGAAGTCCTTGGCTCCGTCGACATTGGTGAGGATGAAGAAGATGTCGCCGCCTTCCTCGAGCTCGTACTGCAGGCCGGTCTGGCGCGCCGCAACCAGCTTCGGCGCGGCGAACGGATCGTTGGCGCTCATGATGCGGTATTCCGAGGTCTCATGGTCGTTGATGCCGATCATGATCCACTCGTTGGAGCGCGTGCCGCCGACATCCATGAAGAAGCCGGGATCGGTCTCCTCGTAGATCAGCCGGTCGTTTTCAGGACCGTCGCCAAGCGCATGGAACAGCACTTTGGAAGGACGGTGGTTGGGGTCGAGGCGGGTGTAGAAAAAACCGTCATTGCCGGCATCCCACACACCGCCGCCGCCGGTGTCCGGGACCCTGTCCGCCAGATCGTTGCCGCCGGCCAGATCGCGGACGCGCAGCGTGTAGAATTCGGAACCCTTGTCGTCGAAGGCCCAGAGCAGCTTGCTGTGGTCGTCCGAATGATCGACGCCGCCCAGGCGGAAATAGGGCTTGCCCTCGGCCTCGGCATCGCCGTCGAGCAAGATCTGCTTGTCGCCGCCGTCGCGCGCCGTGCGGAAATAACGCGGCTGCTGGCCGCCAAGCCTGAAGGAGGAGCCGTAGGCGTAAGGTCCGTCCTTCATCGGCACGGAAGAATCGTCTTCCTTGATGCGTCCCTTCATTTCCGCGAAAAGCTGCTTCTGCAGTTGGACCGTATCGGCCATCAGCGCCGCCTGGTAAGCATTCTCGGCTTCGAGATGGGCGCGGATTTGGCCGTCGAGCAGGGACGGATCCCTGAACATCTCTTGCCAATTGGTGGCCCTCAGCCAGGCGTAGTCATCCGTCCGCGTCATGCCGTGATGCGTGTCGAAGATCGGCCGCTTCTCCGGCTGCGGCGGGGTGGCGGTCGGAAACGTGGCGGTCGGAAACACTGGAGTTTTGGTCATTGCGTCTCGCTGTGGAAGCTACTTGAATGGCGAATGAACACGCCGAGCAGCGCGGGTTCAAGAGCTATGATCTATTGTCGTGGTGGCTCGAGAGGACGGGCTGGAGGAGCGGATAGCGAATGTTCTTCTCGGACTGCCGCGGTTCTCGCAGTCGCTGCGATGACCCCTGCCAGTGCCGGTCAATCTCATGCAACTGCCTTCGCGGCTTGGCAAGTGGCCGATATGGCTTGGTCTACGGAAATACATTGCCCCATTTCAATGACACAGCGCACCGCTCCGGCCGACGGCCGCGAGCAACAGTAACGCTTCGCAACCTATGATTTTACTGAATCCGCCGATCATCCAGGCTGTAATGCTGCCGGCAGGGTCAAGCATCGAACTCTATTTACCTGCTGCCGTTTGTGTAATGGCTGTTTGCCGCGGCGTCAGTCGATGCTGGTCTGACCAGAAAAAATGGCAAAGTTACACTTTGCACGAAAGAGTGAAGCTGAATATGGAAGATTTGACTTGTATCGCTGAATAGACCGAAAGAAGCGAATTGACTTACTTGGCGGCCCGGCCCATTAAGATGCCGCGACGCGAATCGCGGAGGCTTTTTCCTGCACAAGTTCGCGCGATGCCCAACTATCGAAACGGGCGCAAACAGAAACAATTCTCGTTGGGGCCTGAACGCCATGGATATTACCGAAACACCTTCCAGAAACAGTGACGCGCTGATCGAACTCACCGCCGACGTGGTGGCCGCCTATGTCAGCAACAATCCCGTGCCGGTCGGCGAATTGCCGAACCTCATCGCCGACGTCCATGCCGCTCTCGGGCGCGTCGGCGGGGCCGCCGAGCAGCCGCCTGCCGACAAGCAGAAGCCGGCGGTAAATCCGAAGCGTTCGGTGCATGACGACTACATCATCTGTCTTGAAGACGGCAAGAAGTTCAAGTCGCTCAAGCGTCACTTGATGACCCACTATGATCTGACGCCGGACCAGTATCGCGAAAAGTGGAACCTGGACCCGAGCTATCCGATGGTTGCGCCCAATTATGCGGCCGCCCGTTCGCAGCTCGCCAAGAAGATGGGTCTCGGCCGCAAGCGCAAGGGACGCTGACAAGCGGCTCTTCCGGTTTGACACTCAAACGGCGCCTGCGGGCGCCGTTTCGTATTATGGGTCAAGGTCGAACCCGCCATGGTGCCGGCAACTGCCGTCCGGTCAGGCGGTCTGCTTCAACGCTGCTTCGGCATCACGCTTGATGCGCTTGACCATAGAGCGAAGACCATTGGCGCGCTGCGGCGACAGGTGCTCGTCAAGTCCGAGTGCCTTTAGCGTTGCCTCTGCGTCAGTCCTCTGGATTTCGCTGGCCGGCCGTCCCGAAAACAGCGCCAGCATGATGGCGACCAGGCCGCGCACGATATGGGCGTCTGAATCGCCCTTGAAGGTGACAACGGGGTCGGCACCTTCGCCCTGTTCGGTGGTCAACCAGACCTGGCTGACGCAGCCGGGCACCTTGTTGGCGGGTATGCGTTGCTCGTCGGGAAACGGCGGCAGCCCTTCACCCAGTTCAATCACATAGCGATAGCGGTCTTCCCACTCGTCGAGCAGGGAAAAGTCCTCGCGGATGGTCTGGATCGTCGTCGTCATTCCCCGGATATAGTCATCCGGCGCTGCCACGTCACGGAAAAAGAGGAGAAACGCCGCAGGTGCCGAAAGCGAGTAGCCTTGCGGTCTGGCGATGGATTCGGCCGAAAACCGTCTCAGTTCTTCGCCGGCAAATGCAGTTTCGCCGGCAAATCGACTTTCGCCGGCAAGACCATTTCCTCGGGCACGCTGCCGGTAGTCGTCACCGTATCGGGTTCAGCGGCCTTGTCGTCCAGCATGGCGGCCGCAATCTTGGCGGTCTCCTTCGCCCGGGCGGTGATGGTGTGCATTGCCGATTTGCCGGTCTCGCACACGTCCGGCTTGCGCTCGCAGATACCGGCGATGTCGCCGACGGCTTCGCGCGCGGCAAACAGCGCCTGGAGCGGCCCGACGCTTTCGCGGCCCGCATCATCGGCGCCGACACCCAGTGGGAGCGCCAGAAGCACCAGCGAAAACCAGAAAGCAGCTCTTATCAGAAAGCCCATCTGTCTGTCCTCTATGACGGTCGTGCCTCCGAACCGCACGACCCTTGTACCGCGATACTGGCACAGACGCGCAAAGGACGGCTTGTCCCGAAAGCAACAGTTTTCCTCAAATTTTAGGCAGATTCGAAACGAAGCGTTTTGAAGTTCATTAGTCTCGAAAGGCTCAGATTTTATTCAGCAAATGATAACCATCCAACTCCTTGTTTTTCCTCGTTATTTTTTGCATTGGTGACAGTTTGATGCCATCGGCCGCAACGCCAGGCGCGGGCGGTCCGGATAACGCTCCGTTTACTATGGCGGCAATTGCCCCGGTTTTTCCCCGCCGGTATCCCGATATTTGCAGCCTGCCGGGGGACGATCGGTCCAGCCTTATCCATTCCTTAAACGCTGGATGCGAGTTTCGGATCGACAAAAGCCGCCTGCAAAGCAGGGCCGTTCACGACCGGGTGCGTTGAGTTGAGTGCGATCAAGGCCAGATACGCCGAGTTGCCGGGCGCGATAGCCGCCGGTTGCGAACGGATGGTTCATCCGTCCGTGCTCGGCCAGAGCGATCGTCGCCGCCACAGCCGGTTCATTGGCGTCATGCTGGCGACCCCTTTCTTCAGCGCGGGTGCAGCGGTGACGCTGGTCACGTCGGGCATGGGTGCGGCCGTGACTGTGGCTGCGATCTTTGCGGCGTTCGGCCTTTGCTGGTTCGCCGCCCTGCTGGTGGCTGCATCGGGCAAGATGACCCTGGCCGGCCAACTCGCCTTGGTCGTCGGCAGCGTTGCGCTCGGTGCCCTTATCGCTGCTGCCGGCGGTGTGGCATCGCCGGTTGCCCTGCTCGCGGTGGCGCTGCCGTTTGAAGCCTGGTGGATCGGCCAGTCGCGCCGTGCCGTGATCTGGGGCGCCATATCGGCCTTTGTCGCAGTCTTGCTGCAGCCTTTAGCCGGTTCCGTCTTGCCGCTCGACCAGACCGAAATCGCCGCATGGCACTGGCTGGTACCACTGGCCTGGGCACTCACGCTCATTCCGCGTATCGCTCCGCTTCGCGGCGCCGCCAGCGCACAGCTCGATCCGGCCGGCAGCGATCGGCTCGAAGACCTCATCGACGCCGTCGTGCTGCGAATCGCGGCGCATGGCGAGGTTCAGGACGTCTCGGCTAAGGCACGCACTATGCTGAGGCTGCCACCGGAGCTGCTTTTCGGCACCGGACTTTTCGATCGCATTCATCTGTCCGACCGCGTCCCGTATCTCAGTGCGCTGGCCGATATGCGCGATGGCGCCCTGTCGCGCCGGCTCGACCTTCGCGTCCGGCTGCCGCAGAGCAGCGGCGTGACAGCCGACAATTACCGGCCGTTCTCGCTCGAGATGATGCGCGCGCCGGGGCAGGCGACTGTCTTCACGCTTCTTCTGCGCGAGAACGATGAACTGGCCGGCCTGCGCCAGGAGCTTGCCGCCGCCAATGAGGCGGCTGCCTCCGCCGAGGTGGCAAAAGGACGTTTCCTTGCAGTCGTCAGCCATGAGTTGCGCACCCCGCTCAATGCGATCATCGGCTTTTCCGACATGCTGCTGCACGAGATGTTCGGCAGCTTCAAGGATCCGCGCCAGAAGGAATATGTCGGGCTGGTCAGGGATTCGGGCCAGCACCTGCTTGCCGTCGTCACCTCGATACTCGACGTATCGCGGATCGAATCGGGCGCCTACGCGACCGAACCGGAACCGTTTCGCTTCCGCGAAGCGGTCGAGATGTGCCAGTCGATGATGCGCCTGCAAGCCGAGGCAAGGACCATCGATCTGCAGGCCCATATCGCGCCGGACGCAGGCGAAATAAATGCCGACCGGCGCGCCGTGCAGCAGATCCTGATCAATCTCGTCTCCAACGCGATCAAATTCACGCCCGAAGGCGGCAATGTCGTCATCGGCGCCAAGCGGATCGGCTCGCGGCTGCATTTCTGGGTCCGGGACACCGGCATCGGCATCGCCGAGGAAGATTTCGCCAATCTCGGCAAGCCGTTCACGCAGATCCAGAACGACTATACCCGCCGTTTCGAAGGCACCGGGCTCGGGCTTTCGCTGGTGAAGGGGCTGGTGGCGCTGCACGAAGGCACCATGTCGATCGAAAGCATGCCGGGCGAGGGCACCACGGTGACGATCAGCCTTCCCGTGAGCGGCCCGACGGGCCGCTCGACGGAGAAGACTGGCGTGGTGCCGATGTCCGCAGCCAAAGCCAGAGCGGACGGTGGCAAAGGGGAGAGCAATGGGTCGCTCCGCAAAACAGCCTAAGGCGGTCAAACGCCGCGGCAATGCCTTCGAGCACGGAGCGATGGCCCTGGGCAGCCTGATCTCGCGCAATCCTGTTGTGGTCGGCGGCTCCACCGCGTTCCTGGTGACACTGTTCTACGTCTCGGCGAACGCTCTTTGGTACCAGCCCTTTCCGCATGCCGGTGCGTTTTTCGCCACCAGAAGCATCGACCGCTTTCCGCGGGCGGACAGCGACGAGCCCGAAACCACCATCAACATCGTGCGTCCGGCCGCTGCGCCGATTAAGAGCGACCCGGTCGTCGAACAGGTCCAGGGCATATTGAAGGATCTCGATTTCTATTCCGGCACCGTCGACGGTATTCCCGGACCGAATACGCGCAAGGCCATCCAAGCCTATCAGCAGAAGGTCGGATTGAATGCCTCCGGCGAGATCGACGGCTTTCTGCTGGATCAACTGGGCGCCACGCCAAAGACCGCGGCCGTGGTTCCGCATCCCGTGCCGCGGCCGGTCGAAACGGCCGCTGCTCCGGCCGCCATTCCGGTGTCCGCACCGGCAAATGCGGCAGCGCAAACGCCTGATCCGCGCATCGTCAAGATTCAGGCCGGACTGAAAGCGTTCGGCAATGACGACATGCAATTGGATGGCGTCGTCGGCGCGCGCACCAAGGCGGCGATCAAGGAATTCCAGGCGCTGTTCGGCCTGCCCGAGACCGGCGAGCCCGACGAAATCGTTTACGTCAAGATGCGCGAGATCGGCCTGACCAACTGAGGGTCGTGACGGCCGCTTGGCGGTCGGCTCGGCAAAGACCGTTTACGGTCTTCCGGCCGATGCTGTAAGGACCGCCGCATGTCCAGGAATTTTTTATGCGCGTAACCACCGATCTGTGGGTGTCGGCGCTGTTGCGCCGGGTTTTCAGCTCCGGCGGCTTTGCCGCCGTGGTCAAGCGCGGCGCGACGGAAGCCGGCGCGGTTTTCGTGCTGGCGCGGGGCCGGCTGGGGGAGATGGCGCTGTTCGGGCCGGCGCCGCAGACCAGCTACGATTCGGCCAGGCCGGACGACCGTTTTTTCAGCCTGCTTGGCGAAGGCGACGATGCCGCCATCTTTGACGCGAGGCTGGAGCGCGAGAAGAGATTCGATCCGGATATCTGGGTGGTCGAAATCGAGGCGGGCGCCATTCCCGTCGAGGAGCTTATCTCGGTCAAGGCGTCGTAACGGCAAGCCTTCAGACGCGACGCGCCTTTGGGGCGGCGGTTATATCGGCGTTGTTCGGCTTGCGCAGGTCGGCATTTGCGGCGACGCGCCCGGGCTTGCGAACGATTTTCGACACGGTGTCTGCCTTCCAGCCGCGGAGCCTATCCAATGCCGCGTCGCGGTGCAGCAGGCGGTAGCGGTCGAGGAAGATGCGGATCGCTTGCGGGTGCGGAAACGCGGTCGGATAGATTGCGGCCGTGATCAGGAACGCCTTGTCTTCGCTGAGGTCGAGCGCGCGCAGGGCGGCCAGCAGCGGCGCGTAGTTGTGGCTCACGGTAAGCGTCCGCGCCGTTGAAAAATCGACTTCGAGCGCATCGGCGAGCGCTGTCTGGAAGAACGCCGCATTGCCGGTCAGTGCGGTTTCGCGCAGCTTGACGTAGGTTTGCGGCTCGACGAACGAACCGATGGCGGTGCCGCTCTCGGCGCGCATCATGGATCGCAGCCTGTGGCGGACAGTTTCGGCGGCGGCATCGGAAGCCTCCTGCCTGTTGGCATCGGCCGCAACCACTTCGGCGTTTTCAGACGCAGCGTTGGCAGTCGCCTCGGGCTGCTGCGACCGTACCAGCGTCGGCCTTTCGAGCACTTTGATGAGATCCGCGATCGTTTGATTGAGATCCTTGCGGCGGGCAATAGCACGGGCATGCGGCAGGCCGTGACGCCCGATCAGCGCGATGAGGTCGACGTCGCTGAGGGCACGCGAGCGGATGAGCAGCGGAGCGGCGATGTCGACCCGCTCCTGGCAAAGCCGCCGCACCAGCGCGGCGGGTGCATATTCGCATTCGGAAAGGGCTGCCGCGACGTAGCGGCGCGATTCGACCGAGACATTATCGAACAGCGGCAGCGTCAGATCTTCGAGCTGCGCGATCTCGCGGCGCGAAGGGCGGGTGAGCGAACAGAATGCCGACACGGCGGCGCGAAACAGCCTTTCGGCCTTTCCCGATTCAGCTCCTGCTGCGATTTGCCTGAAATCCGAAGCTGACACGAAGGATACGCCCGACACTCGACACGATCTGGACAGCGCTCTGCCGGGCTGTACCGGTTTCGCGTTTCCCAAGAACAAAGATCAATTTAGCGGCGATCCGTTAGCGCTCCGTTAACCTACTGCCTTCTTAATCGACTACGGAGGCGTTGCGTTGTGCTCCGGGGCAACCGAGAGGAATACGCGAACCATGGGCATGGTACTGTCTTTCGTGCCGCGAACGGCGGCAACCAATCGAGCACAACAAACCGCGCCGGCGGCAGTGATCATCTTTCCCGGGGTGCGCTACGAGCAGCGGCCGCTGACGGGCGAAACGCGGCCGGCCGGCTCCGACAAGCCTGGACCTTCGGGGACATTGCCGGTACCTCATCACTGAGCATCGGAACCGGCTTAAAAATCCTGCAGTTCGCAGGAACTCTGTTCGAGAAACCGCGAGACGATCGGCTTCCAGCTGTCGTCGGGCACGAACGAACGGATGACGAAGACGCCTTCCTCTATCGGCGCCTCGACGAAGATGGCCCCTTGCAATTCCTCGGGAAGATCCTTGCGGACCTCGATCATCTGGGCCGGCGTCAGCACAACGGTGTCGAGCAGGCCTGCGGTCGCGCTGTGGTCGTTGAACGAGTAGATGTTGTGGCCGCCGCGGTCATAGACCGATATCGACCAGAACGGCACCTTTCCCGGCGCCTTGACCCGCACCATCCCTTCGGCAAGGTCGAAGCGGCATGCCGCCGCATAAAACAGCGGATCGACCGATTTCACCACCGGCGCACCGCCGGCTTCCGCGTCGAGCCTGGTCATCTTGTAGAGATCCGAAGCCATGGCCAATCGCGACCAGGCGTCGCGTTCGGAAAACTCGGGGACGAGCAGCAGCACGATGATGTGCACGATGCCGGCGCCGAGCAGTCCGAGCAGCACGGCATGCAGCAGGCTACGCATTGCAGCCGACCTTCTGGATCTGCGGCAGCGTGACGTCCGAGAGACCGGTGCTGCTGGCGATCGGCGTGTCGTAGAACGTAAGCACCAGGTACATCTTGCCGGCGCCGCTGGTCAGCAGCCAATTGCCGGGCGCAGGGCGGCTGCCGACGGAAATGACCACCGAATTGTCAGCCTGGCGCAGCACTTGATAGGACTGCAGCGCAGCCAGCCTCGGCTTGCCGGTCCCGACCACGCCAAGCGACTGGTCGGCGGCATAAAGCGTCCAGAACCGGGCGGTGGGAAAGCCGCCCGCAATCTTGTAGGCACATTGCCGCTTGAGCTGTTCGCCGCCGGAATCGCGCTCGGCTATGAAGGACAGTCCTTCCGCCTGTCCGAGCGCCAGCACGCCTTCGCGAGCCACGCGGGCCTTCGAATAGGGATCTGCCGTCGGCGTGCCGATATCCGGGAAGGCGGTCCATTGGCCGATCCTGATGGCGCCGACGCCGTCCTGCAGCTTCAGTGCATACCAGACGCTGCCGCCACCGCCGACGACGGCGATGGCAATCGAGAGCAGTGTCAGGAAGGCGTTCTTGAGCATGAGGAGGCAGGGAACCGAAGGCCGGGACTGAAAGATCGCCGCTCGGGGATATCGCGGCGCAGGGCCTTGTGGCAAGCGGCCTCGCGGAATTGGTCGTCACAGCGCCGATAGGGTCTCCGGCGTAGCGGGCGCATCGAGCACGGGTGCCGCATGGAACAGCTTGGTCAGTTCCTTCAGGGTCTGGGTGGTCCGGCTGGACAGCACCGGCGGACGCTCGGCGGCGGGATCGGCTGCTGCCTGTTCGGCGTTCTTCTTTTCCGCTTCCTCGGCCTTGGCGGCGATTTCGGCATCGACGAAGGGGTGATCGAGGCCGGGGATCGGTCTGAGGTCGATATTCTGGTGCGCATAGAGCATCAGGCGCTGCCACACCATGGCCGGCAGCGTGCCGCCGGTCATCTTGTTGGTCGCGGTGAAGTCGTCATTGCCGAGCCAGACGGCGGTCGTGTAGTTGCCGGTAAAGCCGACAAACCAGGCATCGCGGTAGGACTGGGTCGTACCGGTCTTGCCGGCGACGACGATGTTTGGAAGGGCTGCGCGCCGGGCAGTGCCGATCACCGGAACGGCAGCCAGCATAGTGTTCATGTATTTGAGCGCCTGCTCCGACAGCACCCGGTGCGGCGGCGGCGCATCCTTGGCGAAGTCGTAGACGACCTCGCCGGTACGAGTGAAGAGTTGGCTGATACCGTGCCGGGTTCCGGCAAAGCCGTTCTGGGCGAACACGCTGTAGCCCGTCGCCTGATCCATCACGGTCATGCCCGACGTGCCGAGCACCATGGTCTTGTGCGATTCAAGCGGCGACTCGACGCCCATCGCCTCGGCCATCGCCTTGATCGGCTTGATGCCGAGATAATCCTTGGCCAGCCGCACCGGCACCGTGTTGATCGATTTGGCCATCGCCGTGATCAGCGTGACGTTGCCGGCCGACCCGCCATTGTAATTGTGGGGCGACCAGCTGCCCCAGGAGATGGGTCCGCCGGAAACCACCGAATCCGGCGTGAAGCCATGCTCCATCGCTGTCGCATAGACATAGGGCTTGAACGAGGAGCCGGTCTGGCGAAGTGCCTTGGTGGCGCGGTTGAACTGGCTGGCGCCGTAGTCGCGGCCGCCGACGATCGCCCTAACCGCGCCATTGGTCTCGATGACGACGATGGCGCCCTCGGTGACGTTGTATTCCTTGCCGAACTGGCGGAGGTGGAACTCCATCGATTCTTCGGCTGCCTTCTGGATGTTGGCGTCGAAGGTGGTGTGGGCGACAAGCGAGTGCGGGCCGCCTTTGGCGGCGATCTTCTTGACCTCGTCGAAGGCCCAGTCGAGATAATAGTCGGGGCTCTTCTGCTCGCCACGGTCGACGATTTCGGCCGGGTGCAATCTTGCCTGCAGCACCTGGCCTTCGGTCATGAAGCCGGAATCGACCAGGTTGGACAGCACCACGTTGGCCCGCGCCCGGGCAGCGGGCAGGTTTATGTGCGGCGCGTATTTGGTCGGCGCCTTGAACAGGCCGGCCAGCATCGCTGCCTCGGCGAGGTTCAGGTCCTTGACGCTCTTGCCGAAATAGAAATCGGCTGCGGCCTCGATGCCGAATGTGCCGCCGCCCATATAGGCGCGGTCGAGGTAAAGCTGCAGGATTTCCTTCTTCGACAGATTGGCTTCGAGCCACAGCGACAGGAAGGCTTCCTTGATCTTGCGCTCGAACGTCCGTTCATTGGTCAGGAACAGGTTCTTGGCCAGCTGCTGGGTGATGCTCGATCCACCCTGGACGACGGAATTTGCCCGCACATTCTCGAATATGGCGCGCGACAGGCCGAGCACATCGATACCGTAATGGTCGAAGAAACGGCGGTCCTCGGTGGCCAGCACCGCCTTGATGACATGGTCGGGCATCTCGTCGACCGGCACCGAATCGCGCTGGATAATGCCGCGCTGGCCGATCTCGTTGCCGTAGCGGTCGAGGAAGGTGACGGCGAAGTCGCCTTGCGTGCGCCAGTCGCCGGCGGTTATCTGGAAGGCCGGCAAGGCCAGCGCCAAAAGCACGACGATGCCGCCGGCACCCAGCGTAAAACCTTCACTCAACAGTTCGATCAGGCCGCGGCGCCAGCCGCCGACGCGGAAACGCCGCGAGAAGATGGTCGCCGCTTCCCAGAACTGGCGCGCCCTGAAGCCGATTTCGTAGACCGAGGAATCGATCCACGCATCCACCGCCAGCAGCCTTGCGGCGATCGGACCTCTTCTCTTGCGTGGTTCCAAAGGACTGGCCATTCCAGGATCCGGCTGCGGCGATGCCGCCAACTGAGAAACCGCATGCCGGCAAATTCAGGGCGGCGCGCCGCTATGACTATTCGTCCATTTTGGCGCTGCCTACAAGGGCGATGAAGATAAGGGCGATGAAGATAAGCGGGAGGTTTGTCGAGGGGAAGACGGCCCCCGTGCGGCGTCAGCGAGATGCTGACGGCCCCGCGCGAGAGGCGCCGGTGCGCGCCGTCATCCGCTTCGTTGCTACCATCATCAAGGACCATGCCGCGCTGATCAGCGGCGAGACGCGATAAGGGCCTGGTGCCACCGCCAGCACACCCGGTGATTTTCACCGGAATCAGTCAAACCTTTCCGGGTCTCCTGCAATGGCCTGCTATCGCAAACCGCATGCACTCGCAAGGCGATCAGGCGTGTATCTATTTCTGCCGTGCGGCCGTTGCAGCGGCGGTGCGTGCGGATGTCAGTCCAAATCGGGTGCAGAGGCCTGGAACGCTATCGAAGTCCATATCCAGTTCGTACTTCCGCAAAAGCTCGCCGGACTTTGTTCTGTCTGGCCAGATGACGGCCAGTTCGCGGAAATAATTCTCGAAGCCAGCGGGTGAAATCACTTCGATGATTTCGCACTGCGTGTCGCCCGCGTTCCAGAACGTATGCCATTCGCCTCGCGGCTTGAACAGCCATGTGCCCGGCCCGGCGGTAATAACGTTCTCTCCAAGCAACGCGCCCAAACTGCCGCTCAGCACATATGAATATTCGTCTTCACGGTGATGCCGGTGCAAGGGCGCGGCCAGCGCACGAGGGGCGAGCGGATGGTGCACGATGGAGAAGCGCTCCCCGGTGTGGAATCCGTCTATCTTCCAGTGGATGCCGAAACCGCCCAAGTCAAAGCGGTCACCGGCTTCAGGCAGAATTGTGATGGGGTCCGATGAATGGCTGTGAGGCGAGTAAGCCGTCGCACGTTGGGGGCTTGGATCAGGCACTGCGCGTTCCATATCATCCTCCTGAAAATGGGTGTACGCTGCCGATCACCCATTTCTACGAGCCATTCACACCCAAGTCAATATCGGTGATCATATGAGTTCACTGAAAGAAGGCCAGCGTCGCTCATACCGGTTGCAGCGACGCGCGATCAAGCAGGCCGAGACCCATCTTGCGCTCACCCGCGCAGCATTCGATCTGCACAGTTCGGTGGGTCCATCGCGAACGACGGTGAGCGCCGTCGCCGAGAAAGCGGGGGTGCAACGGCTAACCGTCTACCGTCATTTTCCCGACGAGGAAGCGGTCTTCAATGCTTGCTCGGCATATTCGTTCGCCCAGGACCCGCCCCCCAACCCTGAAGCATGGCGATCGATCGTCGAACCGGAAGCTCGGCTCCGGACAGCGCTTTTCCAGCTCTACGGCTATTACAGGCGCAAGCGGCAGCTCCTAGCCAATTTGTATCGCGATGCCGAAATGCCGGTTGTCGCTGCCGCACTGGCCCGCCGGCGAGAGGTTCTCGCAAAAGGCGTCGCGATCCTTTCACAAGGCTACCTCGACCCGGATGGCGGAACTGCAAGGTTGCTCGTTGCCGCGATAGGACATGCGCTGGACTTCACGACCTGGCTGTCGCTTGTCGAGAACCAGGGCCTCTCTGACGAAGAGGCGGTGGAAACCATGCTCGTCCTCGTCCGCAGCGTCAGGTCGAGTTTGCGGGATGCCGAGCTAACAAGCCGTTGACTTGACAACCGTCGGCGCTGGAAACGGATGCTTGTAGACTTTTAGCCGCCGGTCTCATGATCTGACGCTGATCTCGCGGATCACATGGGACGCTTGTCCGCTATCTTTTTCGGGTCGCGGCCTATTGTGCCCGCGTCGGCTTTCCTGTGCTTGTCGGCAAGCCTGCGAATGCGATCGAAGCGGCTTTCCTCGGCCACTTTGGTCTTCGCCGCCGCATTTGGCTTCGGGACGAATGCGATCATGGATCGATCTCCTTGCCGAGGGGCACGCCGGGGAAGATACCCCGGCGGCTGTCTTTCAGGCTTGTTTCCGGCAGCTGGTCAATAGCCCATGCCGCCGGTCGAAGCAGCGGCTTCCTTGGCCGAAACGTCGGTGATCATGGCTTCAGCAGTGATCAGGAGCGCCGCAATGGAGCCCGCGTCCTGTAGCGCCGTCCGCACCACCTTAGCGGGGTCGACGATGCCGGCCTTGATCATGTCGACATAGGCCTCGTTCTGGGCATCGAAGCCCTGGTTGTGGTCCTTGCTGTCGGCGAGCTTGCCGACGACGATCGAACCTTCGACGCCGGAATTCTCGGCGATCTGCCGGATCGGCGCTTCGAGCGCTCTCGACACGATCGAAATGCCCGCCGTTACATCGGCATTGGCTCCGGTCAGCCCGTTCAGCACAGCCCTGGCGCGCAGCAACGCGACGCCGCCGCCGGGAACGATGCCTTCTTCGACGGCGGCGCGCGTGGCGTTCAGCGCATCGTCGATGCGGTCCTTCTTTTCCTTGACCTCGGATTCGGTGGCGCCGCCGACGCGGATGACGGCAACGCCTCCCGCCAGCTTGGCGAGACGTTCCTGCAGCTTCTCCTTGTCATAGTCGGAAGTGGTTTCCTCGATTTGCCCCTTGATCTGCTGGACGCGCGCCTGGATGGTGGTCTTCTCGCCGGCGCCGTCGATGATCGTGGTGGTGTCCTTCTCGATCAGCACGCGCTTGGCGCGGCCGAGCATGTCTATGGTGATGTTCTCCAGCTTGATGCCGAGATCCTCGGAAATCATCTGTCCGGCGGTGAGCACGGCGATGTCTTCCAGCATCGCCTTGCGGCGGTCACCGAAGCCAGGTGCCTTGACGGCAGCGACCTTGAGGCCGCCGCGCAGCTTGTTGACGACCAGCGTCGCCAGCGCTTCGCCCTCGACGTCCTCGGAGATGATCAACAGCGGCCTGCCGCTTTGCACCACGGCTTCGAGGATGGGCAGCAGCGCCTGCAGATTGCCGAGCTTCTTTTCGTGGATGAGCACGTAGGGGTCTTCCAGCTCGGCGCGCATTTTTTCGGCATTGGTGACGAAATAGGGCGAGAGATAGCCGCGATCGAACTGCATGCCTTCGACGACGTCGAGTTCGGTTTCGGCGGTCTTGGCTTCCTCAACGGTGATGACGCCGTCATTGCCGACCTTGTCCATCGCCTTGGCGATCATGGCACCGACGCTGGTGTCGCCATTGGCGGCAATGGTGCCGACCTGCGCGATCTCGCCTGAGGACTTGACCTTCTTGGCTCGGGCCTGGATTTCCTTGACGACGGCGCTGACGGCAAGGTCGATGCCGCGCTTGAGGTCCATCGGGTTCATGCCGGCGGCGACGAATTTGGCGCCCTCGCGCAGGATGGAAGCGGCAAGCACTGTGGCGGTGGTGGTGCCGTCGCCGGCGAGGTCGTTGGTCTTCGAGGCCACTTCGCGCACCATCTGTGCGCCCATGTTCTCGAACTTGTCGGAAAGTTCGATTTCCTTGGCCACCGTCACCCCGTCCTTGGTGATGCGCGGCGCGCCATAGGCCTTGTCGATGATGACGTTGCGGCCTTTGGGGCCGAGCGTCACCTTGACGGCGTTGTTGAGGATTTCGACACCGCGCAGCATGCGGTCACGCGCGTCGGTGGAGAATTTGATTTCCTTGGCAGACATGATTTTTTCCAGTTCGGTTGGTCGTGGCAAGACGCTTGCAGCGCGCCTGAATCAAAGCTTGGAGCATTCTTTGCGCGCCCGGCTGGGCGCGCGGCATTCCAATCAGGCGGCCTTCTTGGCAGCCACGCTCTTGGCAATGATGCCCATCTCGCTCTTGTCGATGATGCCCATGATGTCGGCCTCCTTCATGATCAGAAGCTCCTCGCCGTCTATCTTGACCTCGGTGCCGGACCATTTGCCGAACAGGATGAGGTCGCCGGCCTTGACGTCGAGCGCCATCAGCACGCCGCTTTCGTCCCGCGCGCCCGGCCCGACGGCGATCACTTCGCCTTCCTGCGGTTTCTCCTTGGCATTGTCGGGGATGATGATGCCGCCCTTGGATTTGGTGTCGCTTTCGGCGCGCCGAATGACGACGCGATCGTGGAGTGGCCGGAATTTCATGGGGACTCTTTCTGGGGCCGGCTTAGGCGGCCGCCCCTCTCTATAGGCGCTCTGGCACTCGATTGATAGGAGTGCCAAAAAATATTCATAGGCCATGTCAAATATTGAATGTATTATTTTGCTTGGCCATCCCCCGGTGTTCGGGGCCTTGCCGAATATTAATGAAATTGAATTTCTGTCCTTGAACACCTATTTTACGGTGAAGCTCACATTCACGACTTTCGCTGCAAGGGAGATTTTACCGATGGCCGAAGGCAATCAGAACATCATGGAAAAAGCTCAGGCTCGCTTCATGGAAAATCAAAAGAAAACAGCGGAGCGGAACAAAGCAACTGCCGAATATCTCTCGGAGGCGAAGGCCAGGATGATCAAGACGGCGAAGCTGAGGGAATTGCGACTGGCCAAGGAAGAGGCGGATCGCGCGGCGGCAGCTCTGAATCCGGTCGCCCCAAAGAAGAAGCGGGCGGCACGGACAGTCAAGCATGCCGTATCCGCACCGACGGAGGCCAAATCATGAGCCTGACATTTCCCAATCCCAGCCGCAGCTACGACGAGGCAAGCAAACGCATCCGCTTCGTCGGCCATGACGGCATGTTCCAGATTTCCTTCTCGGTCGCAACCGATGCCATCTCCAAGATGCAGCCGGGAACGGCGGCCTCGGAAGCTACCTACCTGGCAGCATTCGACACGGCTTCCAGCTCGATCCACGATGTTGCCAGGAATGCTTATGCCCGCACCCGCAGGAGCATATATGTGCTGACTGCGGCCGATTTTCGCTAGATCCGTCGCGATCCGTCCGCAAGACGCTTTCTCAGGGCTTCCGGTCCGCCTTCGCCCGCCGCTTGACGTCGCGACCGTTCAGCCGCTCGACCATCGCGTCCACATCGTGGGTGTTCAAACCGACCATGGATTGCTGCTTGAGCTCGACCCGCTGGCCGGTGAAGACGTCGAAGACGGTCCAGCAGTGAGGACGTTCCATACGCAGCGCGTAGCGGTTGGCCATCTTGGCGTCCTTTAGTTTCCGCCCGATCGATGAGTGTCGCTCGGTCAGGCTTGGGCGACGAAGAATACTGCCGCCAGGACAACCACCGTCCACAAAACGACGGACAGCTTCAGGGCCAGGCTACTGTGCGCGGAGAGCACCTCCCGCGTGCGGTTGCCGAAATTCTTGATGGTCATCGATATGGTCGGCGCCGCAATCGCGACCATCGGCGCCTTGGCCCCAAGCTTTCCGAAAACAGGCAACAGCGATGGCTCGCGCACGAAAACGACCTCGAATGTTTGGAAACCAGACATCTTCATAGCACCGTTCTTCGAACTCCCTCCATGCCAAATGAATTCGCGTCACTCTCAAGGGCGTCCGTGACGCGAAAGGCCGCGGCATCGCGGGTTGCGGGAGCAGGGCTTATTGCCGAGGTCATGAAGGTTCATAATCCGCGTGAGACGCGCTGATTCGCGCTTTGCCGGGATGGCTTCATGCAACGCAGCTACGCAGCCGGGAGGTCGACGCGACGGGCGAAGGGAAAGACGATGACCGCGCCGGCCGTCGAATTGCAGAGGGCCATATTCGAGGCAGTGAACGGCGATCCCGACCTGTCGGCGGCACTTGGCGATGCAAGACTGTTCGACCATGCGCCGGAAAATGTTGCGTTCCCCCACATGACCTTCGGCCGCACCAGCGTCTACGATTGGGCAACGGGGATGGAGAACGACGCAGAACAGTTGCTGACGTTGCATGTCTGGTCGAAATCAGAGGCCAGCAAGGAAACCAACGACATCATGGACCTGGTCAGCACCCGCCTGCGCGATACGGCACTCTCGCTCGGCGGACATCGCCGCGCCCACCTCAAGCTCGAATTCGCTGAAGCCCGCTACGACGAGGACCTTTCGGCCCATCACGGGCTGCTGCGCTTCCGCGCAGTGATCAAGGACGAGGGTTGACCACCGGGCACTTTCCGCAAATCGGGCAATTTTGTTCTTGCTTTGTGCCGGCAACTATGCTACTAAATCAATTATGGTGCTGATGGCGCCAGTGACCCGCCGCAGAGGCGGGTTTTTTGTTTCAGGTTCGGTTCGCCTGAACTGCCATCGGTTTGCCTCGGGCCGGATGCTTCGTCCTCCCAAATGGTCCTGCCCGCCAGATGATGCCGGTTGTCGGCGAAGGATTGCAGGGCTAGGTTAAACATTCGTGATTTCGCGGGGCCGGGCGGCGAAATGGCAATCCGATAATCTCGCGCTTCAGGGGTGTGGCGGGCATGCATTCGAGCGTTCACCGTTCATATCACGTTCAGCACCGGCGCGTTAGAACGCTGGCCATGAAAACCCTTCGCTTCCACTTCCGGACCGCGGCATTGGCGCTCTCGGCCGCCGGCCTGCTTGCGTCGCAAGCAATGGCGCTCCCCGCTGCCGCGCCCGAGTGGACTCAGCCAGTCGTCCTCGCCGCGTCCGACTGCTACGCGATCGGCCAGCAGGTGGCGGAGCAGAATGGCGGCACCCTGGCCAAGGCCTCGCAATCGACACGCGGCGGCCGGCCGGTCTGCGTCATCGTCGTGCTCGTTCCGGGCAAGGACGGGCAGCGTCCCCGTCGCTCGGAGATCGTCGTTCCGCTGAACTGAACCGTGCCGTTTCCCAGTCTGCCGGAATCGGCCTATATCTGAACAGCTTCAACAGGCCTTCCGCATGCGCGTACTCGTCGTCGAAGATGACAAGGATCTCAACCGGCAGATCGGCGACGCGCTGGTCGATGCCGGCTATGTCGTCGACCGCGCTTTCGACGGCGAGGAAGGGCACTTTCTCGGCGACACCGAGCCCTACGATGCCGTGGTGCTCGATATCGGCCTGCCGCAGATGGACGGCATCAGCGTGGTCGAGCGCTGGCGGCGCGGCGGCCGCAAGATGCCGGTGCTGATCCTGACGGCACGCGACCGCTGGAGCGACAAGGTTGCCGGCATCGACGCCGGCGCCGACGACTACGTCACCAAACCCTTCCACATCGAGGAAATCCTGGCCAGGGTGCGCGCCCTGATCCGGCGTGCTGCCGGGCATGCCTCGTCCGAGCTGACCTGCGGGCCGCTGCGTGTCGACACCAAGGCCTCCAAGGCCGACGTCGACGGCGTGCCGCTGAAGCTGACCTCGCACGAATTCCGCTTGCTTGCCTATTTGATGCATCACATGGGCGAGGTGGTGTCCCGGACCGAGCTGGTCGAGCATCTCTACGACCAGGATTTCGACCGCGATTCCAACACGATCGAGGTTTTTGTCGGGCGGCTTCGCAAGAAGATGGGCATCGACATGATCGAAACTGTTCGCGGCATGGGCTACCGCATGCGTAAGCCGGAGGCGTAACGCGGAACCGCTGCCTACAAAACCCGCCGTCTCGAACACGCCGTCCCTGCGGTCATGGCCGCGTTCGGTGGCGTTTCGCGTCATCGCCTTTTCCACGGTCTGGGCGATCCTCACTCTGGTCGTCATCTTCACCTTGATCACCACGCTCTATCGCCAGGCCAGCGAGCGCGGTTTCGACAGCCTGCTTTCGGCGCATCTGTTCAACCTGATCGGCTCGGTCGGCGTTTCTGAAAGCGGCCAGTTGACCGGCGCCCCCGACCTTGGCGATTTGCGGTTCTCGGAGCCGAATTCCGGCTGGTACTGGTCGGTCGAGCCCGCCTCGGAAGGCGTGCACGGCGATCTCCATTCGTCGTCGATGACCAAGGCGATCCCGTCGCCAAGCGTTGCCGAGGTGCCCTTCAATGCCAGCTTCCAGCGCAGTTATTCAGCGGACGGCATCGAAGGCGAGCAACTGGAGGTGTTCGAGAGCGAGTTCGTCCTCGATGCGAAAAACCGCGCCGCGCGTTTCCGCGTCATGGGCAACCAGACCGAGCTCGAGCAGGAAATCGCCACCTTCCAGCGGCGCCTTTTGACCTATCTGTCGCTGTTCGGCGTCGGCATGATCGCCATCAATGCGATTGCCATCCTGCTCGGCCTGCAGCCGCTGCGCCGGGTCAGGAATGCGCTTGCCATGGTGCGCGAAGGAACCGCGCAACGCCTCGACGGCCGTTTCCCGGCCGAGATCGAGCCGCTGGCCAACGAGACCAATGCGCTGATCGAGAACAACAGGCGTATCGTCGAGCGGTCGCGCACCCAGGTCGGCAACCTGGCGCACTCGCTGAAGACGCCGCTTGCCGTGCTGCTCAACGAGGGGCGGGCGCTGGGTGGCGCCAAAGGCAAGCTGATCGCCGAACAGGCCGCTTCCATGCAGAAGCAGGTGGACCACTATCTGCAACGTGCCCGCGTCGCCGCGCAGCGCGACAGCGTCGTCTACCGGACGCCGGTGACACCGCTGGTCCAGCGCATGGTGCGGGTGCTGCAGAAGCTCAACCCGCAGACGGCGCTGTCACTCTCACTGCCGGCCACCGACATCGTCTTTGCCGGCGAACGCGAGGACCTGGAGGAACTGCTCGGTAATCTGCTCGACAATGCGATGAAATGGGCAAGGAGCGCGGTCGCCGTTTCGGTCAAGCCCGTTGCCGGCAAGGAAGGCGCGGCCAACCTGTTCGAGATCAGCATCGAGGATGACGGCCCCGGCATTCCCGACGACAAGGCGCGCGAGGTGTTGCAGCGCGGCCGGCGTCTCGACGAGACAAAACCGGGCAGCGGGCTCGGACTTGCCATTGTCGCCGACCTTGTCAACGAGTATGGAGGCGTTCTCGCGCTGGAACGATCCGTCATGGGTGGATTGAAGGCGATGGTTCGATTGCGGAGCCTTCAGTAATGCTTTTCCAGATTGCTTTTCCGGGTGGCCGGCTGCGGCCAAATTTCCGACAAACATCGACATTATGGCCGCGTCAGCCTGCTGACAGCGCGGCGGTCCAGCCCAAGAAAGCCGGTTTTGGCATGAAGATTCGCGTCGCGCTCGTTTCCGCCCTGCTCGCCGTCTCCGGCTGCACGACGCTCGGCAAGGGCTCGGTCGTTACGGTGACGCCGACCGCGACGCCTCCCAGCGGCGCCAAGGTGGCGACGACGATCATCTCCGCCATGGGCGGCGGCCTCGTCGGCGGCTCTATCGGCGCCGGCCTGAGCGAGACCGAGAAACGCAGCGCGCTCGAGGCGGAATACAAGGCGCTTGAATACACGGCGAGCGGCCAGAAAGTGGCTTGGAAGAGCGACAGTTCGGCCCATCGCGGCGAAGTGGTTGCCGCCCAGCCCTATCGCGTCGGATCGCAGGACTGCCGGCAATACACCCATACGGTGTTTACCGGCACCGCTGGCGCCACCGCGCGCGGAACCGCCTGCCGCAATGCCGACGGCAGCTGGACGCCGCTGACGTAGCTGGTCCTTTGATGCATGGTCGTTATCGCAATACCGCTGCACACTTTTGCGCGACATGCATTATCGATCGGAGCGGTCCCGCCAAAGCGTCGCAGCACGCTTGTGTTGGCAGGGCAAGGGTCTCGTTCTATTGGAAGAGCCATGCTGTTCTGGGTCATAGCCGCAATCCTGACGTTGGGCGCAAGCCTGGCGGTGCTGCTGCCGTTGACCGGCGGTTCGAAGAACGCGTCCGCTGCCGGTGATCACGACCTTGAAGTCTATCGCGACCAGCTGGCCGAGCTTGACCGTGATATGGCGCGTGGCCTGATCCAGCCAATGGAGGCCGAAGAGGCTCGCGCCGAAATCGCCCGCCGCATCCTTCGCCTGAGCAATGCCGGCCAGGCCGCCGACACGGCGACGCAGCCGTCGCGGTCGGCAAGGCTGGTAGCGACGGCTGCCGTTCTGGTTGTTCCGCTGGTCAGCTGGGGCCTTTATGGCCAGCTCGGCTCACCCGACCTGCCGTCGCAGCCACTCAGCGAACGCCTGGCCAAGAACCCCGCCGACAGCTCGGTCGACGAGCTGATAGCCCGCGCCGAGGCGCACCTGGCGGCCAACCCATCCGATGGCCGCGGCTGGGACGTGCTGGCGCCGGTCTATCTGCGCATGCAGCGATACGCCGATGCGGTGACCGCCTATCGCAATGCCATCCGCCTCGACGGCGACAGCGCCGCCCGCCAGGCTGGTCTTGGCGAGGCGATCGCCAATGCGGCCGGCGGCATTGTCTCGGCCGAGGCGCAGGCGGCGTTCGAGGCGGCGTTGAAGCTCGATCCGGCCAATCCGAAGGCCTCGTTCTATCTTGCCATGGGCATGGCACAGGAAGGCCGCACAGCTGAAGCCACGGCGGCCTGGCAAAAGATGCTTGCCGCCTTGCCGCAGGGCTCGCCGTGGCGCGGCGCCGTCGAGCAGGCGCTGGCCGAATCCGCCGCCCGCAGCGTCGCTTCGGAAACGCCTGCGAAAGGGCCGAGCGCCGAGGATATCGATGCTGCTTCCTCGATGTCGCCGCAGGACCGGCAAGCCATGATCAGCACCATGGTTGCCGGCCTCGACGAAAGGCTTCGGCAAAATCCGCGCGACGAGGAAGGGTGGATGCAGCTCGTTCGTTCCTATGCCGTACTGGGCAAGACAGATCAGGCGCGTGATGCGCTCAATCGCGGTATCGCCGTCTTTGGCGCCGACAGCGACCAGGCCAGGAAATTCACCGCCTTTGCCGCCTCGCTCGGCGTGACGGCGACGGAGTAGACGATGACGCGCAAGCAGAAACGACTGTCGGTGATCGCCGCGGGGCTGGCGTTTCTCGGTGTTGCAACCGGGCTGACCTTCTACGCGCTTGGCCAGAAGGCCTCCTATTTCTACATGCCGGCCGATCTGGCCACCGCCAGCCTTCAGCCGGGCCAGCGTATCAGGCTCGGCGGTCTCGTCGAAAAAGGCACCGTCGAGCGCGGCCAGGGCGCCACCGTTGCCTTTTCGGTGACCGACAACCAGAAGGACGTCAAGGTTACCTATACCGGCATTCTTCCCGATCTTTTCCGGGAAGGGCAGGGCGTGATCACCGAAGGCTCGTTTGGCCCTGACGGGATCTTTGTCGCCGACAGCGTGCTGGCCAAGCATGACGAGACCTATATGCCCAAGGAAGTGGCCGACGGCCTCAAGGCCAAGGGCGTATGGCAGGAGAGCAAGAGTGAATAGAAAGGTTCCGCAAAAGTGTTCCACGGTTTTGCGGCAAGAACCTGCGGCAAGATCTAGCGAGCGCGGCGACAATGGTTGAAACCGGACATTTCGCCCTGGTCCTGGCGTTTGCGCTGGCCCTGGTGCAGACGATGGTGCCGCTGTTCGGTGCGCGCACCGGCAACCACAAGATGATGGCCGTCGGCGCACCGGCCGCGCTGACCGGCTTTGCCTTGACGGCGCTGTCTTTCGTGGCGCTGGCGACTGCCTATGCAGGCTCTGATTTTTCGGTTGAGAGCGTCTGGGAGAATTCGCATTCGCTGCAGCCGCTGATCTACAAGATCACCGGAACCTGGGGCAATCATGAAGGCTCGATGCTGCTCTGGGTGCTGATTCTGACCTTCTTCGGCGCGCTCGTCGCCGTCTTCGGCGGCAATCTTCCGGCGACGCTTCGGGCCAATGTGCTTGCCGTGCAGGGAGCGATCGGCGCCACTTTCTTCCTGTTCATCCTGACGACGTCGAACCCGTTCGTCAGGCTCAATCCGGCGCCTATCGAGGGCCGCGATCTCAACCCGATCCTGCAGGACCTCGGCCTCGCCATCCATCCGCCGCTGCTTTATCTCGGCTATGTCGGCTTCTCGATCTGCTTTTCCTTCTCGGTCGCTGCCCTCATCGAGGGCCGCATCGACGCTTCGTGGGCGCGCTGGGTAAGGCCGTGGACACTGGTTGCCTGGATGTTCCTCACCGGCGGCATCGCCATGGGCTCCTACTGGGCCTATTACGAGCTCGGCTGGGGCGGCTTCTGGTTCTGGGACCCGGTCGAGAACGCGTCCTTCATGCCGTGGCTGGCGGGCACGGCGCTGCTGCATTCGGCGATCGTCATGGAAAAGCGCTCGGCGCTGAAGATCTGGACGCTGCTTCTGGCGATCCTGACGTTCTCGCTGTCGCTGCTCGGCACCTTCCTGGTACGCTCCGGCGTGCTGACCTCGGTGCACGCCTTCGCCACCGATCCGACGCGCGGCGTGTTCATCCTCTGCATCCTGACGCTGTTCATCGGCGGCTCGCTGGCGCTGTTTGCCTTACGCGCCTCCCGGCTGACGGCCGGCGGCCTGTTTCACCCGATCTCGCGCGAAGGCGCGCTGGTGCTGAACAATCTGTTCCTGACCACCGCCACCGCCACCGTGCTGGTCGGCACCCTCTACCCGCTCGTCGTCGAAGCCCTCTCTGCCGACAAGATTTCGGTCGGCGCGCCGTTCTTCAACCTGACATTCGGCCCGCTGATGGTGCCGCTGTTGGTCGTCGTGCCGTTCGGGCCGCTGCTCGCCTGGAAGCGCGGCGACATTTTCGCGGTCGCCCAGCGTCTGATGGCGGCTTTCGCGGCGGCGCTGCTGGCCGTGCTGGTGACCGCCCTGTTCATCGACGGCGCATCGGTGTTGGCGGCACTCGGTGTCGGCCTTGCCTTCTGGCTGATCTGCGGCGCGCTCACCGATCTCGCCGTCAAATCCGGCTTCGGCACCGTCGCGCCCGCCGCCATGCTCAGGCGCCTCGCCGGCCTGCCGCGCTCGGTCTTCGGCACAGCGCTTGCGCATCTCGGTCTCGGCCTGACGACGCTCGGCATTGTCGGCACGCTTTGCTTCGGCACCGAAAAAATCTTGGCGATGCATGCCGGCGAGACCGTCGAACTGTCCGGCCACAAGCTGCGCTTCGAGGGGCTCTACCCGGCCCAGGGGCCTAACTACAGTGAGGATCGCGGCCGCTTCGCCCTGCTTGGCGCCGACGGCAGCGTCACCGGCGAGATCACCTCGGCCAAGCGCTCATATCCGGTGCGCCAGATGACCACGACCGAATCCGGCATCAGGACGATCGGCTTCAGCCAGCTCTATCTTTCGCTTGGCGACGAGGGCAGCGATGGCTCCGTCGTCGTTCGTCTGTGGTGGAAGCCGCTGGTGACGCTGATTTGGGGCGGCGGACTGGTGATGATGGCGGGGGCGGCGATGTCGCTGCTCGACCGCCGCCTGCGCGTCGGCGCACCGTCGCGCCGCAAGGCTGCGGCCGCCGTGCCATCGGCGAGCTCGTCATGAAAAGGGTCACACTGGCCTCGCTGGTCCTGCTGCTGGCGCTGTTGTTCGCCGGCGCGGCGCAGGCAGTCAAGCCCGACGAGGTGCTCGCCGACCCGGCGCTCGAGGCGCGGGCGCGCGCTTTGTCGGAAGGCTTGCGCTGCATGGTCTGCCAGAACCAGTCGATCGACGAGTCCGATGCCGATCTTGCCCGTGACCTGCGCATCCTTGTGCGCCAGCGCCTGGTCGCCGGCGATACCGACCGGCAGGTGATGGACTATATCGTTTCGCGCTACGGCGAGTTCGTGCTGCTGAAGCCACGCTTCAATCTGCGCAATGTCTTGCTCTGGGGGACGCCAGTTCTTCTGCTGCTCGTTGGCGGGACATTCATCCTGCTGGCCGCCCGCTCGCGCCGCTCGACCGCGACCGCTGCATTGACTGCCGAGGAACAGGCGGCGCTGGACAAGATGCTGGGTAACTAATCAGCTAATCCGGCCATTCCTCCGGCGGCCAGGCCCGCGACGTGTCTGGCGGCGGCCGGGTTCTCTCCTGCGACGAAGGGGACTTGCAGTTTAATGTCGTCCAGCGCTTCTCGCGACCAGGCGACGAACCGCCTCACTCCTTGTCTGCGCGCTTGGCTTCCGCCGCTTCGATCATGGCGTCGATTTCCGCTATGGCTTCGTCGTGAGGCACGACACGGCCAGCTGCAGCGTCGGCTATGCCGTGTTTGATACCTTCGATGATCTCAAGCTCGTGATCGACATAGGCCGAAACCGCCTCGGCCGCGAGGAAGGATTTACTGCGCCGAGTGACAGCGGCGATCCGCTCAAGCTTCAGCTTGGTTTCGGTCGAAACCCGAATCGTCATGGTGGCGCTTGCTGTCACAGTGAAAGCCTTGTGCTGAACTGATAGGGCATCGAACGGGCACGACCAAGAGATTTGTACGTCTTTGTCGGTGAATACATTACGAAAGTTTCATGTACCGGAAATGGCGCCGTAATGTGCGGCTCTCTATTTTCTTTGTCGAGGATGCCAATCAAGGGGCGTCCCTTGAAAAGAGGATACAAGAACCATGAATGTTGCCCCCAATTCATATCTTCGCACCCGCAAACGCCTGTTGGCCGCAGCCGCATCCCTGGCCATTGCCGGCGCCCTCGGTTTTGGTGCTGTTGCCACCGGGACAGCCCCGGTTCTGGCCGACGCCGTGCGTGTCGAGGCACCGCAGGTCCCAAGCTTCGCCGATGTGGTCGAGCGCGTTTCGCCGGCGGTCGTCAGCGTGCGTGTCAAGGCCAAGATCCAGTCGACGGCCGATGACGGTTCCGGCCAGATGGACGACGAGGACGGTCTAGGCAATCTTCCCGACAACCCGCAGCTGCGCCGGTTCTTCCGCGAATTCCGCGGTTTTGGCGATCAGGGTGGCGATCAGGGTCCGAACGGAATGCGCCGTTTTGGACATCGTGACCGCAACAACGACCAGCCGCGGCCGGTGGCGCAAGGGTCCGGCTTCTTCATTTCCGATGATGGCTATCTCGTCACCAACAACCATGTCGTCGAGGAAGGCACCGCCTTCACCGTGGTTACCAATGACGGCAAGGAGCTTGACGCCAAGCTGATCGGCACCGATCCGCGCACTGATCTTGCCGTGCTCAAGGTCGATGACGGCAACAAGTTCACCTATGTCGACTTCGCCGATGATTCCAAGGTTCGCGTCGGCGACTGGGTGGTGGCTGTCGGCAATCCGTTCGGCCTCGGCGGCACGGTTACCGCAGGCATCGTTTCGGCCCGCGGCCGCGATATCGGCGCCGGTCCCTATGACGACTTCATCCAGATCGACGCCTCGGTGAACCGCGGCAATTCGGGCGGCCCGACCTTCAACCTCAACGGCCAGGTCGTCGGCATCAACACCGCGATCTTCTCGCCGTCGGGCGGCAGCGTCGGCATTGCCTTCGACATTCCCGCTTCGACTGCCAAGCAGGTCGTGCAGGATCTGATGAAGAACGGTACCGTGCAGCGCGGCTGGCTCGGTGTCGAGATCCAGCCGGTCACCCCCGAAATCGCCGAGTCGCTTGGCCTTGGGTCCGGCAAGGGCGCGCTCGTTGCCAGCGCGCAGGACAACGGTCCCGGCAAGAAGGCCGGCATCACCGCCGGTGACGTGATCACCCAGGTGGACGGCAAGGACGTTGCTTCGCCGAAGGAACTCGCCCGTCTGATCGGCGCATACCCGCCCGGCAAACCGGTCGATGTCACGGTGTGGCGCAACGGCAAGAGCGAGGCGGTCAAGGTCGATCTCGGCAAGCTGCCGTCGAGCGACAAGCAGGCCTCGGCCGACCAGCAGCCTGCCCCAGCGCCGAAGACGGACACGCTCGCCGATCTCGGCCTGACCGTCACCAAGTCCGACAGTGGCAAGGGCCTTGTGGTGACCGATGTCGATCCCAACAGCGATGCCGCCGATCGCGGCATCCAGCCCGGCGACGTCATCACCTCCGTCAATTCGACGGAAGTGAACGGCACCGGCGACGTCGACAAGGCGATGGCCGACGCGGTGAAGTCCGGACGCAAGGCGGTGCTGATGCAGATCACCCGCGACGACAGCAACCGCTTCGTTGCATTGCCTGTCGCCAAGGGCTGACGACCGGTTCGACTTTTCCGGTGCGGCGGTTTTCAACACCCCCGAGCCGCCGCCCGGGAAAGCACGGGGCCTGAATACGTTAGTCAGTCATCGTGTTCCGCCCCAGCGGCAGCGGGCTTCCCATCGCCCGCTGCCGCTCGAACATGCCGCTCAAGACGTGAAGCGGTTTTAAGCTACGACATGCTAAAACAAAGACTTACCGCGTATCCCTGAATCACTTTGCTCGCGATACGCCATGGAGAAGGCCTCGATGCATATGCCGGCCACTCAATCTTCCAGCGAAATCGCGTATAACGGTTCTATGAAGATTCTCGTCATAGAAGACGATCGCGAGGCAGCCGACTATCTGCAGAAGGCGTTCGCCGAGGCCGGCCATACCGCCCATGTCGCCGGCGACGGCGAAACCGGCTTCGCGCTCGCCGATTCCGGCGACTATGACGTCATGGTCGTCGATCGCATGATGCCGCGCCGCGACGGCCTGTCGGTCATTGCCGGGCTCAGGTCCCGGGGCAATACGACGCCCGTGCTGATCCTGTCGGCGCTCGGCGAAGTCGACGACCGGGTCACCGGTCTGCGCGCCGGCGGCGACGATTATCTGACCAAGCCCTACGCCTTTTCCGAACTGCTCGCCCGCGTCGAGGTGCTGAACCGCCGCGCCAGCGCCAGGGAGGCCGAAACAGTCTACCGGGTCGGCGATCTCGAACTCGACCGGCTGTCGCACTCGGTGCGGCGCGCCGGGCGCGAGATAACGCTGCAGCCGCGCGAGTTCCGCCTGCTCGAATATCTGATGCGCCATGCCGGCCAGGTGGTGACGCGCACCATGCTGCTCGAGAATGTCTGGGACTACCATTTCGATCCGCAGACCAACGTCATCGACGTTCATATCTCGCGGCTGCGGGGCAAGATCGAGAAGGGCTTCGACAAGCCGATCCTGCACACGGTTCGCGGCGCCGGCTATATGCTGAAAAGCGGCTAGAACCCCATGGCTCTTTCCGTGCCGGCCATCATGAAGACGACGGCAGCGCGGCTTTCAGCGCTTTATCTGCTGCTTTTTGCGCTGTGTGCGGTGTTGCTGGTGTTGTACATGACCTCGCTGTCGGCGCGCATGCTGACCGCCCAGACGCAGGAGACGATCAACGACGAGGTGCTCGGCCTGGCCCGAGCCTATCAGCGCGGCGGCCTGCCGGTGCTGGTCCGCGTCGTCGAGCAGCGCTCCCGCCAGCCCGGCGCCAATCTCTATCTGATCGCCGATGCCAATGGCCAGATCCTGACCGGCAACGTGCAGAGCCTCGAGCCGGGCGTGATCGAGGCCGAGGGCTGGACCACCGAACCGTTCTCCTACCGCCGCTTCGGCGAGGGCGAGCTCGAGCGGCAGCGCAACCCGGTCTCCGACCCGAACGAGCCCGCCCAGGGCGAAGTACAGGCCGAAGGCGAGAAGGGCCATAACGCTATTGCCCTGGTGCTGCGCCTGCCCAACCAGATGATCATGCTGGTCGGCCGCGACCTCGGTGAGCCGGAGCGCTTCCGCGCCGTCATTCGCCGCGCTCTGATGCTGGCGCTCGGCATGATGGGCGTCGGCGGGCTGCTGATCTGGTTCTTCGTCGGGCGCGCGGCGCTGAAGCGCATCGACAGCGTGTCGGAGGCGAGCCGCCGCATCATGGGCGGCGATCTTTCCGGCCGGCTGCCGGTCACCGGCGCAGGCGACGAGTTCGACCGGCTGTCGGAAAACCTCAATTCCATGCTGGCCAGGATCGCCACTCTGAACGAGGGCCTGAAGCAGGTCTCCGACAATATCGCCCACGACCTGAAAACGCCGCTAACCAGGCTGCGCAATCGCGCTGAGGCGACGCTTTCCGGCAAGCACAACGCCAGCGACTACCGGCAGGCGCTGGAAGGAACGATTGCCGAATCCGATCAGCTGATAAAGACCTTCAACGCCATCCTGATGATCTCGCGGCTGGAGGCCGGCTATTCCTCCGAAAGCACCACCAGGGTCGACCTGGCCGCTGCCGTGCACGACGTCGTCGAACTCTACGAGCCGGTGGCGGAGGAGGCGGGCGTGACCCTCGAAACCTCGGTGCAAGGTGCCTTCGCGGTCAACGGCAATCGCGAGCTGATCGGCCAGGCGCTGTCCAACATCGTCGACAACGCGATCAAATATTCGACCGACTCGACCTCCAGGCCTACGGTTCGCGTGACGCTGGAGCGTGTCGGTGGCGAGATCAGGCTCGCGGTTTCCGACAACGGCCAGGGTATTCCTGACGATGTCGACCGCGCCAGGGTGACCGAGCGTTTCGTGCGGCTGGAAAAGAGCCGCTCGCAGCCGGGTTCCGGCCTTGGCTTGAGCCTCGCCAAGGCGATCATGACGTTCCACAATGGACGGCTTGAGCTTCTGCCCGGCAATCCCGGATTGTCGGTTGTCATGAGTTTTCCCGGGCGGGACGATCGCTGATGGTGGCGAGGATGGCAGTGCGACGCCTGGAAACGGACTGGCTGTTGAAGCCGGCGGTAGAGCTCGTTCCACTGGATGCAAGCCGCGCCAGGCAGGAATTGTCGGAGATCGCAGACGCCGCACGGCAAAAAGGACTGCCGCGACTGGCGAAATTGTTGGCAGGCAAGGGGATCGTCCAGGATTTCCTCGCCGCCGTGTTCGACCTATCACCGTTCCTGCGCGATACCGCGCGCCGCCGGCCGCGGATACTCGATGCGCTTTTCGACGGGACGGTTGAGGCGCGGCTGTCATCGATCGGCGCCGCGGTCGACAAGGCAGCACGCGCAGAGGCCGTCTCCGAAAGCAGCCTGATGATGGAGCTGCGCCAATGCAAGGCCGAGGCGCATTTCCTGATCGCCTTGGCCGATCTCGCCGGCGAGGCCGAGACCTCGCTGACGGTGCGGCGACTGAGCGAGCTTGCCGACGCCTGCACGCGTGCGGCCGTCGATTTCCTGCTCCGCGACGCGCATGAGCAGGGCAAGCTCCGATTGCCAGATCCCAAAAATCCGGCGCGACGCTCGGGCTGGATTCTGCTCGGCATGGGCAAGCTCGGCGCGCATGAGCTGAACTTCTCCTCCGACATCGACCTCGTCGTCTTCTTCGACCCCGATGCGCCGGCTGTCGTCGATCCGCTCGATGCCACAGAGCTGTTTTCGCGACTGACCCGCCGGTTGGTCCGTATCCTCCAGGACCGCACCGAGCACGGTTACGTCTTCCGCACCGATCTCAGGCTTCGTCCCGACCCCGGCTCGACGCCGCTGGCGATCCCGGTCGAGGCGGCGCTGCGCTACTATGAGGCGCGCGGCCAGAACTGGGAGCGCGCCGCCATGATCAAGGCGCGTGCGGTGGCCGGCGATGTTGCCGCCGGCGCCGCGTTCCTGAAGGAACTGCAGCCCTATATCTGGCGCAAATACATGGACTATGCGGCGATTGCCGACGTCCATTCGATCAAGCGCCAGATCCACGCCCACAAGGGCCATGGCGAGGTCGCGGTCCAAGGCCACAACGTCAAGCTCGGTCGCGGCGGCATCCGTGAGATCGAGTTCTTCGTCCAGACCCAGCAGCTCATCGCCGGCGGCCGCTTTCCCCAACTGCGCGGCCGCGAGACCGTGCCGATGCTCGGCGAGCTCGCCGCGCGCGGCTGGATCACCGCCGACGCGCGCGATGCGCTCACCAGGCAATACTGGTTCCTGCGCCGCGTCGAACACGCCATCCAGATGGTTGCCGACCAGCAGACGCATATCCTGCCGGAGGACGAAGAGGGGCTGGAGCGCGTCGCCCGCATGCTGGGCTTTGCCGATGCGGCAGGCTTTGCCGAAACGTTCCGCGCGGCGCTGCACCAGGTCGAGCGCCACTATGCAGCGCTGTTCGAAACCGCGCCGGAGCTTTCGGCCGGCATCGGCAATCTGGTCTTTACCGGCGACGTCGACGATCCCGATACCCTGCAGACCTTGCAGCGGCTCGGCTTCCAGCGGCCGAGCGACATCTGCCGGGTTATCCGCGGCTGGCACTTCGGCCGCTACCGCGTCACCCGGTCGGCGGAAGCGCGCGAGCGGCTGACGGAACTGACGCCGGCGCTGCTGCAAGCCTTCGGCCAGACGCGGCGGGCGGACGAGGCAGTGATCCGCTTCGACGAATTCCTTGCCGGCCTGCCTGCCGGCATCCAACTGTTTTCGCTGCTGCAGTCGAATCCGGCTTTGCTGAAGCTGATGGCAACGATCATGGGCGCGGCACCGCGGCTAGCCGCCATCATCACGCGCCGGCCGCACGTCTTCGATGGCCTGCTCGATCCGGCGCTGCTGAGCGAACTGCCCAACCGCGCCTATCTGTCGGCGCGCCTTGTCGCCTTCCTCGAAGGCGACAGAGCCTATGAAGACGTGCTCGACCGGCTGCGCATCTTTGCTTCGGAGCAAAAATTCCTGATCGGTGTCAGGCTGCTCGCCGGGTCGATCGACCCGCCGCGCGCCGGTCGCGCTTTTTCCGATCTCGCCGACCTGACCATCGAGGCGGCATTGCAGGCGGTAATGGCGGAATTCGCAGTGCGTCATGGCTATATTGCCGGCGGCAGGGTGGCGCTGCTCGGCATGGGCAAGCTCGGCAGCCGCGAACTGACGGCAGGTTCCGACGTCGACCTCATCCTGCTCTACGATCACGACGCCGATGCCGAGGAGTCCGACGGCGACAAGCCGCTTGCCCCGTCGCATTACTACAGCCGGCTGACGCAGCGGCTGATCGCCGCCGTTTCCGCGCCGACCGCCGAGGGCGTGCTCTACGAGGTCGACCTTCGCCTGCGGCCGTCCGGCAACAAGGGGCCGGTGGCCACGCATGTCGATGCCTTCAAGAAGTATCAGCGCCAGGACGCCTGGACGTGGGAGCACATGGCGCTGGCGCGGGCCCGCGCGATCGGCGGGGATGCCGAGCTGTGCCGCGAGGTCGAGGAGGAAGTTGCCGCCGTGCTCGCTCTGCCGCGCGATCCAGCCAAGGTGATATCCGAGGCATCCGAGATGCGCGCCATGATCGACAAGGAGAAGCCGCCGCGCGATCCCTGGGACATCAAGCTGATCCCGGGCGGCCTCATCGATCTCGAATTCATAGCCCAGGTTGCGGTGATCACGGGAAAGATCGAGGCAGGCCGCAGGGCCACCGGCACGGCTGAGGTCCTGTCGCGCCTGGCGCCGGATTTCGCCAGCACCCAGGTCAGGCAGGAACTGGTGGATGCCTATTCGCTCTATCTGGCGCTGACCCAGATGATACGGCTTTGCCTCACCGGCGCGTTCGAACGCGACGACGTTCCGCCAGGGCTTTCGGATCTGCTTCTGGCGGTCACCGATCTGCCGGATTTCGGTGTGCTTGAAGCGCATCTCAAGGAGACGTCGCAGAAGGTCAGAAAGGATTTCGACCTTCTGCTTCGTGCGAAACAGCCGTGACTGCAACCAGCCGTACGGATGGGAGCATCGGACCCAAAATTACGACCTGCTTTTGGGAGGTTCCGATGTTCAATCAAAGAGATAGAGCGGGGGATTGAAGGTCCGCCGCTCTAGCATCGGGGGTGACGATGCAACAGGAGAAGACCATGAGAAAGACAACCAGACTTGCACTCGTTTTCGCAGCCCTGGCCGGCGCCGTCGGCACCGCTGCCTATGCAGACGAGCACTCCGGCGCCGGGCCGCGCGACGGCATGATGATGCGCCTTGGCAAGGTCATGAAGGACAATGACGGCGCCATCACCTTCGACCAGTTCTCCGACGCCATGAACGCCCGGCTAAAGAAGATGGTCGCTGACAATGGCGGCAAGCTGACCGTGGCACAGCTCGCCGACGCGCTGGAGAAGGCACGCTTCGAGCAGATGGCCAGGCGCATCATCGCCCGTTATGACACCAAGGGCGACGGCACGCTGACCGCCGACGACATCACCAGCCGCCAGAAGAAGGTCTTCGCCATGCTCGACCGTGACAATGACGGCAAGATCGAGAAGAACGAACTGCCGAAGGGTCCGGGCCGTCACCGCCAATGGGACGGCGAGGGCAATGATGGCGCTGACGGCGTGCAGTGAAAATTGGAAACGCTCCGGCGGCGCGAGCCGCCGGAGACTTATGTGCGCGTCGATGCCTGAATCATCAGATCGGCCCAATTGCGAACGGACGGTGTTTCCCACCGCATTCAGCTACTCTGTTCGCTGAGTCCGGTGCAGGGCGCGGCTTGTGTGGACCTGCAAAATCCGGTCGCGGAGATGGGCATAGAAGCGCGGCGGCAGCATGCCGTAAACAAAGCGGGACGGCTTAGTCCCTGGAATGGGCCTCAAATCGGGACCCGGCCAAAGGAATTCATTGATCTCGGTCACGATGATCCACGACGGCATTTCGTCGAGACCGAGGTGGGTTTTGAGTGGCGCAGGTATTTCTATTGCACCGCATGATCAGCCGGAGCTGAGTGGGTAATCGGAACCACCGTTACAACTTCACGCCCCTCCACGATGCGACGGGCGGCGACAATTGCGCAGGGCCGGCTTTTGCGGCCTTCCTCCGCGCCTTTGTTGTTTTCTCTCGCCTAGAGATAGGAGTAGGAAATCACCAGACCGGGGACAGGTTTTGGGAGGCTCACGGTGTCCAGTCTTTGAGCATTGCATCAAGTCCGGCGTATTGGGTCGGGACGGCGCTTTCGCCGATGGCGTTCAGCGTCTCGTCGTCCAATTCCTCGACCGGGCCGCTGACAGGAGTACTGTATGGGTCCGGCCATTCTTTGTGATTGCAACCGGCGTACGCTGGGCGGCATCCTGAAAGCGTCCGACATTCTGCTGGAATTCCGTTGAGGTCACTCGCATCACAAGCCCCCTTTCTCTAAAATAGATAGACCTATCAAGGGAAAGTTCTCGCGTTGGGGCGGCGCGCAAGCGCATGTTCGACTGATCATGCTGGCCTGGTGACGAAGTCATTCAGGCAGCCGCCCTGACCGCCTGCGCGGCTTTCTTGATCGGGATGCGTACCGAGACGATCGTGCCGATGCTTTCGGTCGAGCGGATCTTCAACGCGCCACCCTGAAGCTCGGCCAGCGAGCGCGAGATGGCGAGGCCGAGGCCGGAGCCGGCATGGCTCTTGGAGAACTGGTTTTGCACCTGTTCGAATGGCCGCCCCAGCTTGCTCAACGCCGCCTTCGGGATGCCGCAGCCATTGTCCTCGATCGTCAGGATCAGCGCGCTGGAAATGCTGCGGGCTCTGACCGAGATGTGGCCGCCTTGCCCGGTGAACTTCACCGCATTGGACAGAAGGTTGATGAGGATCTGCTTGATCGCCCTGCGGTCGGCGAACAGCGTCAGCGAATCGGCAATGCGGGTTTCGACGGTGATCGACTTTTCCGCCGCCTGCAGCGAGACGACGCGAACCGTCTCCCTGATAAGCGGGCAGAGATCGATTTCTTCCTGATCCAGCGCGAACTGGCCGGCCTCGATCTTCGACATGTCGAGGATGTCGTTGATCACGCCGAGAAGATATTTGCCGCTGCCGTTGATGTCGGTGGCATACTCTTCGTAGCGCGACGAACCCAGCGGCCCGAACAGCCGTCGTTCCATCAGTTCCGAGAAGCCGATGATCGCGTTGAGCGGGGTGCGCAACTCGTGCGACATGTTGGCCAGGAATTCGGATTTGGCCCGGTTTGCCGCTTCGGCGCGCTCGGTTTCCTTCATGTATTTGCGATTGAGTTCGACGAGCTCACGAGCCCGTTCTTCTTCCGCGCGGCGGGCAAGGCTGAGGTCGTGGATTGTCGCCATCAGCCGGCGCTCGCTGTCGACCAGCTTCTCCTGGTGCAGCTTGATCTGGGTGATGTCGGAGCCGACCGAGACGGTGCCACCGTCCCTTGTGCGCAACTCGTTTACCTGCAGCCAGCGGCCGTCGGCAAGCTGGCGCTCGAAGGTGACGCCCCCCTGTGGTCCGTTGGTATTGGCAAGCCGCCGCTCCGAGGCGAAGGCCAGCATGCGTTCTTCCAGCACGGCGCGCGGGGCGCCCGGCATCACGTCGCGATCCGACAGGCCGTTGTCCTGCTGGTATTTGGAATTGCACATGATCAGACGCTCGGACGAATCCCACAAAACGAAGGATTCGTTGATGTTTTCGATGGCCGTCCTCAGGCGCAGGTCCGCGGCTTCGGAGCGCAGCGCCAGATGCCGCTGCTCGGTGACGTCGACGGCGATGCCGATCAGCTGGATCTCCGGCGCTTCCGGATCGATAACCTGTGCTCTTGCCCGCATCCAAACCCATTGTCCGTCGGCATGGCGCATCCGGAACACCTGGTCGATATGGTCGATCTCGCGTGCGACGATCCTGTTGGCGAGTTCGAACAGATCGCCGTCCTCGGGATGAATGATTTCATCGACTTCGCCGAACGACAGCATCGTGTCGCAAGGCTCGTAGCCCAGCATGTCGTACATCGAGCGCGACCAGTACATCTTGCCGCGCACCATGTCCCAGTCCCAAAGGCCGCAGCGGCCGCGCACCAGCGCCATGTCGATGCGCTGGTGGGCTTCGAGATAGATGCGATCGGCGGCCTGGGCGCGCGCCGCCTGGCCGAAATAGGCGTAGAGGATGATGATCAGCACGCCGGCCGTCAGCACGAACAGGGTGACGTTGAGTGAGACCGTCTTGCGCCAGGCGTCAAAAACTGCCTCCTGCGGCACGAACGCTGCCGCGGCACCCCTTCGGCCATTCGCCAGGCTCACTGCTGCGTACCAGTCCTGTCCGCCGATGCTGACCTTCATTACCCCGGCGCGGTCGCCGAACATGAATAGCGGCTGCCCGCCCTGCACGACACCATCGAGCGATCGCCCCTCCCAGTGCATCGACTGCGGCGATACGGCAATGATCTTGAAGGCGCTGTCGGTGATCGCCAGTACGTGGCTTCGGCCCATCGCGCCCTGACGACCGGTGCTTTCCAGCAGGTCCTGGATCGCGCCGGGCGCGGAAACCATGGTCGCGTCGGCGGCGATCGAACTGGCCAGTTGGCCGGCGGCCAGCGCAAGGATCGCCTTGGCGTCGCGCTCGATCTCGTCGCGCTCGTTCATCAGCGACAGAAAGCGCAGTACTGCGATGATCAACAGAAACATAATAATGAGGGCCGGTATCGATCGCCGCAACAGCGGCTCGGCTGCCAGCAGCCGTCGGTAGGCAGGTTCGGCGATGAGCCGCGTATTGCCTGCGAGACCGTCGCTTCGCGCCTCGCGACGCTCAAACGCCGTCCCACCGGGCGCGCCCCACGCGTCCGCCTTCGCCATAAATGGCACTCCCCGATTTTCTGTCCCGCTTGACGATCCGGCAACGCCGCACTTCCGAATCGTCACTAAAGAATCAAAGGTGATTCGCCTTGTCCAGAGGCGCGGCGAAAAAAGATTAAAAATCGACTAAAATAGTTCGAGCGCCGACTATCCTTCCCCCTAGAGTGGAGGAGGGTGGCCCGTAGGGCCGGGAGGGGTCCTCAGCGAAGCGCTCCATCTTTGATCAACGGTCGAGGCCGGTGGGGTCGGTCGAAGCCGCGCACTGCCGCAATGACCCCACCCGTCCATCCGCCTTCGGCGGCTGTCCACCCTCCCGTCGAGGGGGAGGGGAACCCTTACGCCAGGGTGCGCTCGACGATGTCTCGCAAATCGGCTGACAGGTTCTCGACATTGGCAATCGACAGCAGCGCTTCCCTCGCCTTGGCCTGCCGCACGGGTTCGAGCGAGCGCCACGACCTGAGCGCCGTCGCCAGCCTGGCGGCCACCTGCGGGTTGCGTTTTTCGACCTGCAGCACCGTTTCGGCGAAAAGCCGGTAGCCTTCGCCGTCAGCGCGATGGAAGCCGGTCTGGTTGGTGCTGGAAAACGTACCGATGAGTGCCCGTACCCGGTTCGGGTTGGCCATCGAGAACGCCGGGTGGTTGATCAAGGCGCGCACTGCGTCGACGGTTTGCGGGCCGGGCACGCTGGCCTGGATCTGGAACCATTTGTCCATGACCAGCGGATCGGTCGCATATTTCGCCTCGAAATCGGCCAGCGCCTTAGTCGCCTCAGGTGAGCCGTGGTGACGGTGCGCAAGCACGGTCAACGCCGCGGCACGATCCGTCATGTTGGTCGCCGATTGGAAGTGCCGGGCGGCGAGCTCCGCGCCTCCCGGCAGCAAGGAGAGATAGTCAAGCAGGACATTGCGCAGCGCCCGCCGCCCGGCATTGGCCGCGTCAGGGCTGAACGGACCATTGTCGGCGAGCCGATCGTAGAGGTTGGAGAATATCTCGCTGTTGGCCTCGGCGATCGCAACCGCGAGCGCCTCGCGCGCCGCGAAAATGGCATCGGGGTCGATGTTCTTGCCGATGTCGCGGGCGATATCCGCCTCGCCGGGCAGCGCCAGCGCCAGTGCCCGATAGGCGGGTTCGAGCGCTTCGTCGCCGGCTATCTTGCCGGCAAGCCCGGTCAGCCGGGCGCCGAACTCGGGTTGCCTATGGTCCAGGATCTGGCGGAAGGCTGCAATCAGCGCATCGGTCAAAAGCGTGTTGAACGCCTGCCAGCGCGAGAAGGCGTCGCTGTCGTGGCCAGCCAGAAAAAACTGGTCGTCGGGCCGCTGCTCGACCGAAAGCGTCACCGGCGCCGAAAAGCCGCGGTTGAGCGACATGGCCGGCCGCTCGCCAATCCCGGAAAACCTGACGACATGGCGGCGTTTGCGGATATGGATGACACCGTCCTCGACATTCGCCCCTTCGACGCCGCTATGGGCTATCGCCTGGCCGCCGGCGCCAACCAGGCCGAAGGCAAGCGGAATGTGCATCAGCCGCTTGCGGCTTTCCGCCGGTGTTGGCGGCACCGACTGCTCGATTTCGAGCGTGAATTCCCGCGCCGCGGGATTATACGCCGAACTGACGGTCAGGTTCGGCGTACCGGCCTGATGGTACCACAGCGAAAACTGCGACAGGTCGCGACCGGAAACGTCTTCGAACACCTTGATGAAGTCTTCGATCGTCGCCCCCTGGCCGTCGTGGCGTTCGAAGTAGAGGTCCATGCCGGCGCGGAACGTCTCGGCGCCGAGGATGGTATGGATCATGCGCACGACTTCCGAGCCTTTTTCGTAGACCGTCGCCGTGTAGAAATTGTTGATCTCGCGGTAGCGGCGAGGCCGGACCGGATGCGCCAGCGGCCCCTGGTCCTCGGGAAACTGATGGGCGCGCAGCGTACGCACCTCGGCGATGCGCTTGACGGCGCGCGAGCGCTGATCGGCCGAGAATTCGTGGTCGCGGAAAACCGTCAGCCCTTCCTTCAGGCAAAGCTGGAACCAGTCGCGGCAAGTGATTCTATTGCCTGTCCAATTGTGGAAATACTCATGCGCGATGATGGCCTCGATATTGGCGAAATCGGCGTCGGTCGCGGTTTCCTGGTCGGCCAGAACGTATTTGTCGTTGAAGATGTTGAGACCCTTGTTCTCCATTGCGCCCATATTGAAGTCGGACACGGCGACGATGTTGAAGACATCGAGGTCGTATTCGCGGCCGAATGCCTCCTCGTCCCATTTCATCGACCGTTTCAAAGCGTCCATGGCGTAGCCGGCGAGCCTCTCCTTGCCTGGTTCGACATAGATTCCGAGCTCGACGTTGCGGCCAGACAGGGTAACGAAACTGTCCGAGATCTTGCCGAGGTTGCCCGCCACCAGCGCAAACAAATAGGACGGCTTGGGGAAGGGGTCGTGCCAGACCGCATAGTGCCAGCCGCCGGCAAGCTCGCCGCTGCCGGCCGGGTTGCCGTTGGACAAAAGCAGCGGCGCCTCACGGCGCTGAGCTTCGATGCGCACCGTATAGACCGACAGGATGTCGGGGCGGTCGAGGAAATAAGTGATGCGGCGAAAGCCCTCGGCCTCGCATTGCGTGCAATAGACGTCGCTGGAGCGATAGAGGCCCATCAGCGCTTCGTTCTGAGCCGGCGCCAGCACGGTTTCAATTCTCAGCTGGAAGCGGCTTGTCGGAGGGGGGCTGATGATTGTCAGTTGATCGGGCGTGGCGATAAAATCTCCAGGGCTCGGTTCCTGGCCGTCGATGGCGATGCTGCGAAGCGTCAGCCCGTCGCCATCCAGCACCAGTGGCACGGACGCCGCAATCCCGTCGCGACGTTCGACCGTCAACACGGCGGTGACATGCGTTGCTTCAGGCGAAAGGCGGAAAGTCAGGCTGGTTTCCGGAATGAGATAATCACTGGGGCGATAGTCTTCGAGCTTGAAGACCTGGCCGGTATCTGTGCGCATTCCTTGATTTTTCCTGTCGATCCGGGTGCGGCGGGCGGGTCCGCTGGTCCAAATAATTTGAAGTCTGCGCTCTTTACACGAAACGCTCCCTCGACAAAACTGCAGCGACGTCTATTTCAGGCGATCATTTCCCAAGCATCATCGCGAGGCTTCCATGACCGTCCTCACGCCGAAATTCGGGATGGGCGCCTCTACGTCGCGTCGCGAGGATATGGCCTTCATCAAGGGCGCCGGGGAGGCGGGTACGATCGGGTCGACGCCTGCGGCGCTCAATGCGGTGACCGACGCGCTCTACCGCGCCTACGGCATCAGGCTTAACGACATGCCGGCAACGCCGGCGCGCATCTGGGCGGCGATCGAGGAAGCAAACGGGGCGTGACAGCCGAGCCGGACTTGCCAGTGCTTGCTGCCGGCGACCACGCCGGCGAACACAGCACGCTGACCGGGATCGTGCTCAAGATCGTATCCGTGGCGGTCTTCGTCGGCATGTCGTCCTGCATCAAGGCGGCGGGCACCGTGCCGGCGGGCCAGATTGTCTTCTTCCGCTCCTTCTTTGCGATCTTTCCGATCATCGCCTTCCTCGCCTTCCAGGGAAAACTCGGAACCGCCTTTTCGACGAAGCGCCCGCTCAACCACATTGCGCGCGGCGTCGTCGGTGTCTGTGCCATGGGGCTCGGCTTCTTTGCGTTGACGCGGCTGCCGCTGCCGGAGGCGATCACGCTGAACTACGCGCAGCCGCTGCTGGTCGTGGTGTTCAGTTCGATCTTCCTCGGCGAAGCCATCCGCATCTATCGCTGGAGTGCGGTTGCCGTCGGCCTGGTCGGGGTGCTGATCATCTCGTGGCCGGAACTGACGCTGCTCAGTTCGGGCGCTGCCCTTGGCGATCAGGAGGTGCTCGGCGTCATCGCCGCCCTCATCGCCGCGGCGATCTCGGCCATCGCCATGCTCCTGGTTCGCAACCTCGTCCAGAGCGAGCGGACGGCGACCATCGTGCTGTGGTTTTCGGTGACCGCGAGCGTCATGGCGCTGCTTTCGCTGCCATTCGGCTGGCAGGCGCTGACGCCAGTGCAGGCGGGGTTTCTGATTGCCGCGGGTTTTTGCGGCGGGCTCGGCCAGATCCTGATGACCTCGGCCTATCGCCATGCCGAGGCTTCCGTCGTGGCACCCTTCGAATACACCTCGATGATCCTCGGCGTCGTCGTCGGCTATCTGGTCTTTGGCGACGTCGCCACGATCAACATGCTGGTCGGCGGCATGATCGTGGTTGCGGCGGGGATTTTCATCATCTGGCGCGAGCGCCAGCTGGGTCTCGAACGCACCCGCACCCGCAAGGCCGTCGCGCCGGAAGGGTGATCAGCCTTTCGCTGCGTCGGTCCGCTGTTTCGCCAGCCGCATCAGCACCGCCCGCGTCTGCTCGTCGGCGGGGAAAAAAGATTCGATCGCCAGTTCCGACAGCGTCACGTCGAGCGGCGTGCCGAACACGGTGATGGTGCTGATGAACGACAGCACCGCGTCGCCATGGGCAAGCTTGAGCGGATGGACAATCGCGTTTGGTTCGACCGGCGCCGGCCGGCTGCCTTTAAGGCCGGACGGATAGGCCCGAAGCTCGCGCTCGAGCTCGACCAGAACCGGATCGGCGGTAGCGTCGTTCTGCCGCTTCAGCCGCTCCAGAAGATGCGTCCGCCACTCCGCAAGGTTGACGATGCGCGGCGCGATGCCGCCGGGATGCAGGCTGAGGCGCAACACGTTGACCGACGGCTTCAGCAGGGAGGCATCGGCGACATTGGCGAGGAACGGGCCGATGGCGGCGTTCGCCGATACCAGGTTCCAATGCCGGTCCACGGCAAGCGCCGGGAACGGCTCGTGCGCCTTGAGCACGGTCTCGACCGCCGCCATCGCCGGTGCCATCGAGGCATCGTCAAGTGGTCGTTCGCTGAAGCTCGGAGCAAAGCCGGCGGCCAGCAGCAGCTGGTTGCGCTGCCTGAGCGGGATCGAGAGCTGCTCTGCCAGATGCAACACCATATCACGCGAGGGTGCGGCGCGGCCGCTTTCCACGAAACTCAGATGCCGCTGCGAGATCTCGGCCTCCATAGCAAGGTCGAGCTGGCTCATACGCCGGCGTGTACGCCATTCGCGAATGAGACTGCCGGCGGAAATCTGGGCTGCTGTCATGACGGACGACTAAGCCGGAAGTGGGCGCATTTCAATTACCTGCGAGGTCATGATGCCGCCCTTTCCTTGCTCGCAAGGGGAGAACGGAAGACGCGCTCTGCGCCATTACCCAAGCGCTCGCAACTTCGCCTTCACTTCCAGGAAATCCCGCCACGCCAGCTTCTTGTGCGCCGGCGTTCTCAACAAGTAGGCCGGATGCAGGGTCGGCATGGCGGGAATGGCGACGCCAGACGGGGTCGTGTGGACGCGCCAGTTGCCGCGCAGCCGCAATATGCCTTCGGAGGTGTTGAGCAGGGTCTTTGCCGACGGGCCGCCGAGATTGACCAGCACCTTCGGATTGACCAGTTCGATCTGCCGCTCGATGAACGGCCGGCAGATCTCGGTCTCGTGCGGCGTCGGCGTGCGGTTGCCCGGCGGCCGCCAGGGAATGACATTGGCGATATAGACAGAATTCCGATCAAGACCGATCGCGGCCAGCATGCGGTCGAGCAGCCGGCCCGAACGGCCGACGAACGGCAGACCCTCTATGTCCTCGTCGCGGCCCGGTGCTTCGCCGACCAGCATCACCGCGGCAGTCGGATTGCCGTCGGCGAACACCAGGTTCTTGGCGGTGAATTTGAGATTGCAGCCGTCGAAGGTCGCCATGTGCTGGCGAAGCTCGTCGAGGTTTGCCGCCGACCTCGCCAGTTGCCGCGCCAATGCCGCTTGCGCCTCATCGGGCACCGTTGACATGGCCGGGGACGTTCGCACTTCCGGTGCCGTATTCGGTCTCTCGCCCATTTCGGCGCGCGACACGCTCCTCGAACGTTGTGGCGCCGCATTTTCACCGGCCGGCAGAGCGGCCGCCGCGGGCGCCCGCTCCGGCGGCCTGGCTTCTGCAAACCTGTTTACCGGCTGTTCTTCAAGTGCCTCGTCGACGCCGGCGCTGGCGTAGAAGGCCAGCAACTCGGCGAGATCGGCTCGGCTATTGTGGGGGGCGGCAGTCATGGTTTCACATTCGGCCGCGGCGCTTGAATTTGCAAGTTCAGCTCGACGGTATGCGCGGATCCTGCACCAGATAGAACGTCCAGCGCGGCGTGTAGTCGGTGATCAGGAAATAGAAGCTGGCGGTCTTCAGCGGGTCGATCTTGCCGTTTTTGAACAGCAGGCGGTCATACGGTTCGAAATTGCGGTCGAAATCGGCGTAGCTGCTCGACCAGATATTTTCGGGCGTTTTGTTGCGCTGGTCGAACGACAGGCCGTCGCCGAACACGCTCGGCTGATCGAGGATCTCCTGGAGTTCGAACTGGAACTCGACCCAGGCCTGGCCGCTATTGTTGAGCACGTCGATGCGCATGTACATCAGACCGTTGGCGAAGTCTCCCGCCTTGCCGAACGGCTGGATCGGCTTTGTCGTGCGAATGGCCAGCGTTACCGGCGTCGCTGAATTCAGCTCTTCGGTGATGACTAGCGGATCCTCCTTCGTGCCGATGCCGGAAGCCCCGGTGATGTGGAAGCCGCCGCGCTCATCGGAAAAGGAATAGGCGCCTGTCGCCCAGACCAGTTGCTGCTCGGCATGGGCATCCAGGGCCGTGAGCGGCAGAAGCGCCAAGAGCGCCGCACGGCAAATCCGGCCGGGCGTGAAAAAAAAGCGCGTCGATGAAAAACCAGCCGGCCCGAATATGCGCATGGCGAGAAGTATGGCCGATAAGCAAGCCGTCGAACAATTAAAAACATCGGTGCGACATATCTGTGCAAACGGAATAGGATTGAAGATTGATGCTCGCCACGGCGAATCTGTGCGGCAGGACGCGACTTTTTGACGAAATCGGTATTGTCACGTCCGCGCCGGTTTCCCGTCGCTATTTGATGCGCTATGCAGCGCGTGAGCCAGCAAGATGCCGGAAATGGCGAGCCAGTGAGGGGTCGATGAGCGATATCGAACGCGAAAGCATGGAATTCGACGTGGTCATCGTCGGCGCCGGCCCGGCCGGCCTTGCCGCCGCCATCCGTCTCAAGCAGGTCAGTCCCGAGCTTTCCGTCGTCGTGCTGGAAAAGGGCGGCGAAGTCGGCGCGCACATCCTGTCCGGCGCCGTCGTCGATCCGATCGGCATCGACCGGCTGCTGCCCGGCTGGCGCGAAGAGGAGGGTCATCCCTTCAGGACACCGGTCACCGACGACCATTTCCTGGTTCTCGGCCCGGCCGGCTCGTTCCGTCTGCCCAATATCCTGATGCCGCCGCTGATGAACAATCACGGCAACTATATCGTCTCGCTCGGCAATGTCTGCCGCTGGCTGGCGACCAAGGCCGAGGCGCTGGGCGTCGAGATCTATCCGGGCTTTGCCGCGGTCGGCCTGCTCTACAACGAGGCCGGTGCGGTCACCGGTGTCGTCACCGGCGACATGGGTGTCGAGAAGGACGGCACGCACGGTCCGGGCTTTGCGCCGGGCATGGCGCTGATGGGCAAATACGTCTTGATTGGTGAGGGCGCGCGCGGCTCGCTGGCCAAGCAGCTGATCGCCAAATACCACCTTTCCGACGGCCGTGAGCCCGGAAAGTACGGCATCGGCCTCAAGGAACTCTGGCAGGTCAAACCGGAAAACCACCGGCCGGGCCTTGTCCAGCATTCCTTCGGCTGGCCGCTCGATATGAAGACCGGCGGCGGCTCCTTCCTCTACCATCTCGAGGACAATCAGGTGGCAGTCGGCTTCGTCGTTCACCTGAACTACAAGAACCCCTATCTGTCGCCGTTTGACGAGTTCCAGCGCTTCAAGACCCATCCGGCGATCCGCGGCACCTTCGAAGGTGCCAAGCGTCTGGGCTATGGTGCCCGCGCCATCACCGAAGGCGGCTGGCAGTCGGTGCCGAAACTGTCCTTCCCCGGCGGCGCGCTGATCGGCTGCGCGGCCGGCTTCGTCAACGTGCCGCGCATCAAGGGCTCGCACAATGCCGTGCTCTCGGGAATGCTGGCGGCCGAGCATGTCTGTGATGCGATAGCCGCCGGCCGCGCCAATGACGAACTGGCCTCCTACGAGGCCGCCTGGCGCGCCACCGATATCGGCAAGGACCTGAAGAAAGTGCGCAACGTCAAGCCGCTATGGTCGCGCTTCGGCACCATTGTCGGCGTCGGCCTTGGCGGCCTCGACATGTGGCTGAACACGCTGTTCGGCTTTTCGCCCTTCGGCACGATGAAGCACGGCAAGGCCGACCACGCCACGCTGGAACCGGCCGCCGCGCACCAGAAGATCGCCTACCCGAAGCCGGACGGGGTGCTGACCTTCGACCGGCTGTCGTCGGTGTTCCTGTCCAACACCAACCACGAGGAAAACGAGCCGGTGCATCTGCTCGTCGCCGACATGGACCTGCAGAAGCGCTCCGAGCATGACGTCTATGCCGGGCCCTCGACGCGTTACTGCCCGGCCAGCGTCTACGAATGGGTCGACAAGGACGGCAATGCCGCCGCCGATCCTGCCGCCAAGGATGTGCGCTTCGTCATCAACGCGCAGAACTGCGTGCACTGCAAGACTTGTGATATCAAGGACCCGAACCAGAACATAAATTGGGTGCCGCCACAGGGAGGCGAGGGCCCGGTCTACCAGAACATGTAAGTCACAAGGTTTGCTCCGGACCAAACAAGATGAGGAGCAGCGCAACCGTAGGATTGTTGAATAGACCGCCTGCCTGTGTTTCCTTTCTGTGACGACAGGGAGGAAGGAAAATGCGTCTGGCAGTTCTGACGAGCGTTGTGGCGATCGGGGCGTTGTGCACCCCCTCAGCCTTGGCCGACACTAAAGTATTGGTCAAGACACGAACTTACAACATTGCCGGAACCACCGGCGCGGCCCTGATCGAGGCCATGGATCGCAGTGGGCCGAAGCACGGCTTCATGACCCACGCCATCGCCCAGACCGGCTACAGCGTCGATGATTGGACCTTCGACGCCTACACGGAAAACGGCGTCTGCCGCCTGCGCCAGGCCAACGGGACGCTCAATCTCTTCTATACCTATCCCAAACTAGTCTCAGCCACGTCGCCGGCGCTGCAGAAGCGGTGGAAACGGTTCTTCGCTGGCGTCCGCGCCCATGAACAGACCCATGGCCGCATCGCCAGACAGATGATGCGGGCCACCGAAAAGTCGGTTCGAGGGTTGGCAGTCGGTGATGACCCGCACTGTTTCGAGGCACGTCGCGAGGCAAAGCGCCGGATCAATGCCATCTATGCCGAATACGAGGCAAAGCAGATCGCCTTCGATGTGCACGAGCATCGCGACGGCGGCCCTGTCGAGCACCTCATCCGCGCTTTTGTCGGCCAATAATTGGACTGCGGATTTTCAGCTTCGCGTCCCGCCAGGCAGCGCCGCAAGCGCGGTCGCCGTCTGGTGCTCGTCGAGCGGCTTTTGTTCATCCGACCGTAGCGAAAACTCCACCAGCACCGGCAGATGGTCTGAGCCGGTGTCCTCAAGGGTCGACGCCGAACGGATAACGATGGCGCCCTTGCTGAAAACCTGGTCGATCGGCAGTCCGGCGAAGCGCAGGAAATCCGGCAGCCTTCTGTAGAGCCAGGTCGGGCCGACCGACGGCATTACAGTCAGCTTGCCAAGCGATGCGACGCGCCGGACGGCGGCGCTCCATGGCGCTGCGTTGCAGTCGCCCGCCAGGATCGACGTCTCGCCAAGCGAGGCGATTTCGTCAGACAACCCTCCAATCTGCCGTGATTGGTTGTGCGGCCATGGCCAGGTGAGATGGATGGCGGCGACATCGACGTCGGTTCCGCCGAAATCGACCGTGGCGATCGCCATCGCGCCGCGGCTGTCGCAGTGCGGCTCCGTGCCTATGGCAAACGGTCGTCTGGACAGCAGCGCAACGCCGAACACGCCATTGGGATATGGGCAGAGGATCCGGTGGGGATAGGCGCCGGACAGCAGCCCAAGCTTTTCCTTCCACATTTCGGACACCTCGTCGAGGGTGATCACATCGGGCTGGGTCAGGCCGATCAGCGACAGCACCTTCTCAGGCGTTGGATTGTTGAATCTGAGGTTCATCTGCAGCAAGCGGTAGACCGCCCCGCCACCGGGTTTGACTTCGTAGGCGGCCTGCACCTGCCATAGCCGCGAAAGCGGCAAGGCATTCGACGTGGTGGCAAGGGAGGCTATCGCAAACAGCAATGCGACCGCGGCCTGCAGGCGAAACGAGGTGGCGAGCAGCGGCAGCGCGCAAAGCGCCATCAGCACCGAAAAATGGACGCGGAAATGAGCAAAGGAATCGAGGGCTGGATGCAGCGATCCGAAGAACCCGGCCACCAGCGCCGCCGAGAGTGCAAGCATTGCGACGAATGCCAGAGCAACCGTCATGTCCCGAACATGTGCCATGGCTTTGTCTATCGGCAGAAATGCGTCTCAATCAAGATGACGAAATGTCCTGACCTGGACCGACACATGCAATTCGGCATTTACTGGAAGGCAGTTTCCGAAAAGCTCCTGAGCTTGCGCGAATGCAGTCGCTCCATCGGCATTTCAGCCAGCTTCTCCATCGCCCTGATGCCGATGGTCAGGTGCTGCGCTACTTGCCGCTTGTAGAACTCGGTCGCCATGCCCGGCAACTTCAATTCGCCATGCAGCGGCTTGTCGGATACGCAAAGCAGCGTGCCATAGGGCACCCGGAAGCGGAAGCCATTGGCGGCAATCGTCGCCGATTCCATATCGAGCGCGATCGCCCGCGACTGCGACAGCCTCTGCACCGGCCCGCGCTGGTCGCGCAGCTCCCAATTGCGGTTGTCGATAGTGGCGACGGTGCCGGTGCGCATGATGCGCTTGAGATCATATCCGGAAAGCCCGGTGACCTCGGCGACCGCTTCCTGCAGCGCCACCTGGATTTCGGCTAGCGGCGGGATCGGCACCCAGACCGGAAGATCGTCGTCAAGGACATGGTCTTCCCGTACATAGGCATGCGCCAGCACATAATCGCCCAGCGCCTGCGTGTTGCGCAGGCCGGCGCAATGGCCCAGCATCACCCAGGCATGCGGCCGGAGCACCGCAATATGGTCGGTGATCGTCTTGGCGTTGGAAGGACCAACGCCGATATTGACCATGGTGATGCCGCCATGGTTCGGCTTCTTCAGATGATAGGCCGGCATCTGCGGCAGGCGAGATGGCGCAGCACTCTCACCGGGCGCGCCGCCTCCCACTTTGGTTACGATGTTGCCCGGCTCGACGAACTCGACATATCCGTCACCGCCATTGGCCATCAATTCGCGTGCACGGGCGACGAATTCGTCGATATAGAATTGGTAGTTGGTGAACAGCACGAAGTTCTGGAAATGCTGGGGGCTGGTCGCCGTATAGTGCGACATCCGGTGCAGCGAATAATCGATGCGTTGCGCGGTGAACGGTGCCAGCGGCCGTGCCTCGCCCAATCCCACTTCGAACGTGCCGTTGGCGATCTGGTCATCAGTGCCGTCGAGGTCCGGCACGTCGAACAGGTCACGGATCGGCCGTTTGATGCGTTCGGCAGCAGTGCCGTCGACATGGGTGCCTTCGAGGAAAGCGAAATGCAGCGGGATGGGAGTGGTCGATTCCGAGACTGTGACCGGAACGCCGTGGTTGCGCATGATCAGGCGAAGCTGTTCGGTGAGGTAGCTTTCGAAAAGAGCAGGCTGGGTGATGGTGGTTGAGAAATGTCCCGGCGTCGGCATGTGGCCATAGGCCTGCCGCGAGTCGATCTGTGTGAATGAACTCGTGGTGACGCCGATCTCCGGGTAGAAGGCCCGGTAGCGCTTGTTGTTGTCACCGCCGGCGGCGAGCGCGGTAAATGAATCGCGCAGGAACTTGGTATTGCGGTCGTAAAGCACCTGCAAGGCGGCAACCGCCTTCTTGGCATCGTCGAAGCTCTGTCGGCTAAACGGCTCCGGCGTAACGACAGATTCGATGGCTCGGGGATAGATTCGCTTTTCCATGACCTAATATAGAGAGTTGGGTGCGCCGTTGGGAGGGGGTAAGGCGGTTTCAGGACGCGCTGTGGGCGTTTTTCTTCCCAGTGGCCTAAAGCGCGTCGCGCCCATCCGGCCTAATGTGACACGCTTCAGGTCCCTGCTATCATGCATGCCGTCATCGCAAAACCGCTGCACACTTTTTGCGCGACATGCATCAGCCGCGCCGCAAGCTGACCAGCAGCACAAAGCCGACGCCGGACTTCCTCAGCGCAGGCGCCTCGATGGTCGAACCGGCATCGGCGCGCATCGTCGGCACGGCCAGGACAGGGGCCGCCAGGAGGATCAGGATGAGCGCCGTCCGCGGCAGAAGCCGAAGGGTCTTGACGACATTGGCAGTGAGGCGGGTCATGGCGTGGTTTTCTATGTCTCGCTGGCGGGTTCAGTGGCGAAGCTGGTTCGGGCAACCGAGCCGGCAGGAAATGGCGACGTCCCAGGCGCGGGCCGGACGGCCGGCTTCGGCGACAAGGACGGCGAACAGCATGCCGAACAGGCTCATCAACAGGCAGACGATGGTGAAGCGGCGGGCAAGCATTGCGCGGTGTCTCCTTCAACACGCATGACAATGCCTTGCCCAGGCTGAACCGGCTCTGATCCCGGCGTTCATCTGGGGTTCAAAATGGTTGATGATCTCTGAGAGGATCCGCCTTGAGTGCAGCGACCCATGGCGACGCCATGGCTGCGAGACCGATAACATGAAAACGGGGCCGACTGGCCCCGCTCACCACGGCAGGAAAAGCACGATCAGAGCTTGTGCCAGGTCTGGCTCTTGCAGATCAGCCCGCCGAGCACGCAGCCGCTCATCTTGAGCGAACTGCCGGAAAGCGAAGCCTTGCCCGAATAGGTCTTGTCCGTTTCCGGGTCGGTTATGGTGCCGGCATATTTGTTGTCGCCGGCAACCTTCAGTGAACCGATGTTCTTGCCGGCAAATTTGCCGGATTTGAGCGTAATCGAAAATGCCCCGCCGCCACCCGAAATGGCGGCAGTCGATCCGGCTTGCGTTTTCCAATTGCCTTCGATCGGATCGGCCCATGCCGCGCCGGTCATCACTATTGCGGCCGCGAGGGCCAGGCTCACTTGTCGAAACATGTCTCTCCTCCCTCAGGCAAATCCAATCGCGCTCCGCCCCGGCTGTCTGCCCCTTACGCAAACGTAAGCTAGTCCAGCTCCCGGAAAAACAAAAGCGGTGCTGCGACAGAAGGTTGCGGGTTTTTGCCCGCTCCCGAACGGCCGCGCCGGCGAAAAATGAAACGGGCCGCACACGTCTTTGTCTTCTGTGGTTAGCGGAGTCTTGATCCGCGCCTCGCAAGTTTTCTTTAAATTTTGTGCAAACCGGCGCGATTGCTGGCTTTGTATCCTTAACGAATTTTCGCGTTTACCTCTTGTTTTAGCTTTGTTTTCTTCAAATTAAGCACGCCATTTAACGACGGATTCAAGCCTCCGCGGCATTCTCGAAAGCATCGAAAGAGCGGCCGCCCCCGAAGGTAATCAAGGACACCGAGGGACAGACGGAGACAGCTCTCGGGAGCCAGAACAGGGGATTTGAAATGGCACGTTTTGAAATGCTTGAAGCCGGCTTCGGCGCCATGGGGGCAACTGCCCAGGCCGATATTCTTTTCGAGTTGGGCATGATGTATGCGACCGGCCGCGATTGCGAGACCGATGTCGTCGCCGCCCACAAATGGTTCAACATCGCCGCGATCAAGGGCTCGGGCCGCGCCGCGGAACTGCGCTCTGAATTGTCGGCCGCCATGTCGAAGGTCGAGATCGCCAAGGCGCTGCGCGAAGCCCGCGAATGGATGACGATGCACTGAATTCGCGGGCATCGACTTCACAGGGGTACTGACCTCACAACAGGGACGCTTCGGGTCAAGGCCGCGCAGAGGGCTGGACCCGAAAATCAAGGCCGCGCAAGACGGCTGGGCCAACAAGAACACGGCAGGCGGACGAGCCGTGCAATAAACCGTACAAACAGGGAAGGCGAGCGGATCCCGGTGCTGATACCTCGGGAAGCTCGGTGACAAAAGCCGCGACCGGCCGGAACAAGGCTGGCGCGGCTTTGTCTTTGGGACAGCGTGTTGCAGGCCCAATCGAGTGCCGACGATGCGTCTAGACAGCTCCGGTGAAGGATGAAATTCTCCCGCCACTCTGGAAGAGGCGCGGCCGGGATGGTCGCGCGAGAGTGGAGGAGTTGTGTCACCATGAAGAAATTCAGTATTTTCAGCGCAGCCATATTTGGCCTGATGATGACCGCGCCGGTCGCCTTCGCCGATGACATCACCTTTTCAGTGGTCGGACCGATGACCGGTCAGCTTGCCACCATCGGCGATCAGTTTAAGCAAGGCGCGCAAGCCGCCGCCGACGCGATCAATGCGGCGGGCGGCGTTGACGGCCGCCAGATCAAGCTCGACATCGAGGATGACCAGTGCGATCCGAAGCAGGCGGTTTCGGTCGCCAACCGCATCATCGCCAATGGTGTCAAGTTCATCGATGGCCACGCCTGCTCGGGCTCCAGCATCCCGGCCTCCGCTGTCTACGCCGAAGCCGGTGCGCTGATGATGAGTCCAGCTTCCTCGAACCCGGTGCTGACCGACGCAGCGGCGAAAGCCGGCTGGCCGACGATCATGCGCCTCTATACGCGCGACGATGCGCAGGGCGCTTTCATCGGTCCCTGGATCGCCAAGAAATATGCCGGCAAGAACGTCATCATCCTGCATGACAAGAGCGCCTATGGGCAGGGCGTGGCCGATGCCGTGAAGGCAACGATGAACCAGAACGGTCTCAATGAAGTGCTCTACGAGGGCATCAACGCTGGCGAGAAGGACTATTCCGCGCTTGTTACCAAGCTCAAGGAGCTGAAAGCCGACGTAGTCTATTTCGGCGGCTATCACCCCGAGGCCGGCCTCATCCTGCGCCAGTCGGCGGAGCAGAACCTCAAGTTCCAGTTGATCATGCCCGACTCGATCGCTTCGCCGGAATTCTGGCAGGTTGCCGGTCCGGCCGGCGAAGGCACCATGTTCGTCTTCCCGTCCGATCCGCAGGCGAAGCCCGAAGCCAAGGAAGCCATCGCCAAGATCAAGGCCGGCGGCTTCGTGCCGGAGGGCTTCACGCTGTTTTCCTACGCGGTGATCCAGGCCTTCGCCGAAGGCATCAAACGCGCCGGCAGCGACGATCCGACAAAAGTCGCCGAAGCGTTAAAGAACGGCCAGCCGATCAGCACGGTTGTCGGCTCAGTCACCTTCGACGAGAAGGGCGACCTCAAGAACGTCAGCTACGACATCAACCAGTGGCACGACGGCAAATACGCGCCGATCCAGCCGTGATGGCCGCGGCGCCGCAAGACGCGCTGCTGTAATCGAACATGGCCGGGGTCAAACCCGGCCAGGTTGTTTTTGGCGACGCCTTTGTGACGCGTTCGAGATCACTTCGTGGATAGGGAAACAGCAGCCAGCTGAGGTTCCTCGGCAAAGCGAACCAGCACGGTCCCATCGGTGACCTGCGCGCCTTCGGCAGCGATCTCGGCGATAACCCCGTCATGCGGGGCGGCAATGGTGTGCTCCATCTTCATCGCCTCCAGGATCAGCAGCGGCTGGCCCTTGATCACGGACTCGCCTCTGGCTGCACGCACCAATTTGACCAGGCCGGGCATTGGCGCGCGCAGGCTGCCGGAAGCGGCCGCGGCTTCGTCGGCTCGCGCCAGCGGATCCGGCACGGCAAAACCGTAGCCGATGGCGCCATCGAAGACCGTGACGTGGCCCGGCCAGCGGGCGAGGCGAGGCGCCGCGCGAAGATCATGCGAATTGACGCTCTCATAGGGCGCATCCAGCGCCACCTCGAACCGTCCGTCCGGCCGCACCGACACACGCGCGACGATCTCCTGCTCGCCAAACTTCAGCAGGGTGCGCCGTGCTACAGCGTGGAAATGCGCATAGCCGGCCAGCGACGACCAAGGATCGTCCGAGGATGGCAAGTCGCCCGCACCGGAAGCAGCAAGTGCCGCGGCCGCAATCGTCTCGCCGCTCGGCGGCGGAACCGCCGTCAACGCCTGCTGATGCCTGGCGATCAGGCCGGTATCGACATCGCCCGCCGCAAAATCCGCATCAGCGGCCAGCGCGGCAAGAAAGGCAGTGTTGACCGTCGAGCCGGCGATTTCTGTCTGCGACAACGCCTCGCCAAGTGCCGTGAGCGCCGCCCGTCTATCCTTGCCATGAACGATCAGCTTAGCGATCATCGGGTCGTAAAACGGCGAGATCGCATCACCGGCGCGCACACCGGTTTCGATGCGCATGGTCGCACCCTCCGGTGACGGCTGCGGAAATTTCAGATGGTGCAAGGTGCCGGTCGCCGGCAAAAACCCTCTTGCCGCGTCCTCGGCATAGATGCGCGCCTCGAAGGCGTGGCCGGAGAGCGCGATCTCGCTCTGCGTCTTCGGCAGTTTTTCGCCGGAGGCTACCCGTAGCTGCCACTCGACCAGGTCAATGCCAGTGACCATTTCGGTGATGGGGTGCTCGACCTGCAGGCGGGTGTTCATTTCCATGAACCAGAAACGGTCGGCCTTCAGACCTTGCGAGGCATCGACGATGAACTCGATGGTACCGGCGCCGGAATAGTGGATTGCCTTGGCGGCTTTCACCGCCGCCTCGGTCATCGCCTTGCGCAGTGCTGGCGTCATGCCCGGGGCAGGCGCCTCCTCAATCACCTTCTGGTGGCGGCGCTGCGCCGAGCAGTCACGTTCGTGAAGATGCACGGCGTTGCCGAAATTGTCACCAAACACCTGCACTTCGATGTGGCGCGGCTTGTCGACATATTTTTCCACCAAGACGCGGTCGTCACCGAACGCGGCTTTCGCCTCGCGCCGTGCGCCCGACAGTGCTTCAGAAAAATCATCGGGATGCTCGACACGCCGCATGCCCTTGCCGCCGCCGCCGGCGCGCGCCTTGATCAGCACCGGGTAGCCTATCTCGCGCGCCTTGGAGGCGAGCAACACGATCTCCTGCGCTTCGCCATGGTAGCCCGGAACGACAGGCACGCCGGCCTTTTCCATCAGCCGCTTGGCCGCGTCCTTCAGTCCCATGGCACGGATCGAGGCCGCCGACGGCCCAATGAAGATCAGCCCAGCCGCCGCGACCTGGTCGACGAAATCGGGGTTTTCCGAAAGAAAGCCGTAGCCCGGATGGATGGCCTCGGCACCTGTGGCCAAGGCCGCCGCGATGATCTTGTCGCCGCGCAGATAGCTTTCGGTGGCGGGAGAGGCGCCGATATGCACCGCTTCGTCGGCCATTTCGATATGCAAGGCGTGAGCGTCGGCGTCGGAATAGACGGCGACGCTGCGCACACCCATCCTGCGTGCCGTGCGGATCACCCGGCAGGCGATCTCGCCACGGTTAGCGATCAGGATCTTGGCGAACATCGGGCCTCCACAGGCAGAGCTTGCCGCCAACGGCGCGAATTCTCGTCACGCGAGCTGCGGCGATGCCCTGCTTTGTAGTCTGGCGGTCAAAGGGTAGGCAAGCGAGGCCTGCCTACTTTGAGGCCGCGATTTCGCAAGCTCCCCCGGTCGTGACCTTGTAACGGTTGCGGGTGGCCTGACAGGATTTCATCGCCATATCCTCGGCAGCCTTTTGCGAGGGCGCATTCAAGCGTGAGCCGCACAGGATGTACAACGAACGCACCCGGGAATACGGAGTGGTCGCATAAGCTGAATGGCCGCTGGCCGCCACATAGGCCTTATATGCCTTGGTGCATGGCCGATCCGCGGTTGCCGGAAAATACGGGTAGAAGCGGACGTCGCCCTTGCTTCCAGCCAGTGATTCCGCCGTGCCGACATTGGGGCTCGAGATTAGAAGCAACCCAGTTATTAGCAAGACGACTGCTTGTTTGACGCTGATAGACTTCATTTTTTCCCACCCATTGGAAACGTCGAAGGCGCCGAGTGTCGGCCTATTTGGAGGCAGCTATGGCGCATGCCCTGCAGTCGTGACCTTGTACTTGCTGCGCGCGGACTGGCAGGACTTCAACGCCAGCGCTTCGGCAGCCTTCTGGGATGTTGCATTCAGATAAGCACCGCAAATAGTGAATTCGGTTGCCCAGTTGAACGGCGTCATCGCGTAGGCCGAGTGACCGCCAGCCGCCACATAGTCCTTGTAATTCTTGCCGCAGCCTCCGATTGCATAGGCCTTGTAGGCCTTGGTACATGGATCCTTCGGGTTCTGCGGCAAATAGGGATAGAAACGGGTCTCGCCCTTGCTTCCTGCCAACGACTCCGCTGCACCGACGCCAGGCGTCGCTAATATAAGCAACCCCGCAAGTATATGCACAGTTGTTCTCTGAAAAACCCGCCGCCTCATCTTCGCCCAATCCCCATTGGTATTTGCGATGATCAATAGCCGCGATTCTTTCGTCTGGCCAGATCAAGAAGCAAAAAATAGTTATGGAGATGTGGACGGGTGCCGCCGGCGCAGGGTCACACCCTGCCGAGTGCAGCAACGACCCGCCGATACAATTCGGCCGTCGGCTCGTCGAAGCAGCAGAAAATGACGATTTCCGGAACCGCGTGCTGGCCGATGAAGGCGCTCACCGTGCCAACGGCGACCTGCGTCGCCTGATCCTTCGGATAGCGGTAGACGCCGGTCGAGATCGCTGGAAACGCCACCGTCCGGCAGTCTTTTGCGGCGGCTATTTCGAGCGACCGGCGATAGCACGAGGCGAGCAGTTCGCCCTCTCCTTTGCTGCCGCCTTGCCAGACCGGCCCGACCGTATGGATGATGTAGCGCGCGGGCAGCCTGTAGCCCTTGGTGATCTTTGCGTCTCCGACCTTGCAGCCATTCAAGGTCCGGCATTCTGCCAGAAGCTCGGGGCCGGCCGCGCGGTGAATGGCGCCGTCGACGCCGCCACCGCCGAGAAGCGAGGTGTTGGCGGCGTTGACGATGGCATCGACCGCCAGCTTCGTGATGTCGCCGGTTTGAATGCGAATCCTCTGGCCGGTTTCTCTCATCTCACATCCTGAACACGCCGAAGCGTGTCTCCTCGATCTCGGCATTGAGCGCGGCCGAAAGGCTGAGCGCCAGCACTTCGCGGGTCTTGGCCGGGTCGATAATGCCGTCGTCCCAGAGCCTTGCCGACGAATAGAGCGGATGGCCCTCGTGCTCGTACTTCATCAGGATCGGCTTCTTGAATTTCGCTTCCTCCTCGGCGCTCCATTCGCCGCCCTTGCGCTCGATGCCTTCGCGCTTGACGACGGCCAGTACCGTTGCCGCCTGCTCGCCGCCCATCACCGAAATGCGGGCATTCGGCCACATCCACAGGAAGCGTGGTGAATAGGCGCGTCCGCACATGCCGTAATTGCCGGCGCCGAACGAGCCGCCGATGATCATCGTTACTTTCGGCACCTTGGCGGTGGCGACCGCCATCACCAACTTGGCGCCGTCCTTGGCAATGCCGCCGGCCTCGTATTTTCGCCCGACCATGAAGCCGGTGATGTTCTGCAGAAAAATCAGCGGCACCCTGCGCTGGCAGCACAGCTCGATGAAGTGCGCGCCCTTCAGCGCGCTTTCCGAAAACAGCACGCCATTGTTGGCGACGATGCCGACCGGCATGCGGCTGAGATGAGCGAAGCCGGTGACCAGCGTGGTGCCGTAATTCTGCTTGAACTCATCGAATTCGGAGCCGTCGACGATGCGGGCGATCACCTCGCGCACGTCGTAGGGCTGGCGCAGATCCGTCGGTACGATGCCGTAGAGTTCATGTGGATCGTGAAGCGGCGGAATCGATTTCTTCAGGGCCAGGCTTACAGTTTTGTTCCGATTCAGGTTTTTGACGATACGCCGGCATATGGCCAGCGCATGCTCGTCGTCGAGCGCATAGTGGTCGGCAACGCCGGAAAGCCTTGTATGCACGTCGGCACCACCGAGGTCCTCGGCGGTGACGTCCTCGCCGGTGGCCGCCTTCACCAGCGGTGGCCCGCCGAGAAAGATGGTTGCCTGGTTGCGCACCATGATTGTCTCGTCCGACATCGCAGGCACATAGGCGCCGCCGGCCGTGCACGAACCCATGACGCAGGCGATCTGCGGAATGCCGGCGGCCGACATGTTGGCCTGGTTGTAGAAGATGCGGCCGAAATGATCGCGGTCGGGAAACACCTCGTCCTGGTTGGGCAGATTGGCGCCGCCGCTGTCGACCAGATAGACGCAAGGCAGATTGTTCTGCAATGCGATCTCCTGTGCACGCAGATGCTTCTTCACCGTCAGCGGATAGTAGGTGCCGCCCTTCACCGTGGCGTCATTGACGACGACCATCACTTCGGTGCCTTCGACGCGGCCGATGCCGGCGATGAGGCCGGCCGAAGGGACGTCCTCGCCATACATCGACCAAGCGGCGAACTGGCCGATTTCGAGGAAGGGCGAGCCGGTATCGAGCAATTGGGCGAGGCGTTGCCGCGGCAGGAGCTTGCCGCGCGAGACGTGCCGTTCACGCGCTTCCTCCGAGCCACCGCGCTCGATGGCGGCAGCTTTTTCAGCGATGTCGGCGACCAGCGCCCGCATGCGCTCGGCATTGGCGCGGAAGGCGTCGGAGGCGGGCGAGATCTGCGAGGTGAGGGGGGCCATAGCGTTACCGGATCAGCTCGATCTTGCAGCCGACATCGAGGTCGCCCCAGTCGCGATCGGCGGTGACGGCAATGGCATTCTCGCGAATTGCCAGCGCCAGGCAAGCCCGATCGCCCAGCGACAAGCCGCGATGCCGCGTCAATTGGCGAAGCTGCCCGGCCGCGATGCCCATCGCGTCGTCGAAAACGGCGATCGGCATGCCGAGACTGGCGAGGTCGTCCGCGGCCTGTTCCATGCTGCGACCCTTGTCGATCAGCTTGGCGATGATTTCGGCCGCATTGACTGAACTGCATTGTGCGTCCGGCGCGAACCCCAACGCATTGTCGGTGCCTTGCTCGTTGAGCAGGATTGCGAGCGCCGCCGAGCTGTCCATGACGTACGGCTTCATTTCGCCCGCTTTCCCGTTGTGCCTTCGGCGTGAAGCCGGTCGAGACGCTTGTCGCTTCGACGCTGCTCTTCCCGTCGCTCTTTCAGAAATTCGTCGACGACGCTTTCACCGGGCCGTTTCAGCGCTGACAATTCGGCCTGCACGCGTCGCAGATTCTGCAGCCACGATCTTACCCGCAGCTCGCCGTTTTCGACATGAAGAATCATGTCCTCGCCAGGCTTCAGGCCCATCTCCTCCCGCATCGCGGCCGGGATGACGAAGCGCCCGCCCTCGCCAAGCTTGACCCGCTCGCGTTTCGCCGGAACCCGAAGCTGTGGTTGGCGAGCGCCGGCATCGAACCGTGCTTGCGGATCTTCTTCAAGTCCGGACTTTCCCGTTTTGCCAGCCATGGTCCGTCTCGCCTGTGTTGTGGCACATATTCCGAAGTGTGCCACATCGTGCAGCTTCTGGCAAAATCTCAAAAGAATGCCATCAGGCGCCCTCCGCCATGATTTCCCGCCCGATCAGCCAGCGACGGATTTCGCTGGTGCCGGCACCGATCTCGTAGAGCTTGGCGTCGCGCAGCAGCCGGCCGGTCGGGTAATCGTTGATGTAGCCGTTGCCACCCAAAAGCTGGATGGCGTCGAGCGCCATCAGGGTCGCCTTTTCGGCGGCGAAGAGAATACAGCCGGCAGCATCCTTGCGGGCCGTCTCACCGCGATCGCAGGCGGCGGCTACGGCATAGACGTAAGCGCGCGCCGCGTTCATCGTCGCGTACATGTCGGCGAGCTTGCCTTGCACCAGCTGGAACTCGCCGATCGGCTGGCCGAACTGCTTGCGTTCATGCACATAAGGGATCGCCACGTCGAGGCACGCCGCCATCAGCCCGATCGGGCCGCCGGCCAGCACGGCGCGTTCGTAGTCGAGGCCCGACATCAGCACTTCGACGCCGCGCCCTTCCTCGTGCAGCACATTGTCGAACGGCACTTCGACATTCTCGAACACCAGCTCGCCGGTGTTCGAGCCGCGCATGCCGAGCTTGTCGAGCTTTTGCGCCACGGAAAAACCGGCAAAGGCCTTTTCGACTATGAAAGCGGTGATGCCGCGCGAATTGAGTTCCGGATCGGTCTTGGCGTAGACGACCAGCGTCTCGGCATCCGGCCCGTTGGTGATCCACATTTTGGTGCCATTGAGCAGATAGCGATCGTTGCGCTTTTCAGCGCGCAGGCGCAGCGACACCACATCGGAGCCGGCACCCGATTCCGACATCGCCAGTGCGCCGACCTTCTCGCCGTTGCAGAGCGAAGGCAGATATTTTTCCTTCTGCGCCTGCGTTGCCCAGCGGTTGATCTGGTTGACGCAGAGGTTGGAATGAGCACCGTAGGAGAGGCCGACCGAGGCAGAGGCGCGCGAAATCTCCTCCATCGCGACAACATGGGCCAGGTAGCCCATGCCGCTGCCGCCGAAATCGGGATCGGCGGTAATGCCGAGCAGGCCAAGCCCGCCGAGCTCCGCCCACAGATGTGCCGGGAATTCGTTCGAGCGGTCGATTTCGGCGGCGATCGGTGCGATCTTTTCCTGGGCAAAGCGCCGCACCAGGTCGCGCAGTGCCTCGATGTCTTCGTCAAGCCCGAAGTTGAGCGTATGCGTGTACATGCCGTTCCTCCCGGCGCACGATCCCGAAAATCGGGATCGTGCGCGAAATCAAGTTGCTAGAGCGTCCTTTGCGCGCCCGAATAGGGGCGCGGCGTCGTGGCTCGTTGACGCGCCATCGGTCTTTGCTCCAACAAGGCGCATTGTCATTGCTAGATATGTAGCGGTGACTTCGGCGATCGACAGCCGGTCGCCCGGCCGGAACCAGACGATGACGCCGGTCATCATCTGGATCAGCGCCATCGCGGTGAGCCCTGTGTCTTCGATGCTGAACAAGTCCGCTTCGACGCCGTCGCGCAGGATGGCGCGCAGCTCCTTCTCGTAGGCCGTGCGCATGCGCAGGATTTGTGTGAGTTTTTCGTGCGACAGGCTGCGCAGCTCCATGTTCGAGACATGGGTGGAGTGGCGGCGTTCGATATGGAAAGTGATGTGGTTTTCGACATAAGCGGCAAGCCGCGCTAACGGATCGGCGCCGACAGGGCGTGTTGCGCGCCACGCCTCGATCAGGCCTTCCATATGCTCGCGCATCAGGGTGAACAGAAGGTCCTGCTTGGTCGGGAAGTAGCGGTAAAGCGCCGCTGCCTGCACGCCAACCTCGGCCGCCAGCTGGCGCATCGACATCGCCTCGTAGCCGAGACGCGCAATCAGGCTGATCGCCGCCTCGCGGACCGCAGCTTCGGTCTTCTCTCCGTCGGAGCCGGTCGTACGCGCCATGACAAGCCGCCTTTTTGTAGACAATAAAACAAACGTTCAATTAATTCAAGGACGGAGGCATGTCGAGGCAGGGCGTTGGCTTCAGGTTTTCTCTATCTGCACGCTGGAGATTTTGTGCGATGGAAGCGAATGAGCATCATCATGCCTTGCTAGGCAACAATCCTGAAACCCGCGGACACGTCGCGAGCCTCGATCTCCTCGACATCTACTTTCGAAACTGCTGCCCCTGGCGGCCCCTGCCAAAGACGTTCGATCATTGTCGAGACCGCCGCATCGGTCCCTGCAATCAAGGCTGTCACCGAGCCGTCAACTTCGTTGCGCACCCACCCGGCAAGGCCAAGCGCCGACGCCTCGCGCCGCGCCCAAACCCGGTAGCTGACGCCTTGCACCTTGCCATAAATGCGTAGTTGCACCGTCCGGTCGGTCATCGCGCTCTCCATCCTCTGAATCGAGTCTGGCGCATCGCCGTGCAAATTCAACCACGCAACGTGCATCGAAGGTCTCTCTGCGGTCGCTATCCGCCAGATTTCGCACTGCGACATGGATGGCGCCTCCACCGATGATTGACTAAGTCAAATAAACGGCGATCATGGTCCTTACGGAGCGATCAGCTCGAAGGAGGTCGACATGCCGGCCGAACGGAATGCCCTTGTCGCGGAGATCCGCGGCTTCAACCGCTTCTACACGTGCCTGATCGGTCTGCTCGACCAGACCCTGACGCATAGTGCCTATACGCTGGGCGAGGCGCGGCTGCTGTTCGAACTGGGCCGCCGGTCCCATGCTGCCGCCAATAGCGGCGGTGAGGCAGGGTTTTTTGCGCGGGCATTCCACCTCGATCTCGGACCGGCGTCCTCCGAAATCGCTGCCGAGCTCCGGCTCGATCCGGCGCATGTCATACGCGTCCTGAGGGGGTTCGCCGCCGCCGGCCTGACCGAGATGCGCACTGACCCAGCCGATCGGCGCAGACGCATCCTGTCGCTGACCGCTCGCGGAAGTGCGGAGCTCGCCAGGCTTCAGGCTGCGGCGGATCGCGACCTCGCCCAGCTGACGGCCGGCCTCGCCGATGAAGCGGCTGCCGAATTATCGGACGCTTTGAAGCGCGTCATGCGCCTGCTCGGGGAGAAATAGCGGGCAGCACCGGGATTCCGGCGTTGCGCTCTTCAGTTCCCCCGTGCTGCTGCCAGTGCGCCAGGCAGTTCCTCGGCAAAGATGTCGAGCTCGTGGTCGAGGCCGACGCTGACGCGGATGCAGCGGTCGAGCACCGGCACCATCGGCTTGCGGATGAAGACGTCGCGCGACAACAGCGCCTGCAGCACTTTTAGTGCGAAAGCGCCGTCGCGGCCGCAGTCGATGGTGACGAAATTGGTCGCCGAAGCCAGCGGCTTCAGCCCGTTCGCCTCGGCTGTTCCGGCGATGCGCCGGCGCCCGGCGGCGACCCGCGGCACCACGCTCTCCAGCCAGGCCTGATCGGCAAGTGCCTCGACACCGGCGATCTGCGCCATGCGGCTGACGCCGTAGTGATTGCGGATCTTTTCGAAATCGCGAATCACCTGGGCTTCGGCCACCGCATAGCCGCAGCGTATGCCGGCCAGCCCATAGGCCTTGGAGAAGGTGCGCATGCGGATGACGTTCGGCCGCGCCACATCGATCGGCGGCAGCGCTGAGGCTGGCCCTAATTCGCCATAGGCTTCGTCGAGCACCAGCATTGTGGTCTCCGGCAAGGCTTCGATGAAGCGGCTGATCTCGGCGGCTTCCCACCAGCTGCCCATCGGATTGTCCGGATTGGACAGGTAGACCAGTGGCGCCTTTTCCCTGGCCACTGCCGCCAGCAGGCCGTCGAGGTTTTCCCGATCGTTCTCGTAGAGCACTGCGACCAGCCGGCCGCCGACGCCGGCAACATGAAAGTTGAAGGTCGGATAGGCGCCGAGCGAGGTCACCACCGCGTCGCCGGGCGCCACATACATGCGCGCAACCAAGCTGAGCAGCCCGTCTATGCCTTCGCCGATGACGACGTTTTCGGCGCCGACGTCGAGATGCCGGGCTACGGCTACCTTCAAATCGTAATTGTCGGGGTCGCAATACAACCACATGTCGCCGGCAATCTCGGCCATGCGGGCAACGACGCGCGGCGAAGGGCCAAAGCTGCTCTCATTGGCGCCGATGCGGGCGCGAAAGGCGCGGCCGCGGTCGCGCTCCTGCGCCTCAGGGCCGACAAACGGCACCGTGGAGGGAAGCGCGTCGATGAGCGGCGTAAGGGGAGGGCGCATGGCAAAGGCTCGTTCGAAAAGGGGCCTTCTTGCTAGCCTGCCGGCTTGGCCGGCGCAAGTTCCACGGCCGGCGGCAACGGTCAGGCTGGATTCTCCCGGACCATTTTGCTAGCGAGACATGATGAGCAACCGACTGCCGCCCGCTTGGTCCAAGCACATAAAGTCCCGCCCGGCCCCGAAAGCGGAACCGCCGAAGGCGAAGCCGCCGTCGCGGGCGCAGGCTGACGACATGCTGTTGCGACAGGCGCTCGAACTCCAGCAAGCCAAGCGACTCCCGGAGGCCGAGGAATTATGCCATCGCGTTCTCGCCCGCACGCCCAACCACCCGCTTTCGCTGTACATCCTCGGCACGCTGGGGCTCGGTGTTGACGATGAGTTGGCTCTCAAATATTTCGCGCGGGCGGCAAGCCAGGCGCCTGAAAATCCATATTTCCACCTCAGCCTGGGAGAGGCCGGTCTGAAGCTTGGCGACAGCTTGCTTGCGATCAGGCACCTGCAGCGGGCCTGCGAATTGAAGCCCGACCTGGTGGAAGCGCTTTGCGGACTAGCACGTGCCTACGTCAACTTCGACAAGGCCGAGATGGCTTTGCCCCTTTACGAGACGGCGCTGAAGATCAACAGCGATCATCCCATGGTCCGGATTGGTCTGGCCGGTGCACTCACCAGCGTCGGTCGCATGGACGAAGCCGGAGCGTATCTGAAGCAGGCAATCGAACGTCGCGTCGATGTTGGAGAGGCCTACAATAGTCTGGTCGACACGCGCAAGTTCACCGAAAAACCTGCCGAACTCGACTTTATCCTGAGCGAACTCTCCAATCCCAAGCTTGACCCGGATGTTGCATCGCAGCTCCATCACGCCGCAGGCAAAGTGCTGAACGATCTTCAGCGTTATGAAGAGGCGATGGATCACTTCCAGAAGGCAAAAAAGGCCGCTGGCCATGGTTTCGATCTGGAGTCCTTCCGGCGCAGCATCGATTCCATGATCGAGATATTCAGCCCGTCTCTATTGGAAGCCAAGGCTGGCCACGGCAGTCCGTCCGAAGTGCCTGTGTTTGTGCTGGGCATGCCCCGGTCGGGGACGACGCTGACCGAGCAAATCTGCGCGAGCCATCCGGATGTCCATGGCGCCGGGGAGCTTTCTAAACTACGGCGAATGGCGGGCTTGATGGGTTTCGGAACGCAGTCGGATGAGGCCTCGCGCAGTTCGATCATGTCAATGACGAGGGACCAGTCTAGGGCGCTGGCCGAAGAATACCTGTCCTATCTGCGTCAACACGGGCCTGGCGCGTTACGCATCGTCGACAAGATGCCTCATAATTTCGAGGTCATCGGCTTGATCGGAATTCTCTTTCCCAACGCGCGCATCATTCATTGCCGCCGCGATGCCATTGACAATTGCGTCTCCTGCTTCGTCTTGAGGTTCAACAAGGAGCACGGCTATAACGCCGACCTTAAGACTCTCGGGCTGTACTACCGTGAATATGATCGCCTGATGCGGCATTGGAATAAGGTCTTTCCCGGACGTATTTTTGAAAGCCGCTACGAGACGCTGGTTACGGATCAGGAGAAGCAGTCGCGCCGTCTCATCGATCATCTTGGATTGACCTGGGACGATGCCTGCTTGCGCTTTTTCGAGACGAGCGGGTCGGTCAATACCCTCAGCCGCTGGCAGGTGCGGCAGCCGGTCTATAGTTCATCCGTCAAACGCTGGAAAAATTATGAGAGCGCAATTCAGCCGCTGATTGACGCCTTGGGCGATCTGGCTGAAATTTGAACAAGTAGGATGCGCCCGATCGGTCGAGGTCGATCGTGACTTGCCGTCGAAATACATTGATCCGGTAGGCCAGCTCTTCAGATCGGCCCAAGTTTTTCTTTTGCACGAACAAGCGTGCGGAGCGAGCATTGCATTCGACCGGTCCTGCGATCGGCTGCTCAGCAGCAGCCTGCATTATGCATCGAGAGTTGACAGCTGCGTCGCGCCGATACGAAAACCCGGCGGTTGCCCGCCGGGTTCAATCTCAAATCACGCTCGGTCTGTTAGAACGAGCGCTGGAAGCGGAGCATGCCGCCGACGCTGTCCTTGTCGTCGGCGTTGGTCCAGTTGCGATCGTAGGCTTTGTCAAACTGGCCGTCGCGGGCCCAATCGACTTCGGCCGTGATCGTGAGACCGGGAACGATATCGTAGGCAATGTTCGTAGCGACGCCGTAGTTTTTGTCGTCGTCAGCCGAGGCCTGGAGATTGAACGAGGTCTTCTCGTTGATGGTGTAGGTGCCACCACCCCATACTGCCCAGTTGCCGCCCCACTGCTTGTAGAAGTTGCGGTCGATGTTGTCGTCCGAACCGTAACCGGCCATGAGGAACAGTGTCAGGTTCTGTATCGGCGTAACGTCGACGCGAACCTTGCCGGCCCACTCTTCCCAGGTGCTGTCATAGGCGGCGACACCGGTGATCGAGCCCCAGCCCTGCGTGTATTTGATACCGCCGACAACATACGGGACATAGCTGTCGATGGAATCATTGCCGCTGTTGCTGTCTTGGAAAATGCCAGGATCAGCGGCGGCACTGCCCGAACCGGTTTCCAACGATGCCACGGCCGAGAAGCCGTTGCCGGCATCGAAGTAGTACTGCACGACATTGGTGTCGAAGCCACCATAGGGGACCAGCGTATCCTGGATGACGTTGCCGGCGTAGCCGCTGAACGTATTGAAGGCCGATTCGTCCTTACCTACGCGCAGACCACCGAGCTGGACCCAGGCAAAGTTCAGCGAAACGCTCGTACCGCCATTGAAGTTGTCATCAAGGTAATCGTTGTGGTTACCCCAGTTGAAGCGGGTCTCGGTGTAGGTCTTTAAGGTGCCGAGTTCGGTTTCCTGGCCGGTCCAGGTCTTCAGCGTGAAGCGGGCATGCTTGTAGTAGGTATCCTGCGAGTCGCCGTCCTGCTGATCGGTGGTCTTTGCGCCGTCGAATGAGCCGACGTCGCCGATGCCGATGTCATAGCGGACATAGCCACCGATGCGCAGGCAGGTTTCGGTGCCGGGGATGTAGAAGTAGCCAGCGCCGTAGACGTCGCAGATCTTGACGTATTCAGCGGGTTCCGGCTCGGCGACGACGACGGCGTCGGCGGCGCGCGCACCGGAAACTGCGATCAGTGCCGCAGCGGAGCCGAGAAGAAGGCTCTTGATGTTCATTTTCTGACCTCCAGTCAGAATCGAACGAAAGAGCGGAATTGGCACCGTGTGTTTCTGTCGTAAGTAGCTGAGATTGCGTAATTATTTGGGAAAACCGCTGATTATTGCACGATCACGTGAGGAGCGGCAGATGGTCACCAAAGGCGTTTGCTGGCAAAAGCATGCCCGGAACCGGATTTGAGATAACGCTCGAATGAGGTCGCCTTGGCTTGGTTCGAGAAGGCGATGCAGGTCACGATCCGCCATGGCAGGAATTTGGAGGTATGGCTGAATTTTCCGGCGTTATGCTCGGCGGTCCGTCGCTTCAGGTCCGAGGTCACACCGATATAGCGCTCGCCTTCCGCAGTCTTGCTTTCCAGCAGATATACATACCACACGAACCGGCCCTCCCTCGCCAACGCATTGGAGTGCATCCTCCTTCGCAAGGACGAATAGGCCAACCCCGATTTTGCAAGCGTTCCAAGAGGTTGCGGCCCTCCTTCGCTACGGCTTCGGAGGGCATCCTGCTTCGCGCGGAGAGGGGATTCGTTGGACTTGTCCTGCGAAGCGCGCAGCGCGAAGCAGGATGGCCTGCCACCCGAAGCCCGCGGGTGTAGGGTGGCGGAGAGGATGGGATTCGAACCCACGAGAAGCTTTTGACCTCTACTCCCTTAGCAGGGGAGCGCCTTCGACCACTCGGCCACCTCTCCGTTGCGCCGGTGGATAAAGAAAAGCGCCGGCACAATCAACAAGCTGGCGCTATTATCCTTGAAAAATCGACCCTTCGCCAAAGCGCCGCCCGGCGATGTGGCGATTCTGCGGCAATTCCCGTGTTCGCGACTCGGGTCATGGTCACATTTCGGGCCGACCGTCGCCGGAATCCGCCGTTTGCAACGGCTTGCGAAGGGCTGTTGGTTAACGGGAGCTTTCGGAGTGAGGCCAAATCGTGTCATTTGTGCAACAACGCTGGGGGATAGCGCCAACACAAACCTTTTGCCGGTACGATCGTGGTTGAACGCGGCCGTCTCATGGGTAATGTCGGGTTTGAAGGAGCGGCGCGGTGCGCATCTTTTTCGGTAGTGGGGATGGGGCAGGGAACGCTGTCCTTCAGCAAAGAATACCCAGACCCGTTTTTTAACTTTTGACTGGAGGTCAGAAAATGAACATCAAGAGCCTTCTTCTCGGCTCCGCTGCGGCACTGATCGCAGTTTCCGGTGCGCGCGCCGCCGACGCTGTCGTCGTCGCCGAGCCGGAACCCGCTGAATACGTCAAGATTTGCGACGTCTACGGCGCTGGCTACTACTACATCCCCGGCACCGAAATCTGCCTGCGCATCGGCGGCTACGTCCGCTATGACATCGGCGTTGGCCAGGCTGGCTCGTTCGACGGCGCCAGGTACCAGGACCTTAAGGATGCCATCAATGGTGAAGACAACGTCAACGACGGCTACTACAAGCAGGCTCGCTTCACGCTGAGGACCTGGACCGGCCAGGAAACCGAGATGGGCACCTTGAAGACCTACACCGAGACCCGCTTCAACTGGGGAACGGGTCACTATGACGACACCGCCTTTTCCGACTTTGGTAGCAGAGGCGTTTCGCTGAACTTCGCCTGGATCCAGCTTGGTGGTCTCCGCGTCGGTAAGGACGAAACAGCCTTCAACACGTTCACCGGCTACGCCGGCAACGTTATCCAGGATACGATCGTTCCCTACGGCGGCTTCGACACCAATGTCGTCCAGTATTACTTCGATGCCGGCAACGGCTTCTCGGCGGTGGCTTCGTTGGAAACGGGTGAAGGCTTTGTCGTTGCTGATGTTGGACCTCCAGTTGCCTTCAATTTCGGTCACGACTCGATCGACAGCTATGTTCCGTATGTAGTTGGCGGCGTGAAGTACACGCAGGGCTGGGGATCCATCAGCGGTGTTGTTGCCTATGACAGCAGCCTGGAAGAATGGGCCGGCAAGGTTCGCCTTGACGTGACGCCGATGCAGAACCTGTCGCTGTTCTTGATGGCCGGCTACGGCACTGACGACAACGCTCCGCGCAATTACTACAAGCAGTGGGGCGGTAACTGGGCAGTCTGGGGCGGTGGTACTTACACCATCAACGAGAAGACCTCGTTCAACGTTCAGGCGTCGTATGACGAAGCCAAGGAAGCTGGCGTCGCGGCCAATATCGCCTACGACATCGTTCCCGGCTTCACGATCACGGCCGAAGTGGACTATGCTCACAACAGCCATAAGGTCTCAAGCTTCGACGGCATCGGTCCCTATGAATACAACTGGACCGGCATCCCGGGCGACAAGAAGAACGCCGTCGGCGGTATCCTCCGCTTCCAGCGCTCGTTCTAAGGGCTGGACTTAAAGCAAGTGAATCCAGCCCGGGCGCCTTAACGCCCGGGCTGTTTTTGTTTTCGCGACTGGTAGCAAACAGAAGGAAAAGGGGGTTCGGTAGCTGAACAGGGTTGTGGAACGATGTCGTTGGGATCCGCCACCGGTGGATGAAATCGGCCGCAACGCTTAAAACTCTTGAAAGGGCACCGCCAAGCAGGTAGGTCTAGGCCTATCCACTCGGGGGTGTGGCGAATAATGACGAACGATGCGATTCAAGAGGGAGGAACCTCTGATCATTTTTCGATGTTTTCTTCTCAAACTGCAAAAATAAAATACAGTTACAACAAGATACGAGAAGTAAAGTCGCACAGGATCGGAGAACTTTTTTCAGCATACCGGGACATACTTTGGGATGACGGGCGGCATAAATACAATGTCAGCTCTTTCATCGGCGAGATAGACGAGATCCTCCTAGGGGAGCGTTTCAGCGCCTTTGACCAAAGCACCCTTGACAATCTTATCGGCACCTTGCGCCAGCGCGGCAACAGCAACGCAACCATCAACCGGAAGATGGCTGCCCTCAGCAAACTGCTGCGCAAGGCTTACAAGATGGGGGATATCCACAGCCTGCCCGAGTTCCGCCGCCAGAAGGAGCGGGCGGGAAGGATTCGTTTCCTCGAAAGAGACGAGGAGGCCCGGCTGTTCGCCGCCATCAAGAGCCGCAGCGAGGACGCTTATCGGCTTTCCGTCTTCTCGTTGACACCGGTTGCCGCCTCGGCGAAGCGCTGGGCTTGATCTGGAACGATATCCAGGAGCACCGCGTCAGTTTCTGGATCACCAAGTCCGGCCGCAGCCGCACCATCCCGATGACCGAGCGGGTAAAAGAGGTGATCAAGCTGCCGGCCACCGAGGGCCGCCGGCCCAAAGGCCCGTTCACCAAGCTCAGCCAAGCGCAGTTTCGCGCCATCTGGAACGATGCCAAGGCCGAAGTCGGGCTTGGCGCCGACGATCAGGTCGTGCCGCATATATTGCGCCATACTTGTGCCTCGCGTCTCGTCCAGGGCGGCATCGACATCAGGCGCGTGCAGATGTGGCTCGGCCATCAGACGCTGTCGATGACCATGCGCTACGCGCATCTGGCCACCAACGATCTCGATGGCTGCGTTACTGTGCTGGAGACGCCGCGGTCCAGTGGCGCGGACAGTGGCGCGGCAAGCGCTTTGTCTGCTCCACCTCCGGCAAGGCGAGGGCCAAAAGGCGAGCCGGCCGCAAGCAAGGCCCCAAAGCCAGCGAAGAGAAGCGCCAAATCCTGACGGATCTGACGTGAGGTATCAGCCAGCCGCTCAGGGTTGCGCTGCCCTCATTGCCCTACCGGGCCTTTCTTCCCGTGAAGCGACGGGGAGAAAGGCGTCCTTGCGAAAGATTTCGCTAATCCCCAGCGTTGCGATCATCCCCCTTCTCCCCGTCGGTATACGGGGAGAAGGTGCCGGCACGCGGATGAGGGGCACCGTCGACATTTAAAAGTATTCACAGAAAATGTAAGCGGAACTGTCGATCGCTGCCATAATGCTTTGATCAGCAAAACGAGCGCCAAAACTACTTCATCCCGCCGAGAGTTACTTCCAGCCGCCCCGTCCGCTCGGCCCGGTCAAGAAAACCAGCGATCCTGCCCGGCAGGATCCCGGACTCCAAAAACGGTGCATGCCCCTGGCCGTCGGCAGTGATCGTCTCGATATCGGTATGGCGCGTCCGCATCTGCTCGAGCGTTTCGGCGGACAGCAGCTTCGAGTTGGCGCCGCGTATGACGAGCATCGGGATGGCCGCCAGCGCGTCGAACTGCGGCCAAAGATCGGGTAGCGGCCGGCTGGGATCGAGGCCAGCCAGGGTATCGACCAGTTTCGGATCGAAATCGGGCAGAAATTCCTCCTCGGCCTCGCGGTAGAGGGCTGACGCCATCCGCTCCCAATCCGCATCGGTCAGCACCGAAAAATCCGAGCCATGGGTGCTGCGCAGATCGCGGACCACCTCTGCGTATGTCTTCGGCCTAGGCATGGGGTCGAGATAGGAGCGGATATGGGCGAGACCTTGCGACTCGATCACCGGGCCGATGTCGTTGAAGACGATGGCCTTCAGCACGGCCGGCCGCATCGCCCCGAGCACATGGATGATCAGTCCGCCGCGCGAGGTGCCGATGAAGGCAGCCGCCTCGATGCCAAGTGCTGCCAGCCCGGCGAGAATATCGCCCGCTTCGATGCCGATATTGTAATGGCCGATATCGGCATCGTAGGCGGACTGACCGCGCCCGCGATAGTCGAAAGCAACAACCTTACGCCTCGCCTGCGTCGACAGATAAAGCGCCAAATCGTGAAAATCACGGCAATTGCGGGTCAGACCGGGAAGGCAAACGATTGGCCAACCGCCGGAATTCGCTTCGCCGTAGATGCGGGCGTGCAGGGACAGCCCGTCCGGCGCGGCGTAGAAGAAATCGGAGAAGCCTTGCTCGATTGCCATAAGGACCGCTTCCTCACAGTTGCCGGATCGTTCCCGACTGCTACAGGCGAGGGCAGGGGCGGTCAAATCGAAGCGTCGGCGCTGAGAATCTTCGAGATGTCGGCGGGACAGCGGGGGGCGCGAAGGATCGCAACCTGACTTGGCTTGAAGCCCGGTCGTCACCCTCGGCCATTCACCAGGTCCCCGACGATGTCGTACTTGCCGGAGATACGCATCTTGTAGACCTCGTAATTCTCCATCACGCGCTGAACGTAACTTCTTGTTTCCGTATAGGGAATCCGCTCGATCCAGTCGACAACGGCGTCGACGTCCTTGCCGCGCGGGTCGCCGTATTTCGCGACCCACTGGGCAGCGCGGGCGGGGCCGGCATTGTAGCCGGCGAAGGTCAGCACGTAGGAGCCGTCGAAACGGCCGAGCTGCTCGCCGAGAAAGGCGGCCCCCAGCGTTGCATTGTAGCCGGCATCGGTGGTCAGCCGGGCTTGAGAAAATGTCATGCCGGCCTTCTTCGCCAATTGCTTGGCGGTGCCTGGCATCAGCTGCAGCAGTCCGCGCGCGCCGGCGCTGGAGACGGCGCCGATGTTGAACTCGCTTTCCTGGCGGGCAATCGCATAGGCCAGCGCCTTGCCCGAGCCGGAGACGTTGGCTGTGTCGGGAATGACGCCGAGCGGATGCGACAGCGCGCCGACGTCGATGCCGCGGGCGCCGGCGATCTTGCCGACCTTCAGCGCCATGAAATGGTTGCCTTGTCTTTCCGCGAGCGCCGCAAGCAGCGCCAGTTCGCCGGGGCTGTTCAGCTGCCCGGCAAGGTCTCGGTAGAGTGTTTCGGCATAGCGGTCATAGCCGGCCTGCTGCAGCCGCTCGATGGCGCCGACCGCCTCGCGGGCGGCAAAATTCTGGCGGTCGGCGGCACTTGGTTGGGGGTAGACGATGTTGAGGGTCTGCCGGCCGACACGCTCGCCGGCAAGCTGGCCGTAAAAGGTCGTGCCGTAGCTGGCGGCACGGCTGAAATAATCCTTGGCACTGCCGGGACCGCCGACCTCGGCGGCGCGACCGAGCCAGTAATAGGCGCGCGACAGCGACATCGGTCCTTGGGCGAACTCCGCGATTCGCGCAAAATGCTTGGCGGCGGTGCTCGGGTCGTTGAGGCCGCGCAGCGCGTACCAGCCTGCATGGAATTCCGCCTCGGCAGCATTGGCGGGACTTTCGGCAGCATGCGCGGCGACTATTCTGTAGGCGGTCTTGATGTCGCCCTGGTCGACCAGCTCGCGCGACAGCACCCGGCGTTCGACCCACCAGGCGTCCGGATCGACCAGAGCGTCACGGTCGCCCGGCGCTTTCAGCACCAGCGCGGCGGCGTCGGAAAATTTCTGTTGCTTGCGCAGATATTCGGCTTCGGCAAAGAGAAAGCCGGCCGCCCGCTGCGCTGCCGGCACCGCCTTCAGCAGCTTGGCCGCGTTCTTGTCGCCTTTGGTGACTGCCGCCCAGGCAGCCGCTAATTGCTGGGCGCCGGCGAGATCGGCGACGCGCAGCGCCGAAGCGACCCGGTCGGCATAGAACATGCGCTCCATGCGGAAGCGATGGTCGGCGGTCGGGATCAGCGCGCCGAACTCGCGGATGACCGCCGCCTCGTCCCTGGCTTCGAGCTTTTCGGTGCGCCAGAATGGCGACAGCACCGAGCGCGCCGCCTTGGTATCGCCCTGCGCTACATAGGAGCGGGCTAGGATCACCACGCCCTCGAAGGTCAGCGGCTGGCTGCCGTCGAACGCCCGCACCACGACTTGTGGCGTGGGGTTCTCGCGATAGAGCGCGCGCTCGCTGTTCTTGCGCAAGGCGATCGTGCCCGGCCAGTTCGGCAGCATCTTCGCGGCATCCGCGACGTCGCCGCTCGGCACCTGGTCGCCGCCATAGAGCGCAATCGCCCAGGCAAGGATGTGCCGGTCGAGCGATTTTGCCGGCAGCGCCTCGCGCAGCTGGCGCGCGCGCTGAATGTCGTTTGCCGCCAGCGCATCGAGACCGCTCTTCAGCGCCGCGACGCTGGCGGATGGCGACGGGAACTGCTGCAGTGCATTGTTCTGCGGCTCCGTCATCGGGATCGCCGACGTGACCTGCCCATCGACGCTGCCGCCGGTCGCCGCGCCGGGGATCAGCACAACGATCGCGCCGAGAAGCGCGAAAAGATGAGGCCGCCTGGTCGGCATGGATTTGGTTATTTCCTATTCTTCGATGCTACAACTGGCACAGATGAACTGCAGCCTATTCGTATGTGATGAAGGGCCCGTAAAGAAAACCTTATCGAGGTCGTTCGAATTGCAATTGCTGGCGCAATGCTTGCCGCGCAACAATGTCGAGACTATGGTGCGCCGCTTCGCTTTCGGCTAGAAGGCGCGCACGACAAACACCTACAGCGCCGCGCGTCTTCTCAGACGTGCAAAGGACGCTGTAGCAATTTAAATTGGCGCATGATCCTTTCCGAAGTCGACTGCGATTTTCGGGGTCATGCGCTAGTCCCAAGGAGTTGGACGACATGCTAAGAGGCTCGCTGACCGCGCTCGTCACACCGTTCGAAAAGAGCGGCCGTTTCGACGAGAAAGCCTTTCGCGCGTTCATCGCCTGGCAGATCGCCGAAGGCACAACGGGCGTGGTCCCGGTCGGCACCACCGGCGAGTCGCCGACGCTGTCGCATGACGAGCACCGCCAAGTCGTCAAGGTTTGCATCGAGGTCGCCAAGGGCCGGGTTCCGGTCGTCGCCGGCGCCGGCTCCAACAACACCGAAGAGGCGGTCGGCCTAGTCCAGTATGCCGAGAAGGCGGGCGCCGACGCGGCCCTTGTCGTCACGCCCTATTACAACAGACCGACACAGCGCGGCCTCTATGCGCATTTCGCCGCCGTCGCCAAGGCAACCAGCCTGCCGATCATCATCTACAACATTCCGCCGCGCTCGGCGGTCGACATGAGCCCCGAGACGATGGGCCAGTTGGTGCACGACTTCAAGAACATCGTCGGCGTCAAGGATGCCACCGGCAAGGTCGAGCGGGTTTCGGAGCAGCGCGCCACCTGCGGCAAGGATTTCATCCAGCTCTCCGGCGAAGACGCCTCGGCGCTCGGCTTCAACGCGCATGGCGGCGTCGGCTGTATTTCGGTGACGGCAAATGTCGCACCCAGGCTTTGCGCTGAATTCCAGGAGGCGACGCTTTCCGGCGACAGCGCCAAGGCGCTCGACCTGCAGGACCGTCTGTTGCCGCTGCACAAAGCGATTTTCATGGAGCCCGGCGTTTCCGGCGCGAAATATGCGCTGTCGAAGCTGGGCAAGGTCGAGAACGTGCTGCGCTCGCCGCTAATGACGGTCGAGCCGTCGACCGCCGAGAAGATCGACGCGGCGATGAAGCACGCCGGCTTGATAAACTAGGGATGAGGCGCCACCTCTCCGCATCATGAATCAAGTCAGAAAAGCCGATCCCAACAACAAGACCGTTGCGGAAAACCGCAAGGCGCGGTTTTCCTATGAGGTGCTCGACACGATCGAGGCCGGCCTGGTGCTGACCGGTACGGAAGTGAAATCGCTGCGCCAGGGCCAGGCCAATATCCAGGACAGCTACGCCTCGGTCGAGGGCGGCGAGATCTGGCTGATCAACTCCTATTTGCCGGAGTATCTGCAGGCCAACCGCTTCAACCATGAGCCGCGCCGCCGCCGCAAACTGCTGCTCAACAAGCGTGAGATGGCCAAACTGGCGCAAAGCGTCGACCGCGAAGGCATGACGCTGGTGCCGCTGAAGATCTACTTCAACGACCAAGGCCGTGCCAAGCTGCTGCTCGCCGTTGGCCGCGGCAAGAAGCTGCACGACAAGCGCGAGACCGAAAAGCAGCGCGATTGGTCGCGTGAGAAGGGCCGGCTGCTGAAGGAGCGAGGGTGAGGAGCGGTCCGCGAGGCGGAGCCAATGATTTGGCCTTTCGAACGACGAACGTCCGGAGCCATAGCGGCAGGCAGGGCGGACCAAAGGGGATAGGTCTCGTTTGAAAAACCGGATCGTCGTATGGGGCGCGGCCGGTCTGCTCCTGGCGGGCCTCGTTCTGGCCGGCGGCTATACCTACTTCCAGACGTTTTCTCCGGACCGCGGCAAATATCCGGTCAGGGGCATCGACGTCTCCCATCATCAGCGGCAGATCGACTGGCGGCGTGTTGCCGCCGACGATGTCGCCTTCGCCGTGATCAAGGCGACGGAAGGCGGCGATCATGTCGACGATGCCTTCGCCGCCAATTTGCGCGCGGCCCGCGCCGCCGGTCTTGCCGTCGGTGCCTATCATTTCTTCACCTTCTGCAGACCGGGTGCGGATCAGGCACGCAATTTCATCTCGGTGGTGCCGCGCGATCAGCCTTTGCTGCCGCCGGTGGTAGACATCGAGTTCGGCGGCAATTGCCCCCAGCGGCCAACCCCCGAACAACTGAGCGCCGAACTCTCCGCCTTCCTCGGCCCGGTCGAGGCGGCGTTCGGCAAGAGGGCGATCCTCTACGTGACCGACGAGGCGGCGCAAGCCTATGCCGGGCAGCTAGCCGGCCGCCCGCGCTGGCTGCGTTCGCTGGTGCTGCGGCCGGGCCATGACGACTGGATTTACTGGCAGTACCACAACCGGGGCCGCGTCGACGGCATCAGCGGCGACGTCGACCTGAATGTTCTCCAAGGCGGGCCGGCGACGCTGGCCGCGTTGTTTGCCGCAGCGCCTGAAGCGATGTCGACGGATTGACGCTATTCCTGTCGACGGGAGCACCCTCGGTGGCGCGAAGACGGAACGACGGAGCCTTCGCAAGTGTAGCTATTCATATCGCGGGCGGCGCCGTGCTAAATGCATTTGATGCCGGAGCGCCCCTCATCAACCAATGACAGCAACGCCACGCCTGCTGCGACGGACGGCGGCGACCCCGCCTGGCATTTGTCTATGCGGAGGCGGTGCGTGGCCTCCAGCACCAGCAGGGCGTGGTTGAAAGTCTTAATACGCGTGCCGGCAATCTGATCTTCGCAACCGTGTTCGCGAGTTCTCTCCTTGGAGGCAGGGCGCTCCAGGATGGCGTAGGGCCTTGGGACTGGCTGGCGCTGACATTGCTTCTTCTTATCGGACTGCTGGTCGCGATTATGGTGTGGCCATATTATAACTATACGTTCCGTTTCGATCCCGAGAAGCTGCTCCAGGATTTCGTCGATCAGCACCCTCCCGCAACCATGGATGGGATGCACCGAGCGCTTGCGCTGCGCATCAAATCCGACATGGCCAGCAATTGGCGGATCATCCAACGCCTGCGCGTCGCGCTGCAGCTTGCACTGTTTCTGTGGTTGCTGGATCTCCTGGCCTGGTTGTCCGCGATCGCCCGAATCTAGGGCTTGCCGGCGGGCCTCGTCCGACTCTATGTCTTCAGAAAAGCTTCTATCTGACTGAAGATGTTGACGAACATCGCTTCCGTCAACACGCCGGTATTGGTGTTGTAGCGCGAGCAATGATAGCTGGAAAACAGCGTGATGCCATTGGCCTGCTGCTGCCCGCCATGCTGGAACGGAAAGGCGGCGACGCGCTGGCCGAGCGCCCGCACGGTCGACTGGTGCGCGATCGAGCCCAGCGCCAGCACAGCGCGCAGGTTTGGAAATCGCGCGATCGTCGGCACCAGGAACGTCCGGCAAGTCGCTATCTCGGCGCCAACCGGCTTGTTCTCCGGCGGCACGCAGCGCACCGCATTGGTAATCGCCGTACCGACAAGCTCCAGCCCGTCATCAGGTCGCGCCTTGAATTCGCCGCGCGCAAAGCCGTGCGCGATCAATGTGTCGTAGAGCAGGTCGCCGGCAAAATCGCCGGTGAAGGGGCGCCCCGTCCGGTTCGCGCCGCGCAGGCCAGGCGCCAGCCCGACGATCAGCAGACGCACCGCATCCTCGCCTTCCGGCGGCAAAAAGGTCGGCACCGGGGCGTTGAACCAGGACGGCTCGCGCCGCCGCCACTCGGCGATGAAGTCGTGCAGCCGCGGGCAGAGCGGGCAATCGCGATCGGGTTCGGGCGAGACGACCAGGGGCGCGGTCAAGGCAACGACCGTCAATAGTCTTCCTCGTCGACTTCGGCTGGCTCGGGCCGGCGCATCGGCCGCTCCGACGGATCGCGGCCGACTTCATTCTTGAGCGTCATCAAGTCGATGAAATGGTCGGCCTGGCGGCGCAGATCGTCGGAGATCATCGGCGGCTGCGAGGCCATGGTCGAGACGATCGACACCTTGCGCCCGCGCCGCTGCAGCGCCTCGACCAGCGTGCGGAAATCGCCGTCGCCCGAAAAGATGACATAATGGTCGACGACGTCGGCAAGCTCCAGCGCATCGACGGTCAGCTCGATATCCATATTGCCCTTGATCTTGCGCCGGCCGGTCGAGTCGGTGAATTCCTTGGCCGGTTTGGTCACCACTTTGAAGCCGTTATAGTCGAGCCAGTCGATCAGCGGCCGTATCGAGGAGTATTCCTGATCCTCGACCAGCGCGGTGTAGTAATAAGCGCGCAGCAGATAGCCGCGTTTCTGGAAGCTCGCCAGAAGTTTGCGGTAGTCGATGTCGAAGCCCAGCGCGCGCGAGGTGGCGTAGAGATTGGCACCGTCGATAAAGAGAGCGATTTTTTCACGAGGATCGAACATGGAAAAATGTCCTTTTTCGAAATAAGCGGTCGTCTAAATGCGTGGCGACTATCGGCCGGTCTGATAATAGACCTGTTGGCCTTCATCGTTCGAGATAACGCCAGTTTTACGGCAATCCAAGGCACCATGCCGCACCGCAAGCAATTGTGATCGGCGCTGTGTCGTCGCAGGCGGCCCGCATCAGAGCTGCGCACCGCCATAGAAGCTTGTATTTTGGCGGCGTTCGGGTTATGGACCGCGCCTGTTTTCCATCAAATCCAGGCATGAAAGGGGCAACTCATGGCCCGCGTAACCGTTGAAGATTGCATCGACAAGGTCGACAACCGCTTCGAGCTGGTGCTCCTGGCCGGCCACCGCGCCCGTCAGATCAGCCAGGGCGCGCAGATCACCGTACCGCGCGACAACGACAAGAATCCGGTCGTTGCGCTCCGCGAAATCGCCGAAGAGACGCTGTCGCCGGACGACCTCAAGGAAGATCTCATCCATTCGCTGCAGAAGCATGTCGAGGTCGATGAGCCGGAAGCCGATGGCGAGGCGATTGCCGACCAGACCGGCAGCGCCGTTGTGGCCACCGATGCCGACGACGCCGAGGACAACGTCACCTTCGATCGCATGACCGAAGAAGACCTGTTGGCCGGCATCGAGGGCCTGGTGCCACCGGAAAAAAGCGACGATTATTGATCTTAGCGACAGCTGCCGACACTTTCGCGTCGGCAGTTTCGTGGCTATCTATGACATGCGCCGTACGCCAGTGCGGCGCATGATTCATTTCAGCATTGCGAGATCCCGCCCATGATGCGGCAGTATGAGCTTGTCGAGCGCGTGCAGCGCTACAAGCCTGACGTCAACGAGGCGCTGCTCAACAAGGCGTATGTCTACGCCATGCAGAAGCATGGCCACCAGAAGCGTGCCTCCGGCGATCCCTATTTCTCGCATCCGCTCGAAGTCGCCGCCATCCTCACCGAAATGCACATGGACGAGGCGACGATTGCTGTTGCCTTGCTGCACGACACGATCGAGGACACCACGGCGACCAGGGCCGAGATCGACGAATTGTTCGGCCCGGAAATGGGCAAGCTGGTCGAGGGCCTGACCAAGCTGAAGAAGCTCGACCTCGTCTCGAAGAAGGCCGAGCAGGCGGAGAACCTGCGCAAGCTATTGCTGGCGATCTCGGAAGACGTGCGCGTGCTTCTGGTCAAGCTCGCCGACCGCCTGCACAATATGCGCACCCTCGACCATGTGCCGGAAGCCAAGCGCCTGCGCATTGCCGAAGAGACGATGGACATCTACGCGCCGCTGGCCGGCCGCATGGGCATGCAAGGCATGCGCGAGGAGTTGGAAGAGATCGCCTTCCGCTTCATCAATCCGGAAGCCTACCGCGCCGTCACCGCACGGCTCGCCGAAATCTTCGAGCGCAACAAGGGCGTGCTGTCCGAGATCGAGAAGGCGCTCTCCACGCTGTTCGACAAATATTCGATCAAGGCCGAGGTCAAGAGCCGGCAGAAGAAGCCGTGGTCGGTATTCCGCAAGATGGAGGCCAAGGCGCTGTCGTTCGAGCAGCTGTCCGACATTTTCGGCTTCCGCGTCGTTGTCGAGACGGTCGAGGACTGCTACCGCGCGCTCGGCGCCATCCACACCACCTGGTCGATGGTGCCCGGCCGCTTCAAAGACTACATCTCGACGCCGAAGCAGAACGACTACCGCTCGATCCACACCACCATCGTCGGCCCGTCGCGCCAGCGCGTCGAATTGCAAATCCGCACCCACCAGATGAACAAGATCGCCGAATACGGCGTCGCCGCTCATTCGATCTATAAGGATAGCGGCGGCAAGATGAACGGCGCCGCCCATGCGATCTCGAAGGAGACCAATGCCTATGCGTGGCTGCGCCGCACCATCGAGCAGCTTGCCGAAGGCGACAATCCCGAGGACTTCCTCGAAAACACCAAGCTGGAACTGTTCCAGGACCAGGTATTCTGCTTCACGCCGAAGGGCATGCTGATCGCGCTGCCGCGCGGCGCCACGCCGATCGACTTTGCCTATGCCGTCCACACCGATGTCGGCGACACTTGCGTCGGCGCCAAGGTCAATGGCCGCATCATGCCGCTGATGACGGAGCTGAAGAACGGCGACGAGGTCGAGATCATCCGCTCGAAGGCGCAGGTCCCGCCGGCGGCGTGGGAATCGGTGGTCGTTACCGGCAAGGCACGTTCGGCCATCCGCCGCGCGACCAAGAACGCTATTCGCAAGCAATATTCGGGTCTCGGTATCCGCATTCTGGAGCGCGCCTTCGAACGGTCCGGCAAGACCTTCACCAAGGAAAGCCTGAAGCCTGTGCTGCACCGGCTGGCGCGCAAGGACATCGAGGATGTGCTGGCCGCGGTCGGCCGAGGCGAACTTGCCTCCACCGATGTCATGAAGGCGGTGTTTCCCGACTACAAGGACGAGCGTGTCACGCTGGTCGCGCCCAAGCAGCGCGAGGAGGGCTGGTCGAAGATCCGCAACGCCGCCGGCATGCTGTTCCAGATTCCGGGCCGCGCCGCCCGCAAGGACAAAAACCAGCCGCGCGACGATGCGGTGCCGATCCGCGGCGTGCGCGGCGATCTGCCGGTGCGCTTCGCGCCGGAAGGGGCGGTGCCAGGCGACCGCATTGTCGGCATCGTGCAGCCGGGAACCGGTATCACCATCTATCCGATCCAGTCGCCGGCGCTGCAGGCCTTTGATGACCAGCCCGAGCGCTGGATCGACGTGCGCTGGGATATTGACGAGCGCACCAAGGAGCGGTTCCCGGCGCGCGTCTCGGTCACCGCCATCAACGCACCGGGTTCGCTCGCCGACATTGCGCAAGTCGTCGCATCCAACGATGCCAACATCCACACCTTGTCGATGGTGCGCACCGCGCCCGATTTCACCGAAATGCTGATCGATCTCGAAGTGTGGGACCTCAAGCACTTGAACCGGCTGCTGTCGCAGCTAAAGGACAATTCGAGCGTCAGCGACGCGCGACGCGTGAATGGGTGAATAGTGAAAGAGAGTGCTCTCCCTACCATTCACCATTCACCATGGGCATGGAGCGAACAATGAACACCGATGAAGTGCTGGGCATTTTCCGCGAGGCCGGCGCCGTTCTCGAAGGGCATTTCATCCTGACGTCGGGCCTGCGCAGCCCGGTCTTCCTGCAAAAGGCGCGCGTTTTCATGCATGCCGACAAGACCGAGCGCTTGTGCAAGGCGCTCGCCGAAAAGATCCGCGCTAGCGTGCCCGGCAGGATCGACTACGTCGTCGGCCCCGCGATCGGCGGGCTGATCCCGGCCTATGAGACCTCGCGCCATCTTGGCGCGCCGGCGATTTGGGTCGAGCGGGAAGGGGGCGAATTCAGGCTGCGCCGCTTCGAGATCTCCAAGGGATCGCGCGTCGTCATTGTCGAGGACATCGTCACCACCGGCCTGTCGATCCGCGAGACCATCGACTGCCTGCGCGGCCTTGGCGCCGAAGTCGTTGCCGCCGCATGCATCATCGACCGCTCGGCCGGCAAGACCGATGTCGGCGTGCCGCTGATCGCGCTCGCCGAATATGAAGTTCCGGCCTATCCGGCCGACAGGCTGCCGCCCGAACTCGCCGCCATACCGGCGATCAAGCCCGGCAGCCGCAATATATGACGGAGGCGCTGCCGTGATCGCCGGCATCGATCATTTCGTGCTGACAGTTCGGTCGGTGGACGATACCTGCGCCTTCTATCAGCGCGTGCTTGGCTTCGAGCGTCTCGACGAGCCGGATCGACCAACGGCGCTGCTGTTTGGAACGCAAAAGATCAATGTGCATCAGGTCGGGCGTACCTTCGAGCCGAAGGCCAAGGCGCCGACGCCGGGCTCCGGAGATTTCTGCTTGATTGCTAGCCGGCCGCTCGCCGAGATATGTGCCAGCCTCGCCGCCAATGGCGTGGTGATAGAGGTCGGCCCGGTCGAGCGTGCCGGCGCTCGTGGCGCGATGATATCGGTCTATTTCCGCGACCCGGACGGCAACCTCGTCGAGGTCAGCGAATATCGAACCTAAGCGGCGCTCCTTAAATTCGCCGCGATCATACCCTGTTCAGAACGACGATACCCAGGGCTGGCGCGACCGGCCACCGAGCGGATGCCCTCGGCCTCGTTGTTCTTCGGCCAGCGCATCGCTATATCAAAGTCGTAGTTGCTTTTCGGCGACCGCAGAGCGCAGCATGGGCTGTCGCGCCTGGCTGGAAAAGCCGGCGATGAAGCCATCGATGGAACTAGGAACAGGAACAGAGTGCTTTTTCGACGGCGCAAGCCTGATGGTTTTTTCGAGCGGGTGCGTACTTATTTGTGGCCGCGCCGCTCGTTCTCGCGCTCGCTGCGGTATTTTTCCAAGCGCATCCTGCGGCTTAGGGCCACGCCGCACGCAGTGGCCGCCGGTGTTGCGGCGGGCGTATTCGCGTCGTTTTTCCCGCTTGGCTTCCACTTCATCATTGCTGCCATCCTGTGCTGGCTGATCGCCGGCAATCTGGTCGCGGCGGCACTCGGCACGGTCTTCGGCAACCCCCTGACCTTTCCGCTGCTATGGGCCGCCTCCTGGGAGGTCGGCAAGCTGATCCTGCATGAACACCTGCCGGCGCATGGCCCACCCGCGCATCTCGGCGACATGCTGCATAATCTTTCCTTTGCGCAGTTGTGGGGACCGGTGCTGAAGCCGATGACGATCGGCGCAATACCGCTCGGCCTGGCTTTCGGCCTGCTGTTCTACGGCATCACCCGCTGGGGCATGGTCACTTTCCAGGAGCAGCGCCGCAAGCGGCTGGCCGAAAGAGCGGCAAAGGCTGGAAAAACCGGGCCGGAAGTTCCCGCCGAATGATTATCGGTATCGGCAGCGACCTCATCGACATCAGACGCATCGAGAAGTCGCTGGAACGTCATGGCCAGCGCTTCATCCAACGCATCTACACCGAGATCGAACAGGCGCGCTCCGAAAACCGCGCGGCGCGTGCGGCCTCCTACGCCAAGCGTTTCGCCGCCAAGGAAGCCTGCGCCAAGGCATTGGGCACCGGTCTGGCGCAGGGTGTGTTCTGGCGTGACATGGGGGTCGTCAATCTGGCCAGCGGCAAGCCGACCATGGCGCTGACCAACGGGGCGGCAGCGCGGCTGGACGAAATCCTGCCTGAAGGGCACCGCGCGGTGATCCACCTCACCATCACCGATGATTTTCCGCTTGCTCAAGCCTTTGTGATCATTGAAGCGTTGCCGGTCGAAGAAGCGCCACATTGATTGCATCTGACCACCGGCATGACGTTGCCCAGCGCGCGCCGAGACTCTATACCATCCAACGCACAATCGAGGACGACATGAGCGTGGCTGAAAAAACCCAGAAGAAATCCGGCGGACTTGGCGAAACCGTCAGCGTCATCGTCCAGGCCCTGCTGCTTGCGCTGGTCATCCGCACGCTCCTGTTCCAGCCGTTCTCGATTCCGTCAGGCTCGATGCGGCCGACTTTGCTCGAAGGCGATTATCTCTTCGTCACCAAATGGTCTTACGGCTTCTCCCGCTATTCTCTGCCGTTCGGGCCGAACATCTTTTCGGGCCGCATCTGGGGCTCCGAGCCGAAGCGCGGCGATGTGGTGGTGTTCAAGTTTCCGCCGGATCCTTCCGTGGACTATATCAAGCGCGTCGTCGGCCTGCCGGGCGACAAGATCCAGGTCAAGGATGGCCAACTCTTCATCAACGACGTAGGCGTGCCGCGCGTCAAGGTCGGGCAGATCGACAACCGCGACATCACCGAGGAGAATGGGCCGGTCGATGTCTATCGCGAGACGCTGCCGAACGGCGTCACCTACGACACGCTCGACCTGACGCAGGCCTCGATCGGCGACAATACCAAAGAGTTCAAGGTGCCGCCCGGTCACTATTTCATGATGGGCGACAATCGCGACAACTCGTCGGACAGCCGCTTCACCGTCGGCTTCGTGCCGGACGAGAATTTCGTCGGCCGCGCCAACCTCATTTTCTTCTCGATCGGCGGCAGCGCCAGCCCGCTTGAAATCTGGAAATGGCCGTCGCTGATGCGCGCGTCGCGCCTGTTCCATTTCGTCAATTAGGGCCATGGCGGCGACGAAACGGCTGACCGCCGATGCGCTCGCCGAGGCGCTCAGGGAGCGTACTGGCCACAGTTTTGGCGACCATCAGCGCCTGCAGCGGGCGCTGACCCATGCCAGCGCTCGCGGCAGTCATGCCGGCATCGACTACGAACGTTTCGAATTCCTGGGCGACCGCGTTCTCGGACTTGTCGTTGCCGATATGCTGCTGGCGGCATTTCCCGACGCTGCCGAGGGTGAGCTGTCGCTGAGATTGAATGCGCTGGTCAACGCCGAGGCCCTGGCGGAGATCGCCGAGGAGATCGGCCTGCCGGAACTTATTCGCGCCGGTTCGGACGTACGTGGCCTCGATGGGCGCAAGCGCGTCAATCTGCGCGCCGATGCATTGGAATCGCTGATCGCAGTGCTCTATCTCGACGGCGGGTTGGAAGCGGCCCGTGCCTTCATCCACAGATACTGGCAGCCGCGATCGCAAGCCATTGACGCCGCCCGTCGCGATGCGAAAACCGAACTCCAGGAATGGGCGCATCAGGCGGCAGGCGCAGTGCCGGTTTACATAATCGACAGCCGCGAGGGACCGGACCACGATCCGCTGTTCACCGTCAGCGTCAAGGTCGGCGCCTATCCGCCGGCGACCGGCAGCGGGCGCTCCAAGCGCGAGGCGGAGCAGGCTGCAGCCGCGGCACTTCTGCAGCGGGAAGGCGTCTGGCTTAATCAAGGGAGTGCCGCATGACCGCCACCGAAGCTCCGGCAACAGAAGCTCCCGCTACCCGCTCCGGCTTCGTCGCGCTGATCGGTGCGCCCAATGCGGGGAAATCGACGCTGGTCAACCAATTGGTCGGCGCCAAGGTGTCGATCGTGACGCACAAGGTGCAGACCACGCGCGCTATCGTGCGCGGCATTGCCACCCATAACAACGCGCAGATCGTCTTCATCGACACGCCGGGCATATTCAAGCCGAAGCGCCGGCTGGACACCGCGATGGTGACGACCGCGTGGGGCGGTGCCAAGGACGCCGATATCGTGCTGCTCTTGATCGATGCCGAGCGCGGCGTCCGGGGCGATGCCGACGCGATCCTCGAGCGGCTGAAGGACGTCCGGCAGCCGATGGTGTTGATCCTCAACAAGGTCGATCGGGTCAAGCACGAGACGTTGCTCGCATTGTCGGCGGCAGCCAATGAAAGGGTGCCGTTCAAGCGCACCTTCATGGTTTCGGCGCTGACCGGGTCCGGCTGCAGGGACCTGCTCGACTATCTCGCCGAGACCTTGCCGGCCGGCCCCTGGTACTATCCGGAAGACCAGATCTCCGACTTGCCGATGCGCCAGCTCGCGGCCGAGATTACCCGCGAAAAGCTCTATCTCAGGCTGCATCAGGAACTGCCCTATTCCTCCCACATCGAGACCGAGAAATGGGAAGAGAAGAAGGACGGCTCGGTGCGCATCGACCAGACCATCTATGTCGAGCGCGACAGCCAGAAGAAGATCGTGCTCGGCCATAAGGGCGAGACGATCCGCGCCATCGGCCAGGCCGCGCGCATGGAAATCGCAGGCATACTCGAGCAGAAGGTGCACCTCTTCCTGTTCGTCAAGGTGCGCGAGAACTGGGGCGACGATCCCGAGCGCTACCGTGAAATGGGGCTCGAATTTCCGCACTGAGCCTGTTTGGGCGATCCGCCGAGCGGCCTGTTGGCCGCCTCAGGATATTGAGCGATACCCAAGGGCCAGCGACACGCCGTCGACAAGATGTTCGGCGTCGGAGACGTTTTCGAACGGGATGCCCGTTCTTGCATAGTCGAGCGGCGAGAAATCGGAGCCGTCGGCGTTGATCAGCGCAGCCTGGCGCCTTGCCTCCTGCATGTCGCCCAGCTGAGCGTAACAGGCGGCAAGCCGGGTGCGGATCCACGGCGTCGGTCGCGTCGCCAGCTCCAACGCCTCGGCAGCCGTGCGGTATTCGCCCAGCATGTATAGCGCGAGTGCGCGATCGTATTGACACCAATGGGGATGCAGCGGGTTGATGCGGATGGCGCGCGCCAGCCAGGCGAGCGCGTCGAGCGGCCGGCCGCGCATCGTCAACAGATGTCCCATCTGCTCGATACAGTCGGCGTCGCCAGGATTGAGCTCGAGCGCCATGCGTAAATGATGCTCGGCCGCCTCGTGGTCGCGCACATTGAGCCGCACCAGCGACTGGATGCGGTGTGCCGTTGCCTGGTCCGGCGACCATGCGATGCCCCGCTCGGCCAAGGTCGCGGGCTTTCGTCAGAACGGCGTCGCTGACGGGCCCGAATTCGCTGTTGAGCACATGCGCCAGCGCCAGATAGGTGTAAGCAAGGCCGAAGGCCGGATCCCTGACGATCGCCGCTTCGAAAAATGCGGCCGCTTCTTTCAGTTCGCTTTGCGCAGGATCGCGCAGCAAAGCGACGCCGCGCAGCACCAGTTCATGGGCGGCGAGGCTGGCTACCGGCTGCCGCGAGGCACGTTGCAGGCCGGCATTGTTCACCCGAACCACCAGCCGGCCGACGATCTTTTCGACGATCTCCTGCTGGATGGCGGACAGGCCGGCGTAATCGGCCTGGTAGCGATCCCCCCAGAGCTGGGCAGCGCTGGCTGCGTCAACGAGATTGACCGCACAGACGATGCTGTCTGCCTGCCGCCGCACCGAACCCTCGACGAGATAGTCGGCGCCGATGCGCGAGCGTACGACAGGCCATTCGCTGGGCGAATATGAGGCAAACGAGAAGCTCGAATTGCGCGCCAGGACCGTCAGCGTGCCGAAGCGGGCGAGGCCGTTGATAATGTCTTCGGCAATACCGTCGACGATCGCTTCGTCGGCCGGATCGGCGCCGTCATTGCGAAACCTGAGCACCGCCACGATCGGCTGCGCGCCGGGTTCGGGCACCGGTTCGATTTCAGGGATCAGCATGTAGCCGCGTTTCGATACGGTCCGTATCGTTTCCTCGCCGAGCACCTTACGGATCTCGCGAATCGACTGTGTCAGCGAGTCCTCGGTGACGAAAACACCCGGCCAGACCGCATCCATCAATTCCGACTTCGGCACCACACGGCCGATATGGCGGGCGAGATGCGTCAGCGATGCGTAGGCTTTCGGCCGAAGGAAGGCCGGCTGTTCGGCCCGGCCGAGCGTACCTTTGCCCAGATCGAGTGTGAAACCGCCGAACTGAAAAACCTGATCAGTGGCCGAAACCGCCATCGAAACGGCCCGCTCCCTGAAGCCGTGCCTGCATTGGCCTACGGCTGGAGGGCTGGGTCAAGGTCTGTCGCCGCCGAAAGCGGTGCTTTGGATTTGGGCGCCGCAAATTAGACGGCGCCAGCGAGGGCGGGCTGCGTTGCCGACCTGCGGACGAAGCTCTCGGTGCCGTAGACGGCAACGATGGCAACCGCAGCCACCGCCCAGATCGCAACACCGATCCATTGCTGCCGCACATGGTCGGCGTCGATGAACACCTTGCCCAGGAAGCGTACGCTGTTCTGATGGGTGACATGCATGAGAATGGCGAGAAGCACACTGCCGGTGTTCTGATAGAGCCAGGTGAATACCACTGCCGCCAGCAGGACGTTGACCGTGCCGTAGACGCTGAGGTCGCCGATCAGGCCGAGCGGAAGATGCCAGATCGCCCAGATCGCGCCGAGGATCAGGCTTCCCGCCAGCGCCGAATGCTTGCCTAGCAGACGCGGTGTTGCAAAGCCGCGCCATCCCGGCTCTTCGCCAAGTGGACCGCTGAAGACCGCATACAGCGCGATGATCGGCAGTATCTCAGTGACGGCTGGAATGTTGCTCCAGGCCGGCGTCGCCGAGCCGAACAGCGGATTGACCAGGATCGAGGCCAGCTGTGTGCCGAATGGTAGGCCGAATGCCACCAGATACCATAGTGGAGATACCCGCCACTTCACCATGGAAGCGAGAATACCCCTGACCGAAGTCCAGCCTCCGGAAACGGCTGCGACAACGAATCCGGACAGCATCGGGCCGAAGGTAAACCAGGGAATGCTATCGCCATTCGACAAGTAGAACGGGATGAAGGCAAACCAGGTCAGGACAAGCGTCAACGAAAAGAAGGCAGTCAACTGATGCTGTCGCACCAGGCGCAGGAACGAAGTCATGTCGGTCCTCTCACCGGGCAGATAACAATGAGAGGTCGCCGGACTGCCCGATCGGTCGACTTGCATCTTGAACCGCCGGCCGAATCCCTCCGGGAGGCCATGCGCCGACCACCTCGGTCGACCCGTTTCTTATTGGCACCGGCGCGCCCCGAAATCCTGAGCGGGTTCTGAGAAATTTCCGATATTTCATGCAGAACCGACCAGTCAGACCGGCTGGAGCACCTGCCGATATTGCAATCGTACATGCTTCCCGTTCGTCGTCTCTCCGTCACACACCCTGCCTATACACTGTACGAAAGACCCGCTTCCGAGCAAACCGGAACCGGCGGGCAAGCAGCCAGATCAGGACATGACCAGGACTTGGAATCGCTTCGACCCCATCCGTCAGATCGAGTTTGCAAACGTCGTCGCTGTTGAGGTCGAGCAGGCGCTGGCGCGGCAAAATGGGGTGACGAACAGCGATGCGATCCTTGCAGCGGGCAGGGTCGCCGGGGCCGTTGCCGCCGCAGTCGCCCTGCTTGCGCCGACCGACATCAGGGCGATCGACATCATGCAGGAAAGATTGCCCGGCATGGCGTCGCGATTCGTGCGGATATTGGCGGCCGAAGCTGCGGAACGCGGTGCCCGGACGCGTCTGTCGAGCGCGCACGAAGGCCAAGGGGCAGACATCCAACGCCTGGCCGGAACGGGCGACCTCGACTCGATGCGGGTCGAGGACTGGGCGGTCGGGTCGCCGGGTCGACGTTCCTGCAGCAAAATCTCGGCATATCGCGCTCGACCCTGCATCGCTGGCAGCGGAGCGGCACGGTCGTTGCGTTGCGCACCGGTGGCCGCAAACATGTATTTCCCCTGGCCCAGTTCGTCGACGGCAGGCCGGCTCCGGGTATCAAGGAAGTCTTGTCCGCGATGCCCGAGCCACGGCATGCCTGGGCGTGGCTGATCGGCCCCGCGCCCGGCCTCGCCGGACGTACTCCCATTGAAATGCTCAGGCAGGATCTGGTGGCGGAAGTCGCTCTTGCCGCACAGAACGCAGCGATGGCGAAGTTGGCTTGATCTCGCTGCCAACGTTAGAAGTCCATTCCAAAAAAAGAACACGTAAAAGGAATGTCTGTCGGATTCCGATCGGTTTGCCGGCTAATGGTACAAGTATATTTTCGTACAATTGTGACAATGTCTCGTTTGTGCCAGGAGCGATCATGAAGAAAATATGAAGTGATATTTGTGCAACATGGATTTCTTCTGTTATTAAAACATTGATTATTTTTATAATCGTCATTGAGACTGGAACGCCGATGAGGATGTTCGCCGTCTGAAGAGGGGGTGCAGTGCGCGCCTTTTTCGACGTGGGTGAGGCGTTCAGCCATTCAACCATGGGTTCAAAGCCATTTTAACTTTGACTGGAGAGGTCAGGAAATGAATATCAAGAGCCTTCTTCTCGGCTCAGCCGCGGCATTCGTCGCGGTCTCCGGCGCGCGCGCCGCCGACGCTGTCGTGGTGGCCGAGCCGGAACCCGCCGAATACGTCAAGATTTGTGACGTCTACGGCGCCGGCTACTTCTACATTCCCGGCACCGAGACCTGCCTGCGCATCGGCGGCTATGTCCGCTATGACGCCAGCTTTGGCGACGCCGGCCGCGTTTTCGATGGCGCGACGACACACGATCTTATGGACGGTGACGAGCAGCAGACCTGGAACAAGAATGCCCGCTTCAATCTGAAGACGTGGACCGGCCAGGAAACCGAGCTCGGCACGTTGAAGACGTACACCGAGACCCGTTTCAACTTCGGCAATACCAAACGCACGGTGAGCGGTGTTGATTTCAGCGTGCAGGACAACAAGGCGGTTACCCTGAACTTCGCCTGGATCCAGCTTGGAGGTTTCCGCGTCGGTAAGGATGAAACTGTCTATGATTCGTTCATCGGCTACGCCGGCAACGTCGTCCAGGACACCATCATTCCTTACGGCACCAAGGACACCAACCTGATCAGTTACTACTTCGACGGCGGTAATGGCTTTACGGCAGTCGCTTCGGTCGAAACGGGCTCCGGCGCTGACCAGTCGATCGACAGCTACGTTCCGTTTGTCGTCGGCGGCGTGAAATACAAGGGCGACTGGGGTGCGATCACCGCGGTCGGCGCCTATAACAGCACGTCGGAAGAATGGGCTGGCAAAGCTCGCCTAGACGTCAAGCCGATTACTGACCTGACCCTGTTCGTGATGGCAGGCTACGGCAGTGACGACAACGTCGCGAAGAACTTCTACAAACCGTGGACTGGCAACTTTGCCGTCTGGGGCGGCGGCAGCTATGCCGTCAACAAAAAGACCTCTTTGAACGCCCAGGTCTCCTATACCGACGACAAAGACTTCGCCGTTGCGGCCAACGTCGCCTACACCATCGTTCCTGGTTACACGATCACCGCCGAAGTCGATTATTACGACAATTTCGATGCCGACGATGCCGACGCAATCGGCGGCATCTTCCGCTTCCAGCGCTCGTTCTGATCAAACGACGATCTCGCAAAAAACGGCCCGTAGCGATACGCTACGGGCCGTTTTGGTTTGGCGGCGGATAAGTCGCTCATCTTGATTTCGCCATCCAATCGGTGACAAGCTCTCGTCATGGAATGGCGCGACGAGGGAATCATTCTCGGCACCCGCAAGCATGGCGAAACCAGCGCCATTCTCGAGGTGATGACACGTGCGCATGGCCGCCATCTCGGTCTCGTGCGCGGTGGCCGTTCGCGCAAGCAGCAGCCTGTCTTGCAGCCCGGCAATCGCGTCGACCTGTTGTGGCGGGCGCGGCTCGACGAGCATCTCGGCACCTTCCAGGTCGAGGCCATCGAGATGAACGCCGCCCGGCTGATGGACAGCGCCGTTGCCGTCTATGGCCTGCAGACGATGGCCGCGCATTTGCGTCTTCTGCCTGAGCGTGACGCCCATGGCGGCCTTTACGAGACGCTTGCGGTGATGATCGCTCATCTCGACGATGCCGATGCCGCCGGCGAGCTGGTGGCCCGCTTCGAGCTGCTGGTCCTCGACGAACTCGGCTTCGGCCTCGATCTCAGCCAGTGTGCGGCGACCGGCACCAGGCAGGATCTTGCCTATGTCTCGCCGAAATCCGGCCGCGCCGTGTCGCGGGCGGCGGGCGCGCCGTGGCGCGACAAGATGCTGGCGCTGCCTGCCTTCCTGCAGCGCGGTTCGGGCCTGCGCGCCGATCCGGCGGCGATCGAAGACGCCTTCCGGCTAACCGGCTTCTTTTTGACCCGTCATGTCTACGAACCACGCGGCATCGAGCCTCCCGGCGCCCGCGCCGGCTTCCTCGCCGCCTTGCGCAGGCACCATGCGCCCGGCCATGGATCCGGCAACCCGAGCGCCGCAGAAACCGCCGCCGGGGAAACCACCAGATGAGCGAAGCGGAACTCTATCCCGGCCGGGTCTCGCCGCTCGGCCTTGGCACCATTCCGCAGGTAGGCGAGGCCTATGCGACGGCCAAGTTCAAAGTGAATTTGACGCGGCCGATCTAAAGACGGGCGAGGTGGTGCGAGGGCAAAGTGGTGCACAAGGGCCGCATGCTGGCCGTTTCGGAAGCGGCGCTGAAGGACGCCAATGGCAAGCTGCTGGCTTTCGGCACCGAAACATGCTCGATCTTTGCGGCGGCCAATCTGGCGGCACGTTGAATGGACCGGCCGTTTGGCCGCCGCATTTGAATGTCACTGAAGATTGAATGTCAGTGACAACTGGCTTGGTTTGGGGGAACCGCCATGTTTGAAAGCCTGATTGGCCTCGTCGCCATCATCGCGCTGTTCGTCATCATTTCACGCCAGCAGAGCCGCATCGGCCTGATCGAGCGCGAGCTTGGCGCCTTGCGCAGCCTTGTCCTTTCAGGCGCGCCTGTGCTGCCGCCGCAAGCCAAGGAACCGGCTGCAAACGACAGCAAACCGACGGATGCCGTAATGCCGCCGGCGGCCGCAGCCGACATGGCCGTATCGCCAGGGACCGCAGCGGTCGTGTCAGCCACAGAGGCCGATGCCGATACGACGGCGCCGTCCGCACCGGAGTCGGCGCAACCGGCGGCAGCGGCGAAGGCAGCTCGCCAGTCCGACGTCGAAACGGCTCTCGGTACCCGCTGGGCGGTATGGGTCGGCGGCATCGCGCTGGCGTTGGGTGGGTTGTTCCTGATCCGCTACACCATCGAGGCCGGCATTTTCGGGCCACGCGTGCGGCTTGCTATGGCGGCGGCACTCGGGCTGGTGCTGGTCGCCGGCGGCGAGTTCATCCGGCGCACCGGCTTCAGGGTGCCGGTGCAAGGTGCCGCCGGTGCCTATATCCCGGCGATCCTGACGGCGGCCGGCGCCTTCATCCTGTTCGGTACCGTCTACGCCGCGTACAGCATTTACGGCTTCATCGGTCCGACGCTCGCTTTCACGCTGCTCGGCGCCATCGGGGTGGCGACGATCGCGGCAAGCCTGGTCCACGGTCAGGCGCTGGCCGGCGTCGGCCTGCTCGGTGCCATGGTGACGCCGCTGCTGGTCGCCTCGCAGGCGCCCAATCCGTGGGCGCTGTTTGGCTATCTGGCGATCGTGCTCGCCGCCACCGGCGCCATCGCCCGCATCCGCGACTGGAGGCTTTTGATGGCCGCAGCGTTCGTCGCCACCGGCATCTGGACCAGCTTCTACATGACCGACGCGCCGGGGGCGAACCTTGCCGTCATCCTCTTTATCGACGGGGTGACACTGGCCGTGCTCGCCTTCGTCTGGCTTGGCCGCCGCGGCGAAGCGGTCGCCGGCAGCGGCTTCGATTGGCCGTCGATCGCGCCGGGCTCCTTCGTCGGCCTCACGGCGTTGGCCCTGTTCGTCGATCCGGTCTTTGCCGCCGCCGGCGATGCCTTGCAGGGTGCCGCCCTTGTCGCAGCCCTGGTGGCGGTGGCGCTCTACCGGCCGCGGGCGCTTGCACTGCTGCACGCCGCCGGGCTGGCGACGGTACTGGTCTATCTCGGCATCATTCCACCGACCACGATCGCTTCCGATTTTTCGGGTGGCGCTCTCGGCGTCGACGGCATGCCGGTCGTGGCGTCCGATGCCTTGATGCTCAGGGTCGGCATCGCGCTGGGCCTGGTCTTCATCGGCGCCGGCTTTTGGGCGGCGCGCCGTTTTGCGGCCGCTGGCTGGCTGCGCGCCGCCACATGGGCGGCCTGGAGCGCTGTCGCGCCATTGGTCATCCTGCTGGCGCTCTGGTCTACCTTCGGCAATCTCGACCGCGACCTTGCTTATGCGGCGGTCGCAGCCGTTTTGGTCGGCGTCTTCGTCGCCGGCGGCGAATGGATAGCGCGCGGCGAAGCGCCGCCGCTGACCGGCGGCGCTGCTGTCTCCTTCGCGCTCGGCGGGGCAGCGGTTGCCGGCCTGCTGATGCTGCACATGGCCTTTGGTTCCGGCTGGACAACCATCCTGCTCGGAGCAGCCGCCGCCGTGCCGGCGCTGGCGACGCGCTGGCGTAGCTATCCGGTGCTTGGCTGGATTTCCGTTGGTGCGGTGATTGCAGTGCTCGGCCGCGTTGCCTTCGACCCGACCCTCGTCGGTGCCGAGTTCCTGTCGAAGACGCCGGTGTTCAACTGGCTGCTGCTTGGATATGGCGTGCCGGCGCTCGCTTTCGGTTTTGCCGCCTGGCAGCTTGCCCGAACCACCAATGGCCGACGGCGCCTCGCCATGGAGGCCGGCGCCGCGTTGTTTTGCCTGCTCACCGTCGCCATGCTGGTGCGCCATGCCATGCATGGCGGCGTCATCGATACCGCTGCTGCAACGCTTGCCGAACAGGCGATCTACACGCTGATCGCCATCGGTGCCGGTGCTATCCTGGTCGCCATAGACATGCGCTCGCCAAGTTCGGTGCTGCGCTACGGCTCGATTGCAGCGGGCGTGGTCTCGGTCGCCTTCATCGTCCTCCAGCATTTTCTGGCGCTGAACCCGCTGCTGACGGATGAATCGACCGGCAGCATTCCGGTGTTCAACCTTCTGTTCCTCGCCTACCTCTTGCCAGCGGTCGCGGCAGGCGCACTCGCACTCTATGCCCGTGACAAGCGGCCGAAATGGTATGCGGCGATGCTGGCGGTGGTGGCGGCGGTGCTCGCCTTTGCCTATGCCACGCTGTCGGTCAGGCGCCTGTTCAAGGGCGAGTTCATCGGGCTGTGGAGCGGTCTCGGCCAGCTCGAGACCTATACTTATTCCGCGCTGTGGCTGGTCATCGGCGTGGTGCTGCTCACCGCCGGTGTCTGGCTGAAGTCGCAGGTGCTGCGCATAGCGTCGGCGGCGCTGATCTCGATCGCCGTGCTCAAAGTCTTCATCTTCGACATGTCGGAGCTGGAAGGCGTGTTGCGGGCGCTGTCTTTCATCGGCCTCGGCGCGGTGCTCATCGGCATCGGCTTGTTCTATCAGCGGCTGCTGACAAGGGCGGCGAGGGGCACGTGACCGCGTTTCCAGACTTTCTTCAACTTTCGGCTGCAAGTCGGGAATAAATCGAGCTTAGGCAGCGTTATTCAGTTGCTTGGGTGACCGGGGCGGCGGACCGCTTCGCGCTGGCCGCTTGCGCCGCGCTGCAAAGGCGCGTTCAATCACCACGGACAGGGGCCCCAGAACCAGCGGTCATGGACGAAAAGAAGGCAGCAATCCTTGGCGAAATACCGCGTCTGCGCCGCTATGCACGCTCGCTGTTGCGCGACCGCGATTCCGCCGACGATCTCGTCCAGGATTGTCTCGAGCGCGCGCTTGTGCGGCTCGACAATTGGCAGACAGGAGAAAGCCCCAGGAGGTGGCTGTTTACGATCATGCACCATTTGTTCATCGACCAGATGCGCAAGGTGAACCGGCGCGGCGAGGCGGCGATGCTGCCGCTCGAGGCAAGCGAGGCGCAGGCAGCACCCGCCGAGCAGGTCGAGAGCATCGCTTCGCGCGAGATCGTGGACGCGCTGCAGGCGATCAGCCCTGACCGGCGGGCGGCACTTGTGATGGTCGCCATCGAAGGGTTTTCCTACGCCGAAGCCGCCAACATCCTTGGGGTTCCCGCCGGCACCTTGATGTCGCGCATCGCGCGCGGGCGTGAGGAACTGCGCGCGCTGCTGGATGATACCGCGCGCCGCCGCTCGATAAGGATCGTCTAGAAATGAGCCGGCGCGATTTTTCCGAACGCGACATCCACATGGCTCTCGATGGCGAGTTGCCGGGCGACGAGCGGACGGCCTATGAGGCATGGCTCGAGGCCAATGCCGAGATGAAGGCCAAGAGTGCACGCTACGCCGCCGACCGGGCAGCGTTGCGCGCAGCCTTTAATGGCGTGCTGGACGAACCCGTCCCGGTGCGGCTGAGCAAGGTGGTGCTTGGCGAGACGCCAGCGGTCAGAGCGTCGCCGTCGCGCTCGCGTTGGTGGCTTGCGGCCGCCGCTGCCGTCATTCTGATGATTGGCGGCGCTGGCGGCTACCTTGCCGGCGTCGGCCGCCTTGGCCTGGAAAATACGGCCGAGGACCAGCTTGCCGAAGAGGCGATCGCCGCCCACGTCATCTATGCCGCCGAAAAGCGGCATGCGGTGGAAGTGCCGGCAAGCGACAAGGATCATTTGCAGAGCTGGTTGTCGAACCAGGTGGGTTTGAAGCTGGTCGCGCCGGACCTGGCGGCGCAAGGATTCCAACTGGTCGGTGGCAGGCTGCTGCCTGCCGGCCAGGGCAAGGCCGCGATGCTGCTTTATGAGGACGTCAACGGTGAGCGCATATCGCTCTTCGTCACCGCCGAATCAGCGGCCAAGGCCAAGGGCACCTATGAGTCTGAGGAAGATGGTCCTGGGGCCGTCTATTGGCTGGACAAGGGTTACGGCTGCGCTGTCGTCGGCTCGCTGCCGCGCGAGCAATTGGCCTTGGTGGCCAAGAGCGCCTATGGCCAGCTTCTGGCGGGCTTGCAAAGCTGAGCAGGCGCTTGTTTTCCGGAGCCGCGCCGATGCCGAAACACGGTGGTCGTCCAAAGCCTTTGCGCGACCTGCCTGCCGTCAAAACTGTCACAATTCGGCCCTAATCGAGGTGCGATAGCGCTTGCTGAATGCTGGCACTTCGGCTGGTGTGACCGATGTTTAGTCTAGGGCCTTTTCCACAACCCAATCGAGGTTTTCTGAGCCCGCATGCCTGCCGAGATTCGCAAGGCCCGCGCGTCCGACGTCGATGACCTCGCCGCCATCGAAAAAGCCGTTTTCTCGAGCGATCGCATTTCTCGCCGCTCCTTTCGCCAACTGATCGAACGCGACACCGCCGAACTGCTGGTTGGCGAAAACGATGGTCGCGTCGCCGGCTATGCAGTCGTGCTGTTTCGCAAGGGCAGCGGCGTCGCGCGGCTTTATTCGATCGCCGTCGGTCCATTTTTCGGCGGCCGCGGCGTTGGCCGGCTGCTCCTGGAAGAGGCGGAGGCCGCCGCTTTCGAGCACGGCCGCATGATGCTTCGTTTGGAAGTCCGCGAGGACAATCCGCGCGCGATTCAGATCTACGAGCAGAGCGGCTACCGCAAGATCGGCCGCGAACCGGACTATTACGAGGATGGCGCCACGGCGCTGCGCTATGAAAAGACCTTGCGCGGCGACATTCCGGTCGCCACCGAAGTGCCGTTTTATCAGCAGACTTGCGAATTCACCTGCGGACCATGCTGTCTGATGATGGCGATGGCTTACTTCGGCCCCGGATTCGTGCCGGACCCGGTGATGGAAATCCGGCTGTGGCGTGAGGCGACGACCGTTTTCATGATGTCGGGGCCGGGCGGCTGCGAACCGTTCGGGCTGGCCGTCGCCGGCTATGAGAGCGGGCTTGCTGCTGAGATCTATGTCTCCTTCTACGGAGCGCTGTTCCTGCAGTCGGTGCGCAGCGAGGACAAGCGCCGGGTCATGGAGCTGGCGCAGGTCGACTTTCGCCGCCGCGCGGAACTTTACGGCATCCCGGTGAATTACCGTCCATTCGGGCTTGACGACATTCGTACCGCGATCGCAGAGGGAAAACTGGTGCTGGTCCTGATCAGCGGCTTCCTGATGTTCGGCAAGAAGGTTCCGCACTGGGTATTGGCCATCGGTGACGACGGCGACCATATCCTGATCCACGACCCCTGGGTCGAGGACGAGCGGCAGGAGACAATCCTCGATGCTGCCAATATTCCCGTGCCTTACGGCATCTTCATGAACATGGCGCAATTCGGCCGCGACGGATTGCGCGCCGCCATCACTCTCGGAAAGCGCGACAGCCAATGACCTGGGTCATCCTTACCGGCCGGCAGAACGATCTCGACCAGGTGGCGACGCCGCACAAGATCATCACCAATCGCGACTACCTTGCCCATCCGGCACTGTTTCGCGGTCAGCGGCCGAAGGTCATCAACCTGTCGAACAATTACGGCTACCAGAGCCGCGGCTATTACGCGTCGCTGCTTGCCGGTTCGCGCGGCCATAAGGTCATCCCGACGGTCGAAACGATGATCGACCTGTCGGAGCGCAAGCTCTATGAGCACGCGTTGCCGGAACTCGAACTCGCACTCAACAAGTGCCGCAAGGACCTGGGCGGCGCCTTCCCGCAGAAGGTCTGCATCTTCTTCGGCATCGGACCGTCCAGGATCTGGGACCGCTTCGCCAAGCTGCTGTTCGACTGGTTTCGTGCCCCGGCGCTCGAGGTCCACATCAGGGACAGCGCCGAATGGGCCTCGATCCGCAAGATAGGCTTCCATCCCCTGGCCAGGATGACCGAGGACGAGGAAGCGCACTTTCTCCAGTGCCTGGAGACCTACACCAACCGCGAGTGGCGCGACACCAAGGGCCGCACGCCGGCGCGCTACACTTTCGCCACGCTGGTCGATCCGCATGAGGAACTGCCGCCGTCGGAAATTTCGTCGCTGCGCCACTGGGCCAAGATCGCTGAAAAGATGGGTGTCGAAATCGAGCCGATCACCAAGCGTGATCTGGCCAAGCTCGCCAATTACGACGCGCTGTTCATCCGCGAGACCACCTCGATCTCCAACCACACCTACCGCTTTGCCCGCCGCGCCCAGCAGGAAGGCATGCCGGTCATCGACGATCCGCTGTCGATGATCCGCTGCACCAACAAGGTCTATCTCAACGAGCTGATGACCTACAACAAGGTACCGGTGCCGCCCACGGTGATGATAGCCGGCATCTCGGATCTGGACGTTGCGGCGCAGACACTGGGCTTTCCCCTGGTGTTGAAGATCCCGGACTCCTCGTTTTCGCGCGGCGTCAAGAAATGCGGCACCTTCGAAGAGTTGAAGTCGCTCGCAACCGAATGGCTGGAAGATTCCGACCTCCTGATTGCGCAAAAATTCATTCCGACGGAATATGACTGGCGCGTCGGTGTCCTCGGCGGCCAACCTTTGTTTGCCGTCCATTATCTGATGGCCAAGAAACATTGGCAGATCGTCAATCATAAGGCCAACGGCAAGCCCGACCAGGGCGGCATCAAGACCTTCACCCTGAAGGAAGCGCCGGCGCATGTCGTCGAGACGGCGGTGAGCGCGGCGCGCTGCATTGGCGACGGCCTCTACGGCGTCGACCTCAAAGAAACCAGGGACGGCGTTTTCGTCATCGAGGTCAACGATAACCCCAACCTCGACCACGGCTGGGAAGACTCCGGCGAGAAAGACGAGGTCTGGGTGCGGCTGACGCAGTGGTTCCTGGAGCGGCTGGACCGGCCGGGGCGATAATATCCGAACTGAGGGCAAAAAAGATGCTGTTCTTCGTAACCGAGGATTTTCGCGGCTGCGACCGCAAGGAGATCTACCGCCGTTTCCGCGACCAGGGCCGCCTGAAGCCGGACGCGCTTGTCGTGCACCACAGCTGGATCGCAGCGGATATGAGCCGCTGCTTCCTGCTGGCGGAGGCTGCTGACGTCACGCTCCTGCAGCGGTGGGTCATCGAATGGGCGGATCTGGTCGAATTCGAGATCGTTCCCGTGGCGACGAACAAGGATATGGTGGAGGCATTGAGCGGACACCTCTGACCCGCGCGCTTCGACGAGCAATATCCGGAAATTGTATTGATGACTGAGCTGCCGGCTCGTCCGGCTGCCGTACTCAGCCGGATTGCCTGATCGTCGCGCTCGACCTCAGCAGCCGGTTGATGTCCGACGCCTTTGACGGCCTGCCGATCAAATAGCCTTGAGCCTCGACACAGCCCTCCTTTTGCAGGAATTCAAACTGCGCTTCGGTCTCGACACCTTCGGCGGTGACGGTGATGCCCAGCTGTGCGCCAAGCCCGATGATGGTGCGCACGATCGCCGCGGTATCGCGGCTGTCGATATCGCTGATGAAGGAACGATCGATCTTGATCTTGTCGACGGGAAAGCGCCTGAGGTAGCCCAGCGAGGAATAGCCGGTGCCGAAATCGTCCAGTGCGATGCGGACGCCCAGATCGCGTAGCTGCCCGAGTGTCTTGAGCACTAGATCGCTCTCGTCCATCAGCACCGTTTCGGTGATTTCCAGTTCAAGCCGGTTGGCCGGCACGCCCGAGAACGCCAGTGCCGAAATGACGCTGCGGGCAAAAGTACCGCTTTTGATCTGCACGGCGGAGACATTGACTGCGATGCGCCAAGACGCCCAGCCTGCCGCGGTCGTGCAGGCTTTTCGCAGCGCCCATTCTCCAAGCGGCACGATCAGCCCGGTCTCCTCGGCGGCCGGAATGAAGTCGTCCGGCCGCACCAGGCCGCGCACCGGCGAACGCCAGCGCATCAAGGCTTCGGCACCGACGATTTCGCCGGAGGCGATGTCCATGATCGGCTGGAAATCCAGCTCGAATTCGCGGCGCGACAGCGCTGCCCTAAGATCGATTTCCAGCGCCCGGCGTGCCCGCACCATCGCGTCCATGGCTGGTTCGAAGAAGCGGTAGAGGTTGCGCCCTTCGCTCTTTGCGCGATAGAGCGCCATATCGGCGTTTTTCAGCAAAGTGTCGGCGTCCTTGCCGTCACTCGGAAACAGCGCGATGCCAACGCTGATGCCGACGCGCATGTCATGTCTCTTGTCGCGAAACGGCTTTCCAATGATCTCGACGATACGTTTGGCCAATTTTTCCGCATCGCCCGGGCTTTTGAGATTGAACTGGATGATGACGAATTCGTCGCCGCCGAAGCGGGAGACAACGTCCGTTTCATTGCGCAGGCACCGTTGCAGCCGTTCGGCCACGCATTTCAGCAGCCAGTCGCCGGCGGGGTGTCCCCAACTATCATTGACTGCCTTGAAGTGGTCGAGGTCGAGCGAGAATATCGCCAGCGATCCGTTTGTCGTCTCGCTGAGGGCTTGGTCGAGCCTTTCGCGAAGCATCGAGCGATTGGGCAGGTTGGTCAGTGTGTCGTGGTGCGCAAGATGGGTCATGCGCTCTTCCACACGCCTGCGCTCGGTGACGTCGTCGAACGTCGCGACCCAGCCGCCGCCGCTCATCGGCCGGCGTGCAACCAGCAGCGTCCTGCCGTCGGCGAGATGGCGATGCGTTACGTGTGTTTTCCCCGCCCGCAGGCAGGCTTCGATTTGCGAGATTTCGCTGTCGGGGTCGAGCTTTGTGTAAATGCCCAGTTCCAGCAGCCGCTTGAACGCATCATGATGGCTCATGCCAAGCGGGAAGTCGGCCGGCCTGACATGATAAAGTTCCAGGAAACGTTCGTTGCGAACGATCAACTTGCCTTCCGCATCGTACATCAAAAGGCCTTGCGACATGTTGGCAAGTGCGGCGTCGAAACGGCGGTGCTGCTCCTTCAACTCCTGCTCGGCGCGGCGTTGCTCGGTGATGTCCTCGTAGATCGATACCCAGCCGCCTGACGCCAGCGGCCGGTGCGAAATGTTGACGATGCGCCCGTCCGCAAGCGTTTCCTCATAGGTGGAAGGTTTTGCCTGGTCGATATAGGGCTTGCGGATCGCATAGAGTTGCTCGGCGCTTTGCGAGGCGATGCCGATATCCACGCTATGCTGGAGGATGTCGAAAAACCGGATGCCAGGCCGCACCACTTCGGCGTCGAGGCGAAAGATGCTGATGTAGTTCCTGTTGCAGATGATCATCCGTTCATCGGCATCGAACATGCACAGGCCATGCGACATGTTCTCGACCGCTGCCGAAAAACGCTCGTTCTGTTCGCGCAGCTCGTCTTCGATCTGTCGCGGCAGACCAACGCCTTTGGCCCTCCGTCGGCGGACGGATGAACCAGCCTTGATACCGGCAACGGGCATGAGGCAAGCCTATGGACCATGGTTAACCACGGCACTGTTGTCCCTGCCGGTTAATTTACCGTTTTCAGCCGGCTGGAACGGCAGTCTGGCGTCGCGACTTTTCGATCGCCGCAAAGCGTTTGAGAAAGGCATTCTGCGCCCAGGTCACCGAGCGCGGCGTGACGTCGAAGCGCTCGGCATTGAAGCCGCGCGGCCTGCCGAAGAACTCCGTCGCCTCTGCCGTCGAAAAACCCGCAAGCAGCGTTGCTTCGAAATAGGCGGCGATCTGATCCGCTCGCTTGATCTCCTTGCGCAGTCCCGCGTCGAGTTCGGCCGGCAGTGAAAAGCGCACATGGATGGCGCGCTGCAGCCTAATCTCGCAATCGCTGTAGCTGCCGCCCATCACGGATTTGAACGGCGAGATCATGTCGCCGATGACATATTCCGGCGCGTCATGCAGCAGCGCCGCCAACCGCGCGTCGGCGTCGGCATCCGGCATCAGCTCGCCGACAAGCGTTTCGACCAGCAGCGAATGCTGGGCGACCGAAAAGGCGTGATCGCCTCTGGTCTGGCCGTTCCAGCGTGCGACGCGGGCAAGGCCATGGGCAATATCGGAGATCTCGATGTCGAGCGGCGAGGGGTCGAGCAGATCGAGCCGTCGGCCGGACAGCATGCGCTGCCAGGCGCGCGGCGGCGCCCCGGCGCGATCGGCAGCCATCAGGCGTCCTCCGCGCCGACGGCTTCGTGCGGAAAGCTGAATTTCGCCCAGGACGGGATAGCGAGCGACACGGCGACGTCGTCAGCCAGGATCGGCAGGCCGGCGTCGAGCGCTGCCTTGACCCGGTCGATGCGGGCAATGGCGAGGCCTGTCCTGCCGGCGGTCGAGCCAAGCGTGCCGACCGGTCGCTCCTCCACCGTCAACTCTGCGCGCGAAGTGGGCAGCGGGCGTTCGGCCGAGACAATCAATACCCTGCGCCTGGCAGTGCCGCGATGCTGCATACGCGAGACGACCTCCTGGCCGACGTAGCAGCCTTTCTTGAAGCCGACGCCGCCGATCTCGTCGAGCAGCACGTCATGCGGAAACGCGTCGCCGAGCTGATAGTCGCTGCCGCTTTCGGCAATGCCATGGGCGATGCGAAAGGCTTGCCATGCGGCAAGGTCGCCGCCATCTGCGGTGCCACCATAGAAGCGCTTGACGGCAGTAGCGACAAACCGCGCATCGGCAAACGGTGCTGATTCAAATTGCGAAGGAGTTGAATCGCTTCCCCATGCGACGGCCACAACCGGCTGATCCAGCTTGGCAATTTCGACTTTGGCGCGCAATTTGTAGAGCGTCAGCCGGCGCATGAAATCATCGGCGGTCTCGGTGCGGCATTCAAGTCGGAAAGCATTTTCGCCGGCGCGCGAGATCAGGAACTCGAAAAGGATCTTGCCCTGCGGCGTTAGCAGCGCGCCGGGCTTTGCTTCGCTGCTGCCGAGCACGTCGAGGTCGGTGGTCAGGATGTTCTGTAAAAAGTGCTCGGCATCCGGCCCGGACACGGAAACGAGTGCGCGATCTCTGAGCGAGGCAAAGGGCATGGTGGGAAAACGACCCTGATCTTGCAAAACTATCGGCCATTACGTAAGCCGCTGGCACTTCCCCCGCAAGAGACCGGATCCGCATGGCCCCCATCTACGATCTCATCCTGACAGGCGGAATCGTGGTCAACCATGACGGCGAGGGTTTTCGCGACGTTGGCATCAATGGTGGGCGCATCGCTGCCATCGGCGACCTCCGCCAGGCCTCGGCCGGTGAGACGATCGACTGCCGCGGGCTGCACATCCTGCCGGGCATCGTCGACAGCCAGGTGCATTTCCGCGAGCCGGGCCTGGAACACAAAGAAGATCTGGAGACGGGCTCGCGGGCAGCGGTGCTCGGCGGCGTCACCGCCGTCTTCGAGATGCCGAACACCAATCCGCTGACCACCAGCGAAGCAGCCCTTGCCGACAAGGTGCGGCGTGCCACCGGCCGCATGCATTGCGACTTTGCCTTCTGGGTTGGCGGCACCCGCGACAATGCGAAAGACGCCGGCGATCTCGAGCGGCTGCCGGGTGCGGCCGGCATAAAAGTGTTCATGGGCTCGTCCACCGGCGACCTGCTGGTCGAGGACGACGAAGGCGTTGCCTCGATCATGAGGAACACACGCCGCCGCGCCGCCTTTCACTCCGAGGACGAGTTCCGGCTGCGCGAGCGGCTTGGCGAGCGCATCGCGGGCGATCCGTCTTCACATCCGGTGTGGCGCGACGAGATCGCTGCGTTGCGCTGCACGGAGCGCCTTGTGCGAATCGCGCGCCAGGTCCGCGCCCGGATCCATGTGCTGCACATTTCGACCGCCGAGGAGATAAGCTTCCTCGAACAGCACAAGGATGTCGCGACCTGCGAGGCGACGCCGCATCATCTGACGCTGAGCGCCGATGATTATGCGCAGTTGGGCACCCTAATCCAGATGAACCCGCCGGTGCGCGCCACGCGCCACCGCGACGGCATCTGGCACGGTGTTGGCCAAGGCATCATTGATGTGCTCGGCTCCGACCATGCGCCGCACACCCTGGCCGAGAAGGCAAAGCCTTATCCGGTGTCGCCGTCCGGCATGACCGGGGTGCAGACTTTGGTGCCGATCATGCTGGACCATGTCAACGCCGGCCGGCTGACCTTGCAGCGCTTTGTCGACCTGACCAGCCACGGCCCGCAGCGTATTTTCGGCATCGCCAGGAAAGGCCGTATTGCCGCTGGCTATGACGCCGATCTGACCATCGTCGATCTGAAGCGCCGCGAGACCATCGCCAACGCCCAGCAGGGCTCCAAGGCCGGCTGGACGCCTTATGACGGCAGGCAGGTGACCGGCTGGCCGGTCGGCACCATCGTTCGCGGTCGGCGCGTGATGTGGGAAGGCGAGATCGTCGTGCCGGGCCAGGGTAGGGCGGTGGAGTTTTCCGAGGCGTTGGCGGGCTAAGCTCCCCGCCTCGATAACGGCCAGGCTAAACCACTCAATCCCCAGCGACGAAGAACGTCCATTGTCCGGTCGGCGTGATGCCGACTCGGTAGAAAATGTACGCACCGAACTGCTTCATATCGTCATAGTCGCTGGCGGTGACGATCTTGAACAGCTCGACCCGCTGCCTTGCATCGAGCTTGTCCAGCGGCAGGGCGAAAAAATAGGGCCAGACATAGAGATCCTGCGGCGTGCCGGCATCGACATGGACAAAACCGGCATTGAGCACCTCTTCCAGGATGGCGAGGATCTCCTGGCCCTCCGTGTCGCCGGAAAGGCCTTTCAGGAAGGCGATCGGGTCGCCCTCCATGTCGCCCAGCGACAATTGGGTCATCATGTTACCCGTGCCAATCAGCGGCCGCAGTCTTTCGATGTCGCCGCTCTTGCACGCCTCGACGATCAGATCGTGCATGCGCCTGACCGGTTCCGGCAACTTGGCAAGGTCGTAGACGACTTCGGGCACAGGCGCATCCGGATCGACATGCGGATTGGCCATGCCGCCATCGTCCGCTGGCCCTTTCGGTTCGGTTTGCTCCGGCTCGTCGGACGGAGTCGGCTGGCTGGCTGCAGGTGGCGTCGTGCCGAGCGGGCCGGGCATCGGCACGGTACTTCCAGGCGGCGACATGTCGCCGTCGGGCGGAGGCGTGACCGGCGAGGGCAGGTCTTCGCGCTTGATCTCGCTGAGGGCGTGAGCGGGACTGCTCGCAAGAAGCAATGCAAGGGGAATTGTGGCGCATGAAGCAGTAAGCCAAATGCTGAGGACCAGGCCGCGCGGCTTGCCTGATATCGAAAAATTCACCGCCTGCTACTCCCTGGTTCCAGCCCATCCATGTGCCCGGACATGATGTCCGGGCGGCGCGCCGTCGTCAAAGAACCGGGGTCAGTGCCGCAGTCTTTCGGGCTCGAAGGCGCCGGCAATCACCTTTTCACGCATGCGATCCAGCAGGGCAAGCGCCGAGGTCTCGCCATTGGTGCGCAGCATTTCGCCGAATGCCGTTTCGAGGGCTGCCTCGGCGATGATTTCCGGCTCGATCCCGGCCGACAATCCTTCTGCCCAGGCTTCGCTGTGGCTTTCCACGGCGGTCAGGCGCTTTTCTTCCCTGACCAGCGCGTCGATGTCGTTGACGCCATGTTCCATTGCGATGTCCACCCTTTCAAGCGGTGATCCGTTGGACAGGGATCAAGCTTGAGTTGTCCCTATTTACACGCAGGCGCAGTAAGTATTTGTAAATGCGACATTTTTTTGGTCGTCTTCTACAAATTCTGTCGCGTCCGGCAAACCTGCGTCCGATCCGTTTCAAACTTAGCCGATTAGGACGGCCAAGGGGACGGAAACCTTCAGTTTGAGTTAATTCCACATCTGCGCGCTAACGTTTCGTTAACATAGTTGCAAAAGTGCAACATCAGGTTTGCACCAAGACCTCACTCGAGGCAAGCGGAGAAGTGTCGAACGCGTCCGCCGCCCACAGCACCGGCGCTTGATGCCGGTTTGCCGGAACGGCAGCTGCCGCCGTCAGTTTCCGTAGCGAGAGGCTATGTCGCGAGACAGCGTCTCGCCTTCCTTCATGTAGCGGCTGATGGCTTCCGTCGCCGATGCCGTGCATTGCGTATAAGTACCGCCGAACGACCGGTAGCCGCGGTTGAAGCTGGCGATGAAGCGGGCGCGCCGCTCCGGGTTCGGATTTTCCGATGCGATCAGTTTTTCCATCTCGGCTCGCCACCGGTCTCCCTTCTCGCCACACAGATTACGCAGGAAATGCAGCGAGCCGAGCACTTCCGCCAACCGCATCAGGCCGGGCTCGAACGGGGCCTCGGCGGCAATCGCCGGGCGCGCACCGACAACCACACTGATGGCGAGGCATGCGGCGAGAAACGAAGACGTGCGGCTCATGAGTCCTTGTGCTGAAACAATTTGTCGCCTGCAAGGCGATTCTCTGGCTCAGGTCTCGCCGTCTTTGTTGGGACCGAGTAGATCGTCCGCAATTTCAAACACCGCATCGGCGAGCGGCATCGCTGTCATTTCGGCCAGCGTATAGAAAGCCGCGGTTTCGGCGTCGTCGCTGGCCACCGCCTCGCCGCCGGCATACTCGGCCCCAAACACCGTCAGCCAGTAGTCGACCGGATGCCCGTCGCCGCTGCCGTCGATGTGGATTTCCCGCAGCGGCCGGTAGCTGCGCGCCAGCAATCCAGTCTCTTCCAGCAATTCGCGCCGTGCTGCCTGTTCCAGCGTCTCGCCGGCTTCGACCTTGCCGCCGGGAAAGGCATGGAGGCCCTGCGAGGGCGGCCTGGCCCGCTTGACCAGCAGCACCGTGTCCTCGCGCACGACGCAGACCGAGACTGCTGGAATGATCTTGCGTGCTTCCATGGGCTCAGGATCGCTCGATTGGCACAGCCCGTTGTGGACGGGCTATCGGCGAACAGCTTTAGCGGTTGCGAAAGGCGGGTTCCATGGCCACTTTCACATGCCACCAATTCGAGAGCTGAATTCATGTGCGGACGCTTTGCTTTGACAGCCACTCCGGACCAGACCGCCGCCTTTCTCGGCCTGGCGGAACTTGAGGAGTTTCCGGCCCGCTACAACATCGCGCCGACGCAGCCGATGCTGGTGGCGCTCGCCGGATTGCCGCAGGCGCCGGGCTCGAACCTGCCCGACCGCCGCTCGATGCTGGTGCGCTGGGGCCTGATCCCGGCCTGGGTCAAGGATACGCGTAACTTCCCGCTGCTGTTCAACGCGCGTTCTGAGGGGGCTTCGGAAAAGGCGTCGTTTCGCGTTGCCATGCGCCATCGCCGCGCCCTGGTGCCGGCTTCGGGATTCTACGAATGGCACCAAACCGGTGGCAGAAGAGGGCAGCCCTATTGGGTGCGGCCACGGCGTGGCGGGCTTGTCGCCTTCGCCGGGCTGATTGAGACCTATGCCGAGCCGAGCGGCTCGGAAATGGACACCGGCGCCATTCTGACCGCCCACGCCAATGCCGATACTGCCCATATCCACGACCGCATGCCGGTGGTGATCCATCCCAAGGATTTCGCGCGCTGGCTGGATTGCCGCACGCTCGAGCCGCGCGATGTGGCCGATCTGCTGAGACCCGCCCAGCCCGATTTCTTCGAAGCGATCCCGGTTTCCGACCTCGTCAACAAGGTCGCCAATACCGGGCCGGAGATTCAGGAGAAGGGCGTCGTCGAGCCTGAGCCCGAGAAGGTCAAGCGCCAGAAGTCCGGCGCGAGCGACAGTCAGATGAGTTTATTTTAGCCAAAGCTACTATTACTGGTTCGCCGTGAGCGCCTCAATCTTTTCCCGACGGCATTGTCAGGCAGCGCGCGGCGAAACGATCTTCTGCGCCGGCTTCTTCTTCTTCGCGGTGTGCAGAAGAGCTGCGACGATTGCTGCCGGGCCGATCGCCCGGTAGTGGCTGGCGAGCGCCGGTTGCTTGGCGCGGTTGGATTCTTGCTTAGGCATTGTTCTCTTCCCTGGTAACGTCTTCGTGTCTGCGTTTGCTGGCCGAATCCGACCAAATCGTGACGCTTGCTGATCTAGCCGGCGAAAGTTTCATGACAGTGCCGACCTGTTTAATAAAATGTTTCAACGGCTCAATTCCTGTGAGCCAACGATATTTTTGGCGAAGGTAGCGACTTGACGGCAACACCGGGCAAGGCGATAAAGCCGGCCATGAGAACGTCTTTCGCCATTTGTGGCATTTGCATTATCGGCTAGCCTCGCGCTGGTCCTGGACGTTTTCGCCTCATCTCCTCCCAGATTGGACAAACGCCCCGGCCAGCAGGCTGGACCCCGATTTGCGCCTCGGCGTAACCGACTCCATCCAGAGCACGATCCCAAAAAGATCATGCCAAAGTACGCACCGGGAACGCACGTATGTCTGACGCATCGAAGAGCCTGCGCCTCTACAACACGCTAACGCGGAGCAAGGAGGATTTCTTCCCGATCGATCCGCGCAACGTGCGCATGTATGTCTGCGGCCCGACGGTCTATGACTTCGCCCATATCGGCAATGCGCGGCCGGTGATCGTCTTCGACGTGCTGTTCCGTTTGCTGCGCCATCTCTACGGGCAAGCGCACGTCACTTACGTCCGCAACATTACGGACGTCGACGACAAGATCAACGCCCGCGCACTGCGCGATTTCGGCGGCGAGATCGCCTCTGGCAAGCTGTCGCTGAACGAAGCGATCAGGCGGGTCACCGAAAAGACCGCCGACCAGTTCCACAAGGACGTTGCGGCGCTCGGTTGCCTGGAACCGACGGTCGAGCCGCGCGCCACCGAGTTCGTCGAGCCCAGGCCCGACGGCAAGGTCGACATGATCTTCTTGATTCAGCGCTTGATCGAACGCGGCCATGCCTATGTCGCGGCTGGAGAAGTCCTGTTCGACACCGCTTCCATGCCGGATTATGGGCAGTTGTCGAAGCGCAATCTCGACGAGCAGCAGGCCGGCGCCCGCGTCGCCGTCGATACGCACAAGAAAAACCCGCAGGATTTCGTGCTGTGGAAATTGTCTTCGCCCGAGGAACCGGGCTGGGACAGCCCGTGGGGCAGGGGTCGGCCCGGCTGGCACATCGAGTGCTCGGCGATGTCGGCCGCCTATCTTGGCGAGGTGTTCGACATCCACGGCGGTGGTCTCGACCTGATCTTTCCGCACCACGAGAACGAGATCGCGCAGTCGCGTTGCGCCCACGGCACCGAAACGATGGCCAAGGTGTGGATGCACAACGGCTTCCTGCAGGTCGAGGGCCAGAAGATGTCCAAGAGCCTGGGCAATTTCTATTCGATCACCGAATTGCTGGAGACGGATACCTTTGGCGGCCGCAAATGGCCGGGCGAGGTGCTCAGGCTGGCGATGCTGATGACGCACTATCGCGAGCCGATCGACTTTTCCGTGCGCAAGCTGGAAGAGGCGGAGAATACGCTGCGCAAATGGAAGCGGGCGGCCGATCTGGCGCCGCCGACGGCAAAGCTGGTGCCGGCGGATGTGATCGAAGCGCTGTCGGATGACCTTGCCACCTATGCCGCATTCCAGTTGCTGACGCAGTTGGCTGGCGATGCTGTTGATTTCAACGCTGGTAGCGGCAACGCAGCCGCCGAAGACAACGATGCTGCCGCTTCACTGAAGGCATCGCTGTTGTTCCTCGGCTTCGATGTCGAAACAGCCAAGGTGGATGAAGAAGCCATTGCCAAGGCGATCGCCAAACGCCTCGCGTTGATCGCCGCCAAGAACTGGGCCGAGGCCGACCGCATCCGCGACGAGTTGCTGGCGCAAGGCATCCAGTTGAAGGACGGCAAGGACCCCATCACCGGCGAACGCATCACCACCTGGGAGGTAAAACGATGATCGATCATCTCGGCATCACCGTTTCAGATTTCGACGTGTCGAAGGCTTTTTACGACAGGGCGATGGCGCCGCTCGGCGCCTCGCTGCTTTACATGGTGCCGCAGGAATATACCGGCGGCGCCAAGGTCGGCGGCTACGGCCGCGACCGGCCGGTGTTTTGGCTGCATGCCGGCAAGGACAAGCCGAAGGATCATCAGCATGTCGCTTTCACCGCGCGCAGCCGCGCCGAGGTCGATGCCTTTCACGCAGCGGCGATCGCCGCCGGCGGCAAGGACAATGGCGGGCCGGGCCTGCGACCGCACTACCACCCCAACTATTACGCTGCCTTCGTCTTCGATCCCGACGGCAACAATGTCGAGGCGGTCTGCCATGCTCCGGAGTAATGCGCGATGAGCCTCGACAACAAACCAGTGTATTCAGGCGGCTGCCAGTGCGGCGCGGTGCGCTTCCGCGTCGAAGGCGCGCTGGGCGATGCTTCCGTCTGCCATTGCCGCATGTGCCAGAAGGCGAGCGGCAATTTCTACCTGCCGCTGGTCTCTGTGCGCGGCGCAAGGCTCGACTGGACGCGCGGTGAGCCCAAACGCTTCCGCTCGTCCAACGCGGCTTTGCGCGGTTTCTGCGCCGAATGCGGCACGCCGCTGACCTTCGAAGCGCCCGACGGCGTGGCGCTCGCCATCGCCACATTCGACCACCCCGAGGAGATCGCGCCGACCATCCAATGGGGTGTCGAAGCCAAGCTCCCCTACGTAGATCACGTCCACGAATTGCCCGGTGAGGAGACAATGGCCGACGTTTCGTCTGCCTCCTATCTCGCCGATCTCGTCTCCTACCAACATCCCGACCACGACACCGAACAATGGCCGCTGGAGGAAAAATCATGACCGAAACCGTTCGTACCGGCGGCTGCCAATGCGGCGCCGTTCGCTTCCGCATCCACGGGGCGCTCGGCCGGCCGTCCATTTGTCATTGCCGCATGTGCCAGAAACAGTTCGGGTCGTTTTTCGGCGCGCTGGTGACAGTGCCGAGCGACGGCGTCGAATGGGTGCGCGAGGAGCCGAGTTACTTTCAGTCGTCGGTCAACATCGATCGCGGCTTCTGCGCCCGCTGCGGCACACCGCTGACCTACCGCCAGCCCGGTGCGCTGGAGATCGCCATCGGCGCCTTCGACGACCGTTCCGATCTGGCGCCGCAGATCCAGGTCAACTACGCCGCGAGGCTGCCTTGGGTCGAGACGATCTTCGACGCGCCGATCCATGACGACCCGGATTTCTACGCGCGACAGGAATCCATCATCTCCTTCCAGCATCCCGATCACGAGACGGCCAACTGGCCGCAGCAGGGCCTGAAATTATGAGCAGCGACTTCCGTACCCTCTATCCCGAGATCGAGGCTTTCGAGTCCGGCATGCTCGACGTTGGCGATGGCCATCAGGTTTATTGGGAGCGCTCCGGCACCCGCGGTGCCAAGCCGGCTGTATTCCTGCATGGCGGGCCGGGCGGCTCCATTTCGCCAAAGCACCGGCGGCTGTTCGATCCGAAGCTGTACGATGTCATCCTATTCGACCAGCGCGGCTGCGGAAAATCGACGCCCAATGCCTCGCTTGAAGCCAACACCACCTGGCATCTGGTCGCCGACATCGAGCGCCTGCGAAGAATGTGCGGCTTCGATAAATGGCTGGTGTTCGGCGGCTCGTGGGGTTCGACGTTGGCGCTGGCCTATGCCGAGACCCACCCCGAGCGGGTCAGCGAACTGGTCGTGCGCGGCATCTATACGCTGACCCGCGCCGAACTCGAATGGTACTACCAGTTCGGCGTGTCAGAGATGTTCCCCGATAAGTGGGAGCGGTTTCTGGCGCCGATCCCCGAGGCCGAGCGCGGCGACATGATGGCCGCCTACCGCAAACGGCTGGTCGGCAGCGATCCTGTGGCGCAGGTCGAGGCCGCCCGCGCCTGGAGCCTGTGGGAGGGCGAGACGATCACGCTGCTGCCGGAACCGGAAACCAGTGGTCCCTTCGGCCAGGATGATTATGCCCTGGCTTTCGCCCGCATCGAGAACCACTATTTCGTCCATGCCGGCTGGCTGGAAGAGGGACAGCTGCTGCGCGATGCATGGAAGCTTAAGGATATCCCGGGTACCATCGTTCACGGCCGCTACGACATGCCGTGCCCGGCGCGCTATGCCTGGGCGCTGCACCAGGCGTGGCCGAAAGCGGATTTCCATCTGATCGAAGGCGCCGGCCACGCCTATTCGGAGCCGGGCATCCTCGACAGGCTGATCCGCGCAACGGACATGTTTGCCGGGAAATGACCATGGCTCGCGAGCGCCTTTATCTGTTCGACACCACGCTGCGCGATGGTCAGCAGACGCCGGGTATCGATTTTTCCGTCGAGGACAAGATCGCCATCGCCAAGCTGCTCGACGAGTTCGGCATCGACTACGTCGAGGGCGGCTACCCCGGCGCCAATCCAACCGACACCACCTTCTTTGCCGAGCGTCGCACGGCCGATGCCAAGTTCGTTGCCTTTGGCATGACCAAACGAGCAGGAGTGTCGATTTCGAACGATCCTGGGCTTGCCGCGCTGGTCCAGTCGAAGTCGGACGCCATCTGCTTCGTCGCCAAGAGTTGGGACTACCATGTCCGCGTCGCGCTCGGCTGCACCAATGAGGAGAACCTCGAGGCGATCAAGGCCTCGGTCGAGGCGGCGCTCACGGCCGGCAAGGAGGCGATGGTCGACTGCGAGCATTTCTTCGACGGCTTCAAGGCCAACCCCGATTATGCGCTGGCCTGCGCCAGGACGGCCTACGATGCCGGCGCGCGCTGGGTGGTGCTGTGCGACACCAATGGCGGCACGCAGCCCTCCGAGGTGCGCGCCATCATCGAAAAGGTGATCGCGGCCGGCATACCGGGCGACCATCTCGGCATCCACGCCCATGACGACACCGGCCAGGCGGTGGCGAATTCGCTTGCCGCCGTGGAGGCCGGCGTGCGCCAGATCCAGGGCACGCTGAACGGCATTGGCGAGCGCTGCGGCAACGCCAACCTGATCTCGATCGTGCCGACATTGGCGTTGAAGCCGGCCTTTTCCCGCCGCTTTGCTACAGGCATTTCGGCAGAGACGTTGACCGGTATATCGCGCCTGTCCCGCGCCTTCGACGAGTTGCTGAACCGCGCGCCCGAAGCGCAGGCGCCCTATGTCGGGGCCTCCGCTTTCGCCACCAAGGCCGGCATCCATGCCTCGGCGCTCGCCAAGGAGCCGGCGACCTACGAGCATGTGCCGCCAGAGACTGTCGGCAACCGCCGCCGTGTCATGGTTTCGGACCAGGGTGGCAAGGCCAATTTCCTGGCCGAGCTGAAGCGGCGCGGCATCGACATGCCCCGGGATGACCATCGCCTCGACGCTCTGATCGCTGTAGTCAAGGAACGTGAGGCGGAGGGCTACGCTTACGAAGGCGCCGACGCCAGCTTCGAGCTTCTGGCGCGCAAGATGCTGCACGGCCTGCCGGAATTCTTCCGCGTCACCTCGTTCCGCTGCATGGTCGAGCGCCGTTTCGACGCCAACGGCCAGCTGAAGACGGTCTCGGAGGCGATCGTGAAAGTGCTGGTCGAGGGCGAGGAGAAGATGTCGGTCGCCGAAGGCCATGGCCCGGTCAACGCACTCGACATTGCGCTGCGCAAGGATCTCGGCAAATTCCAGAGCGAGATCGCCGATCTCGAGCTGGCCGACTTCAAGGTGCGTATCCTCAATGGCGGCACCGAGGCGATCACCCGCGTGCTGATCGAATCGCATGACGGCACCGGCGCGCGCTGGTGGACGGTCGGCGTCTCCGAAAACATCATCGATGCTTCGTTCCAGGCGCTGATGGATTCGATCGTCTACAAGCTGATGAAGAACCGCGACATGGCGGGATTGGTAGCGGCGGAGTAGCGTTGAACCATCAGCGAGACTCCATTGATCCATCTGCAATTTGCGATGGTTTTGGGCAAGCCGCTGGCGCATAGCCTTGGGCCATGATTACCCAAGCACTTCAAATCGAGGCCGACACCAAGGCTCGTCGCGGCTTTCTCCTGGCGCTCGGCGCCTATCTCCTGTGGGGGCTGCTGCCCTTCTATATGAAGGCTGTCGTGCATCTGCCTCTGGCCGAGGTCATCGCCCACCGCGTCGTCTGGTCGGTGCCGATCGCGGCCGCTGTCCTGGTCTGGGCCGGCCGCACTGCCGATTTCAAAGCGGCAGTTCGTTCGCCGCGCATCATTTCGATGGCGGTGCTGACGGCGGCGCTGATCTCGGTCAACTGGGGCACCTATGTCTGGGCGATCGCAGTCGACCGCACCATCGAGACCGCGCTCGGCTACTACATCAACCCGCTGGTCAGCGTCGTTGTCGGCGCTCTGCTGCTCGGCGAGCGGCTCGACCGCCTGCAGATCGCGGCGGTGGTGCTGGCGGCAATCGCGGTCGCGGTGCTGACCATCGACGCCGGCAATCTGCCCTGGGTGTCGCTGGTGCTGGCCTTTTCCTTTGCCGCCTATGGCTTCTTCCGCAAGACGCTGCCGATCGGTCCGAGCCAGGGCTTCCTGCTTGAAGTGCTGCTGCTGTCGGTGCCGGCACTCGGCTACATCATCTTCCTGATCGCCACAGGACAGGATCATTTCGTCTCCAGCTCGCTGAACGACACCGCCTTGCTGATCGGCTGCGGCCCGGTCACCGCCGTGCCGCTGCTGTTGTTTGCATTCGGCGCCAGGCTGCTGCGCCTCTCCACCATCGGCATCATGCAGTATATCGCGCCGACAATCGTCTTTTTGATCGCGGTGCTGATTTTCGGCGAACCGTTCGGCAGCGTTCAGGCCATAGCCTTCGGGCTGATCTGGGCGGCGCTGGCGATGTACTCCTGGTCGATGTTTTCTACGGCGCGCAAGACCGTTGCCGCATCCGCTCGAGCCGCCTAACGAAGAAAGGCGGCTGGCCGGTCTTAATGCCGGCAGCCGCGTCTTTCGCGAGCGCTCAGCGCTTCGGCCCAAAGCCGGGATATGGCTGCAGCGGCACGACGGCGGCAATATCCATCATGCCGGCCTTGACCAGCGGTAAAGTTGCGAGATGGTTGCGCACATCGGCATCGCTGCCGGCTTCGAACATCATGCCGCTGCCGGGAATGTCGCCCCGATTCCACACCTGACGCACGGCGCCTTCGGCATAGAGCGTGCGGCGCTGCTCGGCCTCGCCAGGCAGCAGCGGCGCGAAATCGTCGTCGGTAAACTTTTCGGTGTTGCGCGCAAGAAGGGCAAAGAACTGCATCGGAATCTCCTGATGTTGGCCGTTGGAATGGCGGAAATATTCGCTTCGGCTGGCCAGACAGTCCAAGACTGATTAGGCTAAAGTTGAGACCTCACGGGACTTGAGTATCGAAGCAACAATGTTCGACCTGCGCCAGCTTCGCTATTTCATCACGGTGGCCGAAACCGGCAACGTCGGGCGTGCCGCCGAATTGCTGCACATCTCGCAGTCGCCGCTCAGCCGTCAGATCATTCAGCTGGAGGAGCAGCTGGGCGTCGCACTGTTCGAGAGGGCGAGGCAGCGTGTTCATCTCAATGCCGAGGGCCGCGCTTTTCTTGCCGAGGCGCGTGCGCTGCTGGCCCATGCAAGACGGCTGGAGGAGCTCGGCCGCAATCTCGCCGGTGGTACGGTCGGCCGTCTCGCCATCGGCTATGTAGAAGGTGCGGTCCATGCCGGGCTTGTCGCTCGGATGCTGCGCCAGTTTCGCCGCGACCGGCCCGAATTTCATCTTCAACTGAAGGGTCAGCGTTCCGCCGGCCAGATCGAAGCGCTGCGCGAACGATCGCTCGATCTGGGCCTCGTCTACACGCCTCCTTCTGCCGATGATCCCGACATCGCCGCCATGCTCATCATGCGCGAGCCGCTGGTTCTGGCGATGCCTAAAGGCGATTCATTGGCCGAAATCGCGGAGATACTGCCGCAGCAACTGGACGGCCGTAGCTGGATCACGGTGGTGCGCCAGCCTGACGACACCAACCGCAGCCAATTTCTCGCCGCCTGTGCGAAGGCCGGCTTCCTGCCCGACATTGCCTATGAGACGACCGATCCGTTGACGTCGTTGGGCTTGGTCAGCGCCGGGCTTGGGCTGGCGACGGTGCAGGCCAGCCTGCGGAGTGCCGCGCCGCCTCAGATCGTGTTTCGCGATCTGCCGTGGTTCGAACGCACCGTCTCGATCCATCTCGCCTGGCGGCGTCAGGACAAGCGCGCGGTCATTGCGGACTTAAGGAAGGCGGTAGGGAAAGAGTGAATAGTGAATAGTGAATAGTCAGTAGTCAGTAGTCAGTTGCCGATTCGGAAGGTCTTGTACTTCGCTATTCACTAGTCACCATTCACTCTACATCTTATCAATCACCGACTGCACGCCCTCCGTCGGTGCATCGACGGAGGATCCCGCCACCATGATAGCGGCGACGATTGCTTCCGGATCCTCGACCACCAGCGGCTTGACCCGTTGCGCCGTGTGGATGAAGCCCTCCGTTGCCATGTGGTCGAGCAACGCCAGCATCGGATCCCAGAAGCCCCCGACGTTGCCGAAGACGATCGGCTTGCGGTGATGGCCGAGCTGCGCCCAAGTCATGATCTCGACGATCTCCTCGACGGTGCCGATGCCGCCGGGCAACGCCACAAAGGCGTCGGATTTCTCGAACATCCTGTGTTTGCGCTCGTGCATGTTGTCGGTGATGACGAGCTCGTCGAGCCGGTTAAGCGCGGTTTCGGTCGCCTCCCGGTTGATCAGAAAACGTGGAATTATGCCGGTTACCTTGCCGCCGGCCTTTAACGCCCCTTCAGCGACGGCACCCATGATACCTTTAGTGCCGCCGCCATAAATCAGACGCAGGCCGGACTTGGCGATCGAGCGGCCAAGCAGGTGTCCGGCCTTGATATAGGTTTCATCTCGGCCCGGGGACGAGCCGCAATAGACGCAGACAGATCGAATCTTGTTCATGTTATGATTGGTGATAGGGACTATTGGCATGGTCAAGCCCTGGGGCGGGCTTTTTCTTGTCGGCTTTGGCAAAACAGGCTAGACCGAAATTAGGTGGCTAAGGGGCAGGGAAACATGGCAATTAATCCGTTGAAGGCGTTTTTGTTCGCGGCTGGCGGCTCTGTCGCCGCGGCGGGAACCGCCTATGTATCGGGCGCACTCGACCCGTATCTCAATCTTACCCGGCCTGCGGAGGTCGCGGCGCTGACGCCGCCGGCTTCGAAACCGGCCGCTCCGGCGACCGAGGGCCGGCTGCCGCCTGCGCCCGCCGCGTCCACCGATGCCGCAGCGCCCGCCGCGCCGGCCGCAGCAGGTGCAATCGTGCCGACCTTCGACATCGTGCGCGTCGAAAGCAACGGCTCGATCGTCGTCGCCGGCAATGCGGCGCCCAACGCCAAGATCGAGATTCTCAACGGTTCGGCTGTGCTCGGCTCGACGGTCGCCGGCCCCGACGGCGCCTTTGCCATTATTCTCGACGATCCGCTGAAGCCCGGCGACTATACGATCACGCTGCGCTCGACGGCTGGCAATGTCGTGACCGCCTCGGCGCAGACCGCCGTCGTTTCGATCCCCCAGAATTCCACCGGCCAGGTGCTGGCAATGGTCGAGGAGCCGGGCAAGCCGTCCGAACTGCTCACTGTTCCGGCCCCTGAGGCAAAATCTGACGCCTCGCCGCCTATCGGCGAACAGGCGGCCGTTCAACCACCCGCCACCGGCACCGAATTGCCGGCTGCCGCAGCGCCGGCGGCTGATGTTCCAGCAGCGCCTGCTCCTGCCGCGCCGGCCGCTGTTGAAGCCGCGCCGGCGGCTCCGGCAGGACCCGCCACAGCGGCAGCGCCCTCTACTCCCGCGGTGGAGCCGAAGATCGTCGTCGAAGCTGTCGAAATCGACGGCAACAAGACTTTCGTTGCCGGCCTCGCCGATCCCGGCCGCAAGGTGCGTGCCTATGCCAACGATATCCTGCTCGGTGACGCGAAGACCTCGCCCGACCGCCACTTCCTGGTCGAAGCGACACGCGACATTCCGGTCGGCACCTACACCATTCATGTCGACGCGCTCGACGCCGACGGGGTGACTGTGGTGGCTCGTGCCGCCGTGCCGTTCGAGCGCGAGCCGGGCGAGGCGGTTGCCGCCGTCGCGCCCGCCGAGCCGAATGCTCCGGCGACCGAAGCCGCACCGGCAACGGCCGCCGAAACGCCCGCAACTGCCCCCACTCCTACAACCGAGGCCCCGGCCGAAATGGCCGCCACAACGCCTTCGGGCGAAACCCCCGAGACCGTGGCTCCAAAGCTCGAACATGCCGATGGCGCAGTCATTATCCGCCGCCATGACACGCTGTGGCGGATTTCGCGGCGGGTCTATGGCCAGGGCATGCGCTACTCGACCATCTATCTCGCCAACCAGGACCAGATCAGCAATCCGAACCGCATCTGGCCGGGGCAGGTGTTCAAGGTGCCGGAGAAATCGAAGGAAGGCGAGCCCGCCGATCTCAAGGCAATGGGCGACCAGATGACGACGGCGCCAGCCAAGGCCGAGTAGCGTTCTGCCCATCAGGATAGCTTGCGGCAGGGCCAGTCATCGTTTATCGCCGATGGACGATGACCGAATCCCCCCTCGTAACGGACCGCCGCCGCGCGGCAGATGAACGCGCGCCGGCCAACTGCATGCCGGCCGACTGTACGCCGGATAGCCGCGCTGTCGCTGTCCGGCTCGCAGCCCTTTCGCATCCGGCGCGGATCGAAATTCTCAAACACCTTTCCGCAAGCCGTTCCTGCTGCTGTCGCGAGGTTGTCGAGCATCTCGACCTGGCGCAGTCCACTGTTTCCCAGCATTTGAAGATCCTGGTCGAGGCCGGGCTGATCCGCTTCGAGCCTGACCGCCAGCGCTCGCGCTATGAACTCGACTGCGCCGCGCTCGCCGATGTTTCGGCATCGCTGGCCGCGCTGGTCGATTCCTGCTGCTCCGGCCGCTAAAATCATAAAGGTAAACAAGAATGGCCGAGAAAACCGTTTCCGCCGATTCCGGCTCGACCTTTAGAACGTTGCGCAATCTCTGGCCCTATATGTGGCCGGCCGACCGCGCCGACCTGAGGGCGCGGGTGGTGTGGGCCACCGTGCTGCTGGTTGTCGCCAAGCTGACCCTGGTGGCCGGACCCTATTTCTTCAAATGGGCGACCGACGCACTGGCCGGCGATAGCAAATCGCCGCCGCCGCTGCCGGCCTTCCTGCTGGCGCCGGTCATGCTGGTCGTCGCCTATAATGCCGTGCGGCTGGTGCAACTCGGCTTCAACCAGTTGCGCGACGCCCTGTTTGCACGGGTCGGCCAGCATGCGGTGCGCCGGCTCGCCTTCCGTACCTTCGTGCACATGCACGAACTGTCGCTGCGCTTCCACCTCGAACGGCGCACCGGCGGACTGTCGCGCGTCATCGAGCGCGGCACGAAGGGCATCGAGACGATCGTCCGCTTCACCATGCTGGCGACGGCGCCGACAATCGTCGAATTCGCGCTCACCGCCGGCATCTTCGCCGTCACCTATGGCTGGCTATACGTCTTGGTGATCGCGGTCACGGTCTGGCTCTATGTCTGGTTCACCGTCAGGGCGAGCGATTGGCGTATTTCGATCCGCCGCGAGATGAACGACAGCGACAATGAAGCCAGCACGAAGGCGATCGACTCGCTGCTCAACTACGAAACAGTCAAATATTTCAACAACGAAGCCATGGAGGCCGAGCGCTTCGACCGGTCCACGGCGCGCTATGAGGTGGCGGCGACCAGGACCTGGACCTCGCTTGGCTGGCTGAACTTCGGCCAAGGTGTGATCTTCGGCATCGGCATGACCGTCGTCATGGTGATGTCGGCGCTCGAGGTGAAGGCAGGCACACAGAGCGTCGGCGATTTCGTCTTCGTCAACGCCATGCTCATGCAGCTTTCGGTGCCGCTGAATTTCATCGGCATGATCTACCGCGAAATTCGCCAGGGCCTGACCGATATCGAAAACATGTTCGATCTGCTCGACGTCAAGCGCGAGATCGTCGATCGGCCGGGCGCCAAGCCGCTGGGCGTCGATGCCGGCAAGGTCGAGTTCCGCGACGTACATTTTTCCTACGACCCCAACCGCAAGATCCTGAAGGGCATCAGCTTCGAGGTGCCAGCCGGCAAGACGGTGGCCATTGTCGGCCCCTCCGGAGCCGGCAAGTCGACCATTTCGCGGCTTCTGTTTCGCTTCTACGACATCCAGCGCGGCAAGATTCTGATCGACGGCCAGGACATTCGCGACGTGACGCAGGAGAGCTTGCGCGCCGCCATCGGCATGGTGCCGCAGGACACGGTGCTGTTTAACGACACCATCGCCTACAACATCCGCTACGGCCGCATCGGCGCCAGCGAGGAGGATGTGCGCAAGGCGGCAGAACTGGCCCAGATCGGACCGTTCATCGAGCGGCTGCCCGACGGCTATCGCTCAATGGTCGGCGAGCGCGGGCTGAAACTGTCCGGCGGCGAGAAGCAGCGGGTGGCGATTGCCCGCACCATTTTGAAGGCACCGCCGATCCTGATGCTCGACGAGGCGACCTCGGCGCTGGACAGCCACACCGAGCAGGAGATCCAGGCGGCACTCGACCTGGTCAGCCAGGGCCGCACCACCATCGTCATCGCCCACCGGCTGTCGACGGTGATTTCGGCCGACGAGATCATCGTCCTGCAGGACGGCCAGATCGCCGAGCGCGGCACCCATGCCGCCTTGATTGCAAAGCGCGGCCTTTATGCATCGATGTGGGACCGCCAGCGCGAGGCAAGCGAGGCCGAGGAGCGGCTGCGCATTGCCCGCGAAAGCGACGAGTTCGGCGTCGTTGTCCGCCGCCGCACCTCGGAGGTGAGCTGAAAATTTGTGCTTGACCTCAACTTAAGTTGAGATCGTAGGCCGTTTTGGATCGCAGCAAGATGCGTCGTTCAAAACGGAGACAATCGATATGAATGGGATAAATCAGTCAGTCAGTGGCGGCAGCGTATTCCGGGTGGACAAGTTTGTTGTTCCGGCCAATGCCCGCGAGGAGATTCTTGCCAAGGTCCGGATGACGCATGAATTGCTGCGCCAACAGCAAGGGTTCGTCCAGGATTTCCTGCTCGAGCAATTCTCGGGGCCGGGCGAGTTCAACTTCGTGACCATTGTCGAATGGGAAGGGCAGGCCGCCGTCGACAAGGTCGTGCCGATCATCAAGGCTGCGCATGAGCGCAGCGGCTTCAATCCTCAGGAGACCATTGCGCGACTTGGCGTCAAGGCCGATATCGCCAACTATCAGCGGATCCCCGGGATGTAAGCTCTCTACGGCCAGCCGGCGCCCGGCGCGATAGCCTCGACGCTGAGTACCTGGCCGGTACGGGCATCGCTGATCATATGTTCGAAGCCGCGCCATTCGGCGGCGACGATGAACAGCGTTTTTCCCTCGCCGCCGCCGAGCATGCAGGCAAAACAGCCGCGATCGACGTCGACGCTTTCGAGCATTGCGCCGCCCTCGCGCACCCGCACGCAATGCCGGTTCGGAACGTCGGCGTACCACGCCGCACCTTCGGCATCGAGGCAGATGCCATCCGGAAAACCGTTGCCGAGATTGGCCCAGACCCTCCGGTTGGAAAGGCCACCATCGGCAGCGATGTCGAAGGCGGTCAGCCGGTTGGCGTGGGACTCGGCAACGACCAGCGTCTTGTTGTCAGGCGTCACCGCCATGCCATTGGCGAAGGCGAGGTTCTCAGCCACCTGCTGAACCGAGCCATCAGGTGCAACCTGCACGATGGTGCCGGGGCCGAAATGCTGGCCGGGAGCCGGCGCAGGCCCACCGCCATTGACGTATATGTTGCCGCGCCCATCGACCACGATCTCGTTCCACGGGCTCTTCGACAGGTGTCTCAGGTCGGCATGGGTGACCAATGTTCCGTCCGCCTCTTGCCTGAGGATCAGCCCTTCGCGGCCGGAGACGACCAGCAGGCGCCCGTCCGGAAGCCAGTCAATGGAATAGGGCAGGGTGGCCGGGACGGTGAGCACGATCTCGCTGTTGCCCAGAGCGTCAACGGCGATGATCTGGCCTGTGCCCCAGTTGCAGAACCACAGCCGGCCACCGTGCCAGCGCGGCGACTCGCCGAAGGCCAAGCCGTTCATGACCACTTGCACTTGCCTAGCTGCTGATTTCTGCATGGGCCGAGAACCTCCGGGTTTGCGCAAATCGTCATGGCTGAAAGGCCGATGAGAGGCGCTGTTTTGCCAAGGACGGGCGAGAGTGCTGAGTTCCGACAATGAGAATGGCGACGGCGTCGTTTATATTTGACCTGAGTAGCCGCACGGAACCGCGCGATGCGCCGTGCGCATCCACGGTCGCTGTCGACCTCTTGCTGCGCAGGGCCGGGTTCGATCCGACCGATGCTGTCGTCTCTGCGAACTCGGTCGTGCCTATGGAAGGTGGCACGGTTGTGAACTGGGTGGTTATGGCCGACGAGCATGTATTCCTCCTCCAGTCGACCCCGAAAGGCGGCGTGCTACGCGGCAGCCACGAAGAGAGCTTGGCGGAGGCCGATCGGCGCGAGCTCGAGGAGTATTTCGACCAAGCGGCGGCAGCGGGTGCCTGAGGGGATTTCGCTTGGCCGTTCTGAGACGGCGACGACCGCCACCTCCAAGCGCTCCCATTGTCGCGTTGCGAGCGCGGGGTGTTTCCGCTATTGAGGCCGGACTTGGAACCAAGGTTATCCTCATCCCATGAGCCTCGTCGACACGATCAAGAATGCGTTCGTTCCGATCCATCGCGAGGGTTATCCCTTTATCGCTGCGTTCGGCGCGGCGACGCTCTTTCTTGGCTATTTCTCCTCGACCCTGTTCTGGATCGGTCTCATCCTGACCGCCTGGTGCGCCTATTTCTTCCGCGATCCCGAGCGTGTCACGCCGATCGACGACCGGCTGGTTGTCAGCCCTGCCGACGGCATCGTCTCGGCGGTCGGCCCGGCCGTGCCGCCGCGCGAGCTCGGCCTAGGTGGTGGTGAAATGACCCGCATCTCGGTGTTCATGAACGTCTTTTCCTGCCACGTTAACCGCTCCCCGGTGCGTGGCCGCATTTCCAGGATCGAGCATCGGCCAGGAAAATTCCTCAATGCCGAACTCGACAAGGCAAGCACCGAGAACGAGCGCAACGGGCTGGTCATCGAAAGCCCCAATGGAACAGTCGCCGCGGTGCAGATCGCCGGCCTGGTAGCGCGGCGCATCGTCTGCTGGGCCGAGCCCGGCGGCGCCATCGGCACCGGCGAGCGCTTCGGCCTGATCCGCTTTGGCTCGCGCGTCGATGTATTCCTGCCCTCGACCGCGACGCCGCGCGTCGCGGTCGGCCAGACCGCGGTCGGCGGTGAGACGGTGCTGGCGGAATTCGGCGGCGTTGCCGCAACGCCGCTCGTGCGGATCTCCTGACCGGTGGCGCCGCCGTTCAAGAAATTCGAGGCGCATGGCGGCGGTGGCCCGCGCATTCGCGAAATCCCAATGCGCATGGTGCTGCCCAACCTGGTGACTGTGCTCGCCATTTGCGCCGGCCTGTCCGGTATTCGCTTCGGCTTTGAGGGCCGCTTCGAGCCAGCGGTGGTGATGGTGCTGCTCGCCGCCTTCCTCGATGGTATCGACGGCCGTCTGGCGCGAATGCTGAAGGCGACTTCCAAATTCGGCGCCCAGATGGATTCGCTGGCCGATATCGTCAATTTCGGCGTGGCACCGGCGCTGGTGCTCTATGCCTTTCTGCTCGACAGGGCAGGTTCGCCGGGCTGGATCGCGGCGCTGCTGTTCACCATCGCCTGTGGGATGAGGCTTGCCCGTTTCAACGTGCTCGACGAAGAGCTCGACCGCCCGCAGTGGCAGACCGAATATTTCGTTGGCGTGCCGGCGCCGGCGGGTGCGGTGCTGGTGATGCTGCCGCTCTATCTGTTCTTCCTCAGGCTTGGCCTTGAACCCAGCCGCCTGGCAGCCTTCATTGCCACCGGCTTTACAATATTGGTGGCGTTCCTGCTGGTCAGCAGACTGCCGGTCTATTCCGGCAAGAGCGTCAGGATACCGGGCGACAGGGTGCTGCCGATCATCCTCGCAGTCGTCCTCTACGTCCTGCTTTTGATGACCTATCCCTGGTATACGCTGACGGCCTCGGTTGCCGGCTATCTGGTCTTCTTGCCGTTCAGCGTGCGCGCCTATTCGAGACGCGCCAAGCGCGAAGGCGAGAAGGTGCCGTCCTCGGATATTGGCTGACAGATTTGGTGCCAGTTCGCGTTGCACCTAGCAGTGCATGATTCCGAAAAGGGTCATCCGTTTAGACTTAGGACCGGCTCGCAGAGCGCGCGGCGCCGCGGAATGCACTTCAAAAACCCCGTTTTCGGAACTTGCTGGGCGGCTAGACCGTTTGTGCTTGGTAGGTCCGTTTTAAGCGGCAGCTGGTAGTACGCAATCAGCGTCGCGCAAGCTGCCGCATCGGGCGCAGAACCATCGGAAACGAGGAGAAATGGCTGTCATCCTCATCGGCGCGTTACTGACTGTCGCCGGCCTCGTCTATATGGCGGTTGCTGCCATCATGCGCGGGCGGCTTAGTGAGCCGGCCGCTGTCTCCACCGCGCCGGATAGTGCGACGCCCAATCTCGCAACACCAGGTCCAACCCTGGAGCCGCGGCGGCGCGGGCTCCGTTTTCTCGGCCTGTCGCAGAACTGGCCGGGCCTGCTGATGATGGCCGTCGGCGCCATTCTGCTGTTGTCGGTGGTGGTCTTCTGATGCATGTCGCGCAAAAGTGTGCAGCGGTTTTGCGATAACGGCATGCATAAAAAGCAAGAATCCAAAGCGCGTCGCACAAGGCAGGTCGAACGCGACGCGCTTTAGAGTTTTCGACAGCAAACCTCACGCGGCTGCGCTCAGTCCCAGCCTCTCGAGTGCCAGCTTTCTAGTCGAGACATAGTCTGTCTTGCCCGAGCCCAGTACAGGGATCTCCGCGACCTTGACGATGTCGTTCGGCACCATCAGTTCGGCCGCCCCGGCTTGTTTGCCGAATTCGCGCAATTCGTTGGGATCGGCATTATCGGCGGTGGTGACCAGGACGAGGCGCTCGCCGCGCCGCTTGTCCGGCACTGCCACCACGGCGTGATGCTCTTCGGGCCACAGCGACTGCACCAGCATCTCGACCGCACCAAGCGATACCATCTCGCCGGCTATCTTGGCGAAGCGCTTGGCGCGGCCGCGAATGGTGATGAAGCCTTCGCGATCGACCGAAACGATATCGCCGGTGTCGTGCCAGCCTTCGAGCGGCTGCAACTCGCCAGGCCGGTCGCCGGTCATGTAGCCCATCATCAGGTTCGGCCCGTCGAGCCATAGCCGGCCGGCGTCGCTGATGCCTTCGACCGGTTCGAGTTTCATGCGCATGGCCGGCAGCAGCCGCCCGACCGTGCCGTCGCGGCCGTGGATGGCGGTGTTGACGGCAACCACCGGTGCGGCCTCGGTCAAGCCAAAACCTTCGATGATCTCGGCCTGGAAGCGTTCCCGGTAAACCCGGCGCGTCTCCGGCTTCACCGCCTCGGCACCGGCGACAACGAAGCGCAGGCTGGAAAAATCGCCGTCCTTGGCGGTGCGGGCATAGTTGGCGAGGAACGTGTCGGTGCCGAACATCACCGTCGGCCGGACCTTGCGCGCCACCTCCGGAATAAGCTTATAGTGGAGCGGTGAGGGGTAGAGGAACAGCTTTACGCCGGTGACCAGCGGCAGGATGGTGCCACCGGTCAGGCCGAACGAGTGGAACACCGGCAGCACGTTGAGCAGGATGTCGACCGGCGAGATGGTGATGCGGGCTTCCGCCTGCATCGCATTGGCAAGAAGGTTCCGGTGCGACAGCACCACGGCCTTGGGCGTGCCTTCCGAGCCGGAGGTGAACAGGATCACCGCCGGCTTGGCTGCATCCTGGCGCTGCAACGGCCAGCGCCACAGCAAGCCGGCTGCGGCCTTGTCCAGCACGGTCACGCTTGCGCGAACATCCTCCAGCCACAGCAGCTTCGCCCCGCCCTTTTCCACCGCCTCGACGATGTCGGCGAGGTTGGCCTTTTCGACAAAGGCGCGTGAGGAGATCACGGTGCGGATCATCGCCGTGCGGACGGCGGCGGTGACGCTGGCCGGGCCGGCGGTATAGTTGATCATTGCTGCCACCCGCGCAGCCGACAAAAGTCCGACGAACGACAGCACGACGCCATTGGCGTTGGGCAGGAGCAGCCCGACCGCTTCGCCCGGCGCTGTTATTGCCTCAAAGCGGCGGCCCAAAACCCTGGCGCCGATGAACATTTTCCGGTAGCTCAGCGCACCGCCAATGACGTCCTCGATTATTGGGTGCGAAGCGCCAACACGGTCGGCCGCATCGCGCATGGCGAGGAACAGCCCTCGGTCGAGATCACTGCCGAAAAGCCTGGCCTCGGCGAAGCGATCAAACAGCGCATTGGTGTTGGAGGCCTGATCTGGGTTCCGCGCCACCAGCTCGGCGACGGTCATCGGCTCCAGCGCGCTGATCGACAGCCGCGGAAACCAATGGCGCGGCGCCTTGTCCGCCGGCGTCAGCGAGGCCGGCAGGCCGCGTGCGCCGGCAACGAAGATCGGAACGATGCGGGCGTCGGCCTGCACCGCGATACGGGTGATGGCACGAAACAGCCGAAACGATTTTACGTCGGGCTCGACCGCATCCGGCAGGTAAACGGCGAGCCGGCCCTTGCCCTTCAGCACCCGCACCAATCTGCGGCTGACGAAGACATGCTCGGCGTTGAAGGCGATGGTGCGGCCGAGCTCGCGCCACGGCTCCAACCACGGCGATCTGGCCGAAGCCTGATCGAGGATGTGCAGCGTGTCCTCCGGCAGCAGCGACAGCATCAGCGCCGGCTCGATGCGTGACTGATGCCAGATGACATAGATGACCGGGGCCACCGACCTGCGCGCAATCTTGATGCGCTCGTCGCCGATCCGGTAGGCGAGCTTGAACGGCACGTAGAGCAGCGCCTGGCTCAAACGCAGGCCGAGGCGGAACTTCTCCACCACGCCGATCAGCAGCCAGGCCGCGACAAGACCCGCAAGCAGCGCCAGTGTCAGGATCATCGCCGCATCTCCCAACGATCTCACGTCGCGGCTCTTCAGTGGCCGCTTCGGGTGAGAACCTAGCCGAAGTTGGATCAACGTCAATGCGGCTCCATTTTTCCTTCTCTCTTATGTTTGATTCGGCTCGGCTGCCTATCGCAGCTATGCCGCTTTCATCCTTCCGCTGATGAAGCGGAATTCCTGCGTCTTGCCGCCAAAGCCATAGGCGGCCGCAGGCACTTCATGCACGAGGGCGTAGCTTTCCTCATGCACCTTACCCAGCAGCCGGCCGAATGCCGCGAAAATTGCCTGCAGATACGCCTCCAGTTCGAGCTTGGTGTTGGTGCCGTCGACAACCTTGATGTCGAGCCAGGCCGTGTTGGTGCCATGCTCGGCCAGCGACTTGCCGCCGGCGAACCAGTGCTCGGGGTCGTGATAGGAAATGGCAACAGCTGTGATCGTCGCGTCCTTGCGCAGATGCGTGGCCGTCAGTTCGGTCACTTCCTTGGCAATGGCGGCGGACAAAGCGGCATCAGGCTTGCCGGTAACGCTGACATTGATGATCGGCATATTTCTTCTCCTCGGTTCCAAGCGGCGTCTCTTCGCCGTCGGGAAAATCATGCCATCGTCCTTTGATCAAAAAAATCGAATTGTTTTTGATAGACACTTTGATAATATCGAATTATGCAGATGTTCGATCCCGACCTCCTCAAGACTTTCCTCGCTTTCGTCGATGGCGGTTCCCTGGCGCGGGCTGCGTCGATCGTCGGCCGCTCGCCGTCCGCAGTGACCGCGCAGATGCAGCGGCTGGAGGACGTTGTCGGCGAACCGCTGCTGGTGCCGCAGGGGCGAGGGCGCGGCCTGACGCTGGCAGGCGAGGATCTGGTCGGCCACGCGCGTCGCATCCTTGCCGCGCATCGCGAGGCGTGGCTGGCCCTCAAAGGGGCGCACGCCGACGGGCGCGTCGCCATCGGCACGACGCAGGATTTCGCCGACAGCGGCTTGCCGCAGCTGCTCAGGGCTTTTGCTGTCAGCCATCCGCGCGTCAGGATCGAACTGCGCGTCGGCCGTTCCGCCGAACTGGCGCAGGCTTTGCAGGCCGGCACCCTTGATCTGGCCATTGCCATGCGGCAGATGCCGACACGGGACGAAGTCGGTGTGCTCAAGGAACCAATGATCTGGCTTTGCTCACAGAACGGGCTGGCCACCCGCCACGACGAACTGCCATTGGCGCTGCTCGATCCCCATTGCGGGTTTCGCGAAGCGGCGACAAGTGCACTCGATGCGGCCGGCCGTCGCTACCGCATTGCTGCCGGCAGTGCCAGCCTTGCCGGCCTGCGCACGGCGGTGCACGCCGGCATCGCCTTGACGTTGAGGACGGCGCGCTTCGCTCATTCCGGCATCGTCGAGGCGCCGCGCGATCTTGATCTGCCGCCGGTGCCGGTCGCCGCATTCGCCGTCCGCTTGCGTGAGGATGCCGACCGGCCGGCGCAGGATCTGGCCGCGTTGTTGAGCGGCAACCTAGCCTTGGCCAATTGAGCCAGCAAAGAAAAAGCCGACCTTGCGGTCGGCTTCTGAGTAGGACGGGCCGAGGGGTTTGGGGGGACTTGGGGTGGCCCGTCGCAGCCATAATGCCTGAGCCCTATGATGGTTCCATGACTTTTCAAATTAATTTTCAGGACCGGATTTCTCGTGATCGGACCACCAATTCGCGCTCGGACGCGGCGAGGATTGGTCGTGCATCCGCTGCGCGCTGCCTGGCCATCAGCCAGTCGCGGCCGGCGTGAGCGAACACCGCGCAAAGCACGATGGCGCCGCCGACCATGCTGGCTGCCGGCGGAATCTCCGCCAGGAACAGGAAGGCAAACAGGATCGCGAATGGCACTTCTGCCGAGCCCAGCAATCCGGACTCGGCCGCCGGAATAAGCCGGGTGCCTTCCGTCCACAGGATCGAGGCCAGCGCGAACGAGGCGCCGAAGGTGGCAAGAAGCACAGCGTCCCTGGCCGAGACAGCCAGCGGATCGGTGATGAACCAGCCGAGCACGAACAGAAGGAACGCCGACACGGCACCCGCCCACACCACCGGCGTATCACGGAAGGCGCGCACCATGATCATGTAGAGGGCGCTGCCGATCGTCATCATCAGCGCCAGCCCGTCGCCGAACAGATGGCCTGTGCCGAAGCCGGACCAGACCATGATCGCCACACCGCATAGTGACACGGCGGCGGCGGCAAGCGTCTGCAGCCGGAACGGTTCGCGGACCAACAGGAGGGCCAACAGCGCGGTGACGAAAGGGGCGGTGGCATAGATGATCGCGACATTGGCGACAAAGGTGAACTTGAACGCCGAGATGAAGGCGATGCTGGCGAGCGCCCCCTCGATCGCCAGCAGCCAGCCGCGCCAGCCGAGCCGCAGGCTGTCGCGACCGCCGGAGCGCTGGCGGCGCCATAGCACATAGAGGCTGATCAGGATCGAGCCGACGAAGCCGCGCCAGCAGGTAATGGTCAGCGGGTCGGCATGGATCGATTTGGTCAGCACGCCTGTGAGGCCGAAGACGGCCGCCGATGCCGAGACCAGGATGATGCCAAGGGTACGTTCGCGGGCGCTTTGCACTGTGCCTGGCATGTCCAGCAATTCCGTCATCTCACCAGCCTACTCTGCCCCGTCCTGACACCATAGTGTCAGCTTGATCGAGGCTCGAAAACAGCAGACCGGCAGCCCCGGTGAACAGGATGCCGGCGAAACCCTTTCGCGGGTTTCGAGGATGGCGATATAGGCCATATGTCCGGCGGCCTTACGAATGTGTTGCGAGAGAGGGTTTGAAGGCGTTGGATGCTCCCGTATCGTCAGGCTATACGGGCAAAACCCTGCCAAGCGCTACGCCAGCCGGGACTTGCGTTTGGGGCAGGCGACACCGCCGTTAAGCAGCGAAGCCAGGCAACTATGGGAGAGAAATGAAATGGACGCGATCGCATTGAAGGCCATGCAGACGCCGCTGAAGGAGGCCTATCGCGACGACGCCTCGCGCGCGCTGATTACCCTTAGGGCCAAGGGATCGATCGACGACCAATCGATCGCCTGCAAGGTTGAAACGGGCAGGGCGATTGCCATTGCCGGGCTGCATCCAGCGACCGGCGGCACCGGGCTCGAACTCTGCTCCGGCGACATGCTGCTGGAGGCGCTGGTGGCTTGCGCCGGTGTCACGCTGAAGGCGGTGGCGACGGCGCTGGAATTCCAGGTTGGGGCCGCTACAGTGGAAGCCGAAGGCGATCTCGACTTTCGCGGCACGCTTGGCGTGGCGAGAGATGCGCCGGTTGGCTTCCGCGCCATCCGGCTGACATTCGGCCTCGATACCGACGAGCCGCAGGAGCGTATCGATGCGCTGCTCAAGCTGACCGAGCGCTATTGCGTGGTGTTCCAGACCATCAGCCAGAAGCCGGAGCTGACGGTAAGCGCGCGACGCTGAGGCTGCTGATCTCCCTCCTTGAGGGGGAGATGCCCGGCAGGGCAGAGGGGGTTGTCGCGCATGAAGCGCCAACCGCTGCAGCAGGCCGAGCCCGGTCGGACCAACCCCCTCTGGCCTGTCGGCCATCTCCCCCTCAAGGGGGGGATCACGCTGTCCTACTGCGCCGACGGCTCCTCGGCGTCGCCCTCATCGGCGAAGGGAGAGGCGCTCGGCACGCACTGCACCGACCAGCCGGCCGGCGTCGGTTGCTTCTGGTATTCGGTTATGGCGAAGGTGCACTGTTCGCGGGTGTCGAATGTGCTGGGCAACACGACCATGCCGCCTTGCGGGCCGGCGATCACCAGATACCAGACTAACGCTACGCTCGGTGCCGCCATGGGTATTTCCTCGCTCTGCTTGTTTTGGGAGTCGCACGATCCTAGCAACTCTGGCCCAGCGGCGAAAGCTGGGCCAAAGCGCGGCCTTAAGCCACGGCATCACAGCCGCGTGATGTTAGGCCGCTTACTCCGGCTGCCGGTAGGCGACAAAGCGGTTGTGCTTGGCCTGGAAGATCAGCCCCGTCTCCTTGAGCGTGGGGCTGGCAAGCGGCACGATACGCTTGGCGATCTCCGAGGGGTGCGGCAGCGTTTCCGGATCCTCGCCCGGTACGGCCTGCGCCCGCATCGCGGTGCGCGTTGCCCCCGGATCGGCGGCGTTGACCCTGAGCGGCAGGTTTTCGGTCTCATGTGCCCATGAACGCGTCATGGCCTCGACCGCCGCCTTCGACGCCGCATAGGGCGCCCAGAAGGCGCGTGCAGAGTGGGCAAGGCTGGAGCTCAGCACGATAGCGCGGCCGGCATCGGAGAGCCGCAGCAGCGGGTCGACCGAGCGGATCAGCCGCCATGTTGCGGTGACGTTGATGGTCATCACCTTCTCGAAGGTCTTGGCCTCGACATGGCCGATCGGGGCGATGACGCCGAGCACAGCGGCGTTGGCGACCAGTATGTCGAGCTTGCCCCAGCGCTCGTGGATGGCGCCGCCCAGCCGGTCGATCCCCGCCATGTCGGCAAGATCGAGCGGTACCAGCGTCGCCTGTCCGCCACCTGCCTTGATCTGGTCGTCGAGCTCTTCCAGCCCGCCGACGGTGCGGGCAACCGCAATCACATGTGCACCGGCCGCGGCAAGCTCCCTGGCGATGAAATAGCCGATACCGCGCGAGGCGCCCGTGACGACCGCAATGCGGCTGGAGAGGTCAAGGGTCATGCTTGAACTTCCATGAGGTCGGCGTGAGGATAACCTGGCGAAGACAAATGGCGATCCGGCAACCTTACGACCCGCCGGCCGCTAACAGCGACAGCGTGCGCACATTGTCGGAGCCTTCGAAGTCGGCAAGCCGGGTCGGATACTGGCCGGTGAAGCAGGCGTCGCAGAACTGCGGCTGCTCGTTGTCGCGGCCGGCCTCGCCGACGGCGCGGTAGAGCCCGTCGATCGATAGGAAGCCGAGCGAATCGACGCGGATGAACTCGGCCATCTCCTCCACCGACATGCGCGACGCCAGCAGCTTCGACTTTTCCGGCGTGTCGACGCCGTAAAAGCAGGAGGCGCGCGTCGGCGGCGATGCGATGCGCATATGCACTTCCTTGGCGCCGGCATCGCGAACCATCTGCACGATCTTCTGGCTGGTGGTGCCGCGCACGATGGAATCGTCGACCAGCACCACGCGCTTGCCTTCGATCATGCGGCGATTGGCGTTGTGCTTGAGCTTGACGCCCATGTGGCGGATCGAATCGCCGGGTTGGATGAAGGTGCGGCCGACATAGTGATTGCGGATGATGCCGAGCTCGAACGGAATGCCCGCGGCCTGCGAAAAGCCGATCGCCGCCGGCGTGCCCGAATCCGGCACCGGCACGACGATGTCGGCCTCGACCGGACTTTCCTGCGCCAGCTCGGCGCCGATGCGCTTGCGCACTTCATAGACGTTGCGGCCTTCGACTGACGAATCCGGCCGCGCGAAATAGACATATTCGAAAATGCAGAAGCGGGTCTTCTGCGGCTCGAACGGGAACAGGCTTTCGATGCCCTTACTAGTGACGACGACCATTTCGCCGGGCTTCAGGTCGCGCACGAAACGCGCCCCGATAATATCGAGCGCGCAGGTCTCCGAGGCGAGAATCCAGGCACCGTCGAGATCGCCGAGCACCAGCGGCCGGATGCCGAGCGGGTCGCGGCAGCCGATCATCTTCTTGGACGTCATTGCCACCAGCGAGAAGGCGCCTTCGACCTGGCGCACCGCATCGATGAAGCGCGAATTCAGGTCGCGCTCCTTGCTGGTGGCGACCAGGTGCAACAGCGTCTCGGTGTCGGAGGTGGAAGAGAAGATGGCGCCTTGCTTCTGCAGCGCGCGCTGTACGGTCATGGCGTTGGTGAGATTGCCGTTGTGGGCGACGGCAAAGCCGCCATCGGCAAGTTCGGCGAAGAAAGGCTGGATGTTGCGCAGGCCGGAGCCGCCGGTGGTGGCATAGCGTGTGTGCCCGATGGCACGGTTGCCTTGCAGGCTGTCGATGACACGCTGCTTGGTAAAGGTGTCGCCGATCAGGCCGACATGGCGTTCGACATGGAATTGGGTGCCGTCATAGGAAACGATGCCGGCCGCTTCCTGGCCGCGATGCTGCAACGCATGCAGGCCGAGCGTTACGATGGCTGCGGCGTCCTGCCGGCCGAAAATGCCGAACACGCCGCATTCGTCGTGGAAATGGTCGCCGGCTTCGGCGGAAAGCACGTCGTCTGCGTCTGCCACTGAGGCTGCCATTGGGGGCTCAAGCTCCGCTAAAGTCGCCATATAAGGTCATAACGCATCGAAAGCAACGCACGTCGTGCGGCATTCACATGATCGTCAGTCTTGAGCCTCGCCAAGTCGGCAGATTGGCAAGTCTGCCGAAATCAGTTTGCCGGCGCCGGGTTTGCAGGTGCCGGCGTGGCGGGCGCATTGTCGGCCGGCGGCGCGTCGCTGTCGTCGGGTGCTGGAGCAGTGGCGTCGTCGCCGGCGGCAGGGGTTTCCGCTGCAGGCGCATCGGGGGCCAGAGGCGTCTCGGTGGCCGGCTGATTCGGATTGAGCTTGTTGAGGATGGCGTTTTCCGGATCCTCTGGCAGCAGGCTTTCGAGCTTGGCGCCGATCGATTCGAGCAACGGCTTTGACTTGGCGTTGGCAATCCAGCCTGGAGCCTTGGCGCCGGCCAGCCAATTGAAGAAAAGCAGCGCAACAGCGACGACCAGGACGCCACGCGCCGCGCCGTAGAGGAAGCCAAGTGTACGATCGAGCGCACCGATCCTGGAATCGATGATCCAGTCGGCGAGCTTCATGGTGATGACGGAAACGACGATCAGCGCGACAATGAAGACGATACCAGCGGCCGCCGCCATGGCGGCCTTTTCGTTGTCGATATAGGGCTGAATGTAAGGCAGCACCGGCTTGTAGAAAAAGAAGGCCGCCGCAGCAGCAGCTGCCCAGGAGATGATCGACAGGATCTCGCGCGAAAAGCCGCGAACCATAGCGAGCATCGCCGAGACCAGGGTGAAGCCGACGAGAATTCCGTCAAGCAGCGTAATCGGCATGTTTTTCGCCCCACTCCGATCTCTTTATCACGGCTCGACGAGCCGCATCACTCTTGCTCGTCGGCGCGGCTGCGCCGAGAGCCGGCTATGCGCGCCACGAGATCGGCCAGCTCGGTGGGCTGGAAAGTGCCGGCTCCGATCCCCCCGACCCCATTACCACCAGCAAGTTCCTCGCTGCCCAAGGGCAGAACCGCGCTTCCGAAACCCAGCTTTTCGGCTTCCTTGAGGCGCTGCTGCGCATGCGCAACCGGCCTCACTGCACCGGAAAGGCTGATTTCGCCGAAATAGACGCAATCGGCGGGAAGGGCAAGACCGGTGAGCGAGGAAACCAGTGCCGCCGCCACGGCCAGGTCGGCCGCCGGCTCTGAAATGCGGTAGCCGCCGGCAACGTTGAGATAGACGTCGTGCGTGCCGAAGCGGACGCCGCAATGGGCTTCCAGAACCGCCAGGATCATCGACAGCCGGGCACCGTCCCAGCCGACGACGGCGCGGCGCGGTGTGCCCAGCGTCGACGGCGCCACCAGCGCCTGGATCTCGACCAGCACCGGCCGTGTGCCTTCCATGCCGGCGAAAACCGCGGCACCCGGCGACTTCGCATGGCGTTCACCGAGGAAAAGCTCGGACGGGTTGGCGACTTCCCGCAAGCCTTTGTCCGACATTTCGAAGACGCCGATCTCGTCGGTTGGCCCGAAGCGGTTCTTGACCGTGCGCAGGATGCGGTAGTGGTGGCCGCCTTCGCCCTCGAAATAGAGCACCGCGTCGACCATGTGCTCGACCACCCGTGGTCCGGCGATCTGGCCCTCCTTGGTGACGTGGCCGACCAGAACGATCGCCGCTCCTGTGGATTTTGCATAGCGGATCATCGCTTGGGCGGCGGCACGCACCTGGGTGACCGTGCCGGGTGCCGAATCGGCCATGTCGGTCCACAGCGTCTGGATCGAATCGAGAATGACCAGATCCGGCCGCTTGCCGTCGGCGATGGTGGCGAGGATGTCCTCGACATTGGTCTCGGCGGCGAGTTCGACCGGGGTGTCGGCGACGCCGAGCCGCTGGGCGCGCAGCCTGATCTGGGCGACCGCTTCTTCACCCGAGACATAGACGATGCGGTGGCCCTTTGCGGCCAGTGCGGCAGCGGCCTGGGTGAGCAGCGTCGATTTGCCGATGCCTGGATCGCCGCCGACCAGCAGCGCCGAGCCGCGCACGAAGCCGCCGCCCGTGGCGCGGTCGAGCTCGCCGATGCCGGAGACGATGCGCGGCGCATCCTCGATGTCGCCGGAGAGGCTGGTCAGCACCGCCGCGCGGCCCTTGCGGGCGTTGCGCGAATTCGCCGGGCCGGAACCTATGCCGCCCGACGTCCCTTCCTCGACCAGCGTGTTCCACTCGCCGCAGGCATCGCATTTGCCAGCCCAGCGCTGATGCACCGAACCGCAATTCTGGCAGATGAACTGGACACGGGATTTGGCCATCAGCGTCGCGCCGCTTGCCAATTGCCGAGGCTCGGCGATCCGGCCCACCCCCCTCTGTCCTGCCGGACATCTTCCCCGCAAGGGGGGAGATTGGCTGTCATCGACGCAGTCGCCAATCTCTGATGTCGCAGGAAGAGAGCCGGCGGCAAAACTGCCGATCTCCCCCCTTGCGGGGGAGATGGCCGGCAGGCCAGAGGGGGGTGTGACGGAGCGCGACGGTTGGTCAAAAAGCTACTCGAACCGATCCGGCAAATGATGCTCCTCGGCAAGGTCCGAGAAGCGGGTGAATTCGCCCTGGAAGGCGAGGCTGACCGATCCCGTTGGACCGTGGCGCTGCTTGGCGACGATGACTTCGGCCTTGCCGCGCATCTCGTTCATCTCGTGTTCCCATTTGATGTATTCGTCGGTACCCGGCTTCGGCTCGCGGTTCTTCAGATAATATTCCTCGCGGTAGACGAACAGCACCACGTCGGCGTCCTGCTCGATCGAGCCCGATTCGCGGAGATCCGAAAGCTGTGGGCGCTTGTCGTCGCGGCTCTCGACCTGGCGCGACAGCTGCGACAGGGCGATGATCGGGACCGCCAGCTCCTTGGCCAGTGCCTTGAGGCCGGTGGTGATCTCGGTGATTTCCTGGACGCGGTTTTGCGATGATTTCGCGCTCGATCCCTGCATCAGCTGGATATAGTCGATTACGATGACGTCGAGGCCGCGCTGGCGCTTCAGGCGACGCGCGCGGGCCGACAGCTGAGCGATGGAAATGCCGCCGGTCTGGTCGATGAACAGCGGGATTTTCTGCATGGTCTGCGAGCAGGCGACCAGCTTTTCGAAATCCATCTCGCTGATCTCGCCGCGGCGGATTTTCGACGACGGGATTTCCGTCTGTTCGGAAATAATGCGGGTGGCCAGCTGTTCGGACGACATTTCGAGCGAAAAGAAGCCAACGACGCCGCCATTGGCCGCCTTGAACGAGCCGTCCGCCTGCTGCGCCGGCACATAAGCCTCCGCGATATTGAAGGCGATATTGGTGGCGAGCGAGGTCTTGCCCATGCCGGGGCGCCCCGCAATGATGATCAGGTCGGACGACTGCAGGCCGCCCATGCGGCGGTCGAGGTCGCGCAAGCCGGTGGCGACGCCCGACAAATGCCCGTCGCGCATATAAGCCGCGTTGGCCATGTCGACGGCGGTCTTGACGGCATCGGTGAAGCTTTCGAAGCCGCCATCGTAGCGGCCCGTTTCGGCCAATTCGAACAGGCGCCGCTCGGCATCCTCGATCTGGTCGGAGGGCGACATGTCGACCGGCGCGTCGTAGGCGATGTTGACCATATCCTCGCCGACGGTGATCAGCGCGCGCCGCGTGGCCAGATCGTAGATGGCGCGGCCATAGTCGGTGGCGTTGACGACGGTGACGGCCTCGACCGCCAACCGCACGACATATTGCGCCACCGTCATGTCGCCGACCTTCTCGTCGGCCGGCAGGAAGGTCTTCAGCGTGATCGGCGTCGCGATCTTGCCCATGCGGATGAGCTCGGCCGCGACCTCGAAGATTTTTCTATGCAGCGGCTCGTAGAAATGGCCGGGCTTCAGGAAGTCGGAGACGCGGTAGAAGGCATCGTTGTTGACCAGTATGGCGCCGAGCAGCGCCTGCTCGGCCTCGATATTGTTCGGCGCCTCGCGATAGAGCGGTGTTTCCGCCACGCCGAATTTTCGTGCTGCCTCTGCCATGATGTCCCCGGTCCTGATCCCCGTCTCTCGATATCAGAACGAGACAAGTCGGTGATGACTTATCTGCATCAGTCCCCAACCAACCAACTTTGATGCCCGCGATTCACAGCCAGGATCTTTCGGTGGAAAGAATCTCGATTGACTCGAATCAAGATGGCGAGCCTAGCCGTTCTCAGGCGAGAACAAAACAGGAAAATAGCTGCCGGTCATTCCGGCAAGGCATCACCCCAGTCCAGTCGCCGCGCGGCCTTGAACGCCTCGCCGTCGCGCTTGGTGAACAGTCGCTCGGCAGCACTCCCATCCTGTTCGCAAAGCTTCAGCAAGACCTTGCCGGAGCCCGACTTCGGCGGCCCGATCACTCGCGCGCGAGGCGGAGCGGCCGGATGGCGGGAGGCCGCGACAAAGATGAATTTCTCGTCCTCCCACGGCACCTCGGCATCCTTGGCCAGACGGTGCAGGCGCGAGCGGGCGACGCGGCGGGCGAAATGGCACCAGTCGGGAGCGACGAGCGGGCAAGGCGCCTCATGCGGGCAGGGCGCAAGCACGTGCGCCCCTGCCTCGATCAGCTGCCGCCGCACGGCAAGGATACGCTGCCAGCCGGCCGGCGTGCCCGGCTCGACGACCAGCAGCGTGTCTGCGGTCAGCTGCCAGAGCCGGTCGACGAGTTTTGCCAGCGATGCCGGCGCGATCTCATCCAGCACATAGGCTGAAGTCACCAGCTCGGCCGGCTCGAGATCGACCAGGTCGATGGTGATGTCGCCAGTCCGCCAGGCGGTCCTGGCCGTGATCGCATCCGCGGCAAGCGCCTCGCCGACCCGCCGCACCGCGGCGCCGGCCTCGAGCAGCACCGCCTGTTCGAGATCGGGCCAGAGATTGATTGTGGCCCAAAGCACCGTGCCAGGGCCGGCGCCGACATCGAGCAGGGTTCTCGGAGCATAATCGGGCTGCGCCTCGCTTACCGCATCGAGGCTGGCGCGAACGGCAGCATAGGTCGCCGGCAGCCGCGTTGCCAGATAGGCCTTCACCGCCATGTCTTCGGCCATGTGCAGGCGGCCGTCGCGCAACTCGGCGCGGTAGCGGTCCGACAGCGTCTTTGCCGCTTGCTTAAGCATCGGCAGCGGCACCTGTTCGAGAAGGCGGTCGACGCCTTGTCTGAGTAGGACGGGCAGTTCCATCGCTCACGCGGTCCGAGGTGCGAGCAGAATGACCGAGGCGCCAATGATGCAGATCGCGGCACCGGCAAGATCCCAACGGTCGGGGTGCACGCCTTCCGCCAGCCACAACCAGGCCAGCGAGGCGGCAATGTAGATGCCGCCATAGGCGGCGTAGGCCCGGCCCGCCGCGCTGGTGTCGACCAGCGCCAGCAGCCAGGCGAATAGTACGAGCGAGACGAGACCGGGCGCCAACCACAGCGGCGATTTTTCCAGCCGCCACCACGCCCAGAACGAAAAGCAGCCGGCGATCTCGGCAAGTGCGGCGGCGACGTAGAGGAGGTAGGTCATGAAAAAAGGTCCCGCGTTGACGGGACCCTTTTCAGCGTGCCAGCCGGCAATGGCAAGCGGCAATGGCGCGATCGCCGATCGTCTACTCCGGATCCGCCACCTTGCGGCGGCGAGCAGGCTTGGCCGCCGGGGCCTTTTCACGACGTCCAAGATCGCGCATCTCCAGCGCCTTCTCGCAACTGGCCATGTAGTCGCGCGTCACCGGCAGCGTGTCGTTCTTCTTGGCAATCTGGATCTGGAAGATCACCAGGTCCTGCCAGCGGAAGGCAGCTTCCGAGGCGGCAAGATAGAACTCCCACATACGGCAGAAGCGCTCGTCATAAATCGCCTTGGCCTTGTCGCGGTTGGCGGCAAAGCGCTCGCCCCAATGCTTCAGTGTCTCGGCATAATGCAGCCGCAGAACCTCGATGTCGGTGACGACGAGCCCCGATTTTTCGATGGCAGGCATCACTTCGGAGAGCGACGGGATGTAGCCGCCCGGGAAGATGTACTTGCGGATGAAGGCGCTGGTTGCCCACGGCACGCCGGAGCGGCCGATCGTGTGCAGCAGCATGACGCCGTCCGGCTTCAGCAGCGTCGCCGACTTGTCGAAGAAGGTGCGGAAATGATTGACCCCGACATGCTCGAACATGCCGACGGAGACGATGCGGTCGAAACGCTCATTGAGTTCGCGATAGTCCTTGATGTCGAAATGCACCCGGTTTTGCAGGCCTTGCGCATGGGCGCGGTCGGTGGCGACGCCGTGCTGCTCGGTCGACAGCGTCACGCCCTGTACGTCGACGTCGAATGCCTTGGCGAGATAGAGACCAAGCCCACCCCAGCCGGAGCCGATATCAAGAACCGTCTGGCCGGCCTTCAGCCTGAGCTTGGCGGCGATATGGCGCTTCTTGGCCGCTTGTGCCTCGTCGAGCGTCATATCCGGCTGCTCGAAATAGGCGCAGGAATATTGCATGTCCTCATCGAGGAAGAGGCGGTAGAGGTCGCCCGACAGATCGTAATGGCGCTGCACGTTGCGGCGCGCCCGCGACGCCGTGTTGATCTGCTGCAGGCGCCGGAAGGCGTGGCGCAGACCTTCGATCGCCTTGGACCAGGTGGCATCGATACCGCCGCTGCCCATGTTCTGGAAGGCAATCCGCATCACCCCCAGCACGCCGCCCTCGAGAATGTCGAGTTCACCGTCCATGTAGGCTTCAGGCACCGCCAGCATCGGGTCGAAGGTTATCGCTCGCTCGGCATGCCTTGTCTTGATGTGCATGTGCACCGGCTCGCCGCTGCCGTCACCGAAAGTCACCATCGAGCCTTGCGGCCCTGTCACCTTGAGATTGCCTGTGCGGACCAGGCGGTCGAGAACGCGTTTCAGCAGAATATTCATGACCAAATGTCCCCTCTCGGTCAGACAGGCTGTCTTATTCTGCATCAAGATATAGGGTTCGAAAAGTTCCATTTGGCATAAAAATGCCCGGGTACGAGGCCCGGGCATTGGTCCAGAATAGCGATTAGCCGGCGAATGCCGGCGAATGACGATCAGCCGTTGTCTTCGCCGCCCTCGAACTCCGCATTCGGATCGAAGAAGTTTTCCGGCCGCGCATTGTCGTTGATGTCCTCGCCGTAGATGGCTTCGGCGGTGGTCAGCGTTTCGCCCTTGGCCTGGCGCTCGGCTTCGTCGGCCGTGCGGGCAATGTTGAGCGTGATGGTGACCTCGACTTCCGGGTGCAGAGCGATCGCCACATTGGTGACGCCGATGGTCTTGATCGGCTGGTTGAGCAGGATCTGGTTGCGGTTGACCGAAAAACCTTCCGCCGTCACCAGCTCGGCGATGTCGCGCGTCGAGACCGAACCATAAAGCTGACCGGTTTCGCCGGCCGAGCGCACGGCGATGAAGCTCTTGCCGTCGAGCTTTTCGGCAATCTGCGCGGCCTCGGACTTGCGCTCCAGGTTGCGAGCTTCGAGCTGGGCCCGCTGTCCCTCGAACTTCTTCTTGTTAGCTTCGTTGGCGCGCAGCGCCTTGCCTTGCGGCAGCAGGAAATTGCGGGCGAACCCATCCTTGACCTTGACGGTGTCACCCATCTGGCCGAGGCGGGAAACGCGTTCGAGAAGAATGACTTCCATGGTTTTGTTCCTTCGCTTGGGCGCTATCCTCAGGATCGGCGCCGAATTGTCTGGGACAGGTCAGGAAGCTTGGGCGTCGCCGCCTGTGTCGCTGTCCTGCCTGTCGCGGCAGTTAGGATCTCTCATCGAAATCCAACCCGGGATTTGGTGTTCGATCCGGCTACGCCCGTCGTGGCCGTGAAAAAAAGCGGGCGGCGAACCGCCCGCGTAGATTTAGCGAACCACGTAAGGCAGCAAGCCGAGGAAGCGGGCGCGCTTGATCGCCTTGGCGAGTTCGCGCTGCTTCTTCTGGCTGACGGCGGTGATGCGCGATGGCACGATCTTGCCGCGCTCCGAAATGTAGCGCTGCAGAAGCCGCACGTCCTTGTAGTCGATCTTCGGCGCATTGGCGCCGGAGAATGGGCAAGTCTTCCGGCGACGATGGAAGGGGCGCCGGGTTGGGATCTGATTGATGTCGACCATTATTCTGCGGCTCCTTCAAAGCCTTCGCGCGGACGGCGCGGGCCACGATCGGCACCGCCATCGCCGAAGCTGCGCGGCGGACGATCACCACGGTCCCCGCGATCGCGGTCACCGAATGAGCGCGGGCCACGATCGCCACGGTCGCGATCGCCGAAGCCGCCGCGTTCCGAGCGCTCTTCGCGCTTCTGCATCATTGCCGACGGACCTTCCTCATGCGCATCGACCTTGATGGTCAGGAAACGCAGTACGTCCTCGGACAGGCCCATCTGGCGCTCCATTTCATTGAGCGCGGCCGGCGGGCAGGTGATGTCCATGAGTGTATAATATGCCTTCCGGTTCTTGTTGACCCGGTAGGTGAGGGACTTCAGTCCCCAGTTCTCGACCCGGCCGACGGACCCGCCATTCGCGGTGATGACGCCCTTGTACTGTTCGACAAGCGCATCGACCTGCTGCTGCGAGAGGTCCTGCCGGGCAAGAAACACATGTTCGTATAGAGCCATAGTGTTCGTGCCTTTCTTCGTTTCTCTCCCGGTTCCCGGCGGCAAAAGCCTCTGCAACTTCTCTGACCCGCAATCCTTGCGAAGGCGGGGAAGAAAGGAGCATGACGAGACGGTCGAGAGCGGAGACACGGGAGGCGGAAGCGCTTCTGGCTTCACGCGAAGGTTTAGAAAAACCTCCGGCCCTCCGTTCAGCCCCCAGCAAGGACCGGCAGATTGCGAGCGTCTATACAGGAATTTGACCGCAAAGCAAGGCCAAACCACGGAGCAAACGGCCCTACCGTCCAGAGCGCCACGGGCCTCGAGGCAAGGTTTTACGGATTTTTTGAAACCGGCCCTTAACCACCATGCGAAGTTCCAGCACCGGCGGGCGTGGCGGCAACCCGTCGTTCATCATGCGGATGCAAAACCAAACGGTCTGCGCGAGGTCGGCAGCAAGGCGGTTTGGGGATAAAAATGCTTTTCGACAAATTCTGCCGTTCGAAGAGCGGCAACTTTGCCCTGATGCTGGCGTTCGGGCTGCCTGCGGTTCTGACCGCCGTCGCCTTTGCCGTGGACGTGTCCACCTTGATGAGGGCCAAGGTCAGCTTGCAGAACGCGCTCGATGCCGCGAACCTTGCATCTTCGCATCTCGGCGACATCGAGGCCTCGCGCAAGGACGTCTTCGACCGCTACTTCCAGACCAATGTCGCCGGTCACAGCGAGTTGAGGAACGCCGAAGCAACGCTTACCGTGGAAAGGGGCCTCAATTACATCCAGACAAAGGCTGTCGCTACCGCAGACGTCAATTTGAACTTCGCCTTCCTGTTCGGCAACGACAAGCGCATCACCGTCGATGCAGGCGCCGTCGAATCGACCAATCAGCTCGAAGTCGTGCTGGTGCTCGACAATACCGGGTCGATGGCCAGCAACGATCGTATCGGCGCATTGCGGACGGCGGCGACGGCCCTGATCGATATGCTCGAAGCGGCGAAGTCGCCGACGCGCAGCGTACGTGTCGCGGTGGTGCCGTTCGTCACCGCGGTCAACGTCAAGGGCGAGGACTACGATCCGGCCTGGATCGACATGGCCGGCAAATCGCCGAACAATGGCGCCAATTTCCCCTTGGTCGGCGGCAAGCGCGTCAACCATATGGACCTGTTCAAGCAATTGGGCGTCGAATGGAGAGGCTGCGTCGAAGCGCGGCCCGGAACCAACAATGTTTCCGACATTTCGCCCGACCAAAACAAACCGGACACCCTGTTTGTACCCTATTTCGCGCCGGACGATCCAGGTAACGCTAAAAATCCAAACAGCTCCTACGGCAATTCAGCGACCGGCTACAACAATTCCTATCTCGACGATACCGTTATCTCCCTGCTTCCCGGCCTCACCGGCGACATGGCGAAGTACAGTTTTTCGACGATGAAACTGATCAACGACAAGAGAGGCCCGCTGACTATCGGCCCAAACCGGGCCTGCCCGACGCCGATAGTGCCGCTGACCGACGATTTCGACAAGTTGCGTAAGGCCGTCGGTGAGATGATCGAATGGAACGGTTCGGGGACCAATGTTTCGGAAGGCTTGTCATGGGGGATGCGGGTGCTCTCGCCGGAACCGCCTTACAGCGACGGCGCGCCTTTCAGGGCGTCAGGCACGACCAAAACGGTGCTGCTGCTCACAGACGGCGAGAATGTTGTCTATGGCGCGAAGGATACGCCACAGAAGTCGGACTATGGCTCTTACGGATTCCTGGCCTCGGGTCGGTTTGGATCCAGCGACCAGACCGCGGCTGCGCGCAATGTCGACGATTGGACAACCAATGTATGCAACACGTTGAAGAAGCAGGACGTGCAGATCTTCACAGTGCTGCTGCAGGCCGACACCGCAGCCAACCGCAAGCTCTACGAGGCCTGCGCATCGTCGCCGTCGGACTATTACCCGACCAACGACGTCAGTCAGCTCGAAAGCGTCTTCTTGAAGATCGGAAGCTCGATTTCGCAACTGCACTTGACGAACTGAACGACGTCGGCCGCTCTCCCGCCGCCACTGCTCAACTCGTGTGTGCAGCCACTTTGCCTGTTGTTTCAGGGAAAAAATCGGGCGCCGCATGGCGCTTGCCGAACATCATGTCGTATTGCAGCAGACGGAAGTCGCGGATCGCCGGATCGATCTCTTTCTGACGCGACCAATCGGGGGTGGCGTCGCCCCCCGGTGCCAAAAGCAAATTGCGATCGATAACGCGGTAGCGATCCCGCAACTGGCCGAGGAAGCCGGTGTAATAGGGATGACTGATGCCGGCCGTCTTGAGGATATGGTAGGGCAGAAAGGCCGGGCTGACGGCGCCTAGATCCTCGGCCGGGCCGCCGCGGTTCGACCAGACGATCAACGGCGTCTGGTGGTGCAGCAGCATCTGGTCGGCCGCCTCCTTGCGCGGCGCGACATTGTCCTTCAGGAAGCCGGTCTCGACGTAGACCGGCCCAAGCGGCGGCAGATGGTCGCCGAAGAAGGCAATGACGGTCGGCCGCTCGCGTTTCTTCGCCCATTCGATCAGCCGCTCGAGGCCGCGGTCCGCGTCGGAAGAGCCTTCGGCATAGCTCAACAGCGATTCACGCGCCCATTGGCTGATCGGCGCCTGCACCTTGTGGGTCGGATTGTTATAGCGATACGGCTCATATGGTCCGTGGTTCTGCAGGCTGACGGCGAAAAAGAAGACCGGCTCGGCGCTGGTATCGGCCTCGTGGATGATCTCGTCCGTCATAGCTGCGTCCGACGCGAGCGGTCCGCGTTTTTGCATGGGCGGCAACGTTTCCTCGGACTTGAAGTCGTTGAAGCCGAAATCGGCATAGACGGCTCCCCGGTTCCAGAACCAGTTGGTTCCGGGATGGATGGCACGCGCGCGGTAGCCCTGACTTTTCAGGAAGGTCGCCAGCGAGGGGGTCGGTGTCCGCACATATTGCTGGTAGGGAATGCTGCCCGCCGGCAGGAAGGCGTTGGAAAAGCCGGTCAGGGCCTCGAACTCGATGTTGGCCGTCATGCCGCCGAATTCGGGCGAGAACATGTAGCCCGTGCGCAGTGCCCGCACATTGGGGATAGGGTCGGGTGTGATGGTGACGCCGGGCAGCTTGGTCGGATCCCAAAAGGATTCGCTCATGACGACGATGATGTCGGGCTTCTCGGCGGGTACCGAGGCCGTTACCTGCGGTTTGCCTATCGCTTCGATCGCCTTGTCGGAATAGCCGGGCGGCGCCGAGACGTGGGCCATCGGGACGTTCAACGCGAAGGCGAGCGCAAAACCGTTTGAGGCATAGTTTTCCTTCTGGTCCCACATGATCGGGATGATCTGCAGCCGGTCGCGCGTCCACGAGAAAGTGGCATAGTCCATGATGGAGACGAAGAAGGCGATCAGCGGCACCGTCAGCGTCAGCCGGGCAAGGCGGCCCTTGTGGCTGAGTGCCGGGACCCGGCGGCGCCATAGCCGCCAGCCATAGACGAGCAGCGACAGCCCGCCGACGATGCCGATCGCCAGGGCAATGGCGGTTCCCGGGCGATCGCGTACCAGGAGCGGCATCAGTGCCACGATCTGCCGGGAATAGAGGAAATCGGTCGGATAGAGCGGATCGCCGAGATAGAGCGACTTCTGGTGGCCGACGAACGCCAGCGACAATGTCAGCGGCGCGACGATCATCAGGCTCTGATGGCTGCGGCCGAGCACGGCGTCGAGGCCGATGAGGATCAGAGCAAAAATGATGATCGTGGTCCAGCCGGGTTTGAAAGGCTGGAGAAAGAAATCAACGGTGCCGGCAAAGTTGCCGCGCACGATCAGTTCGATGGCAAACACCAGGATGGCCGCAGCCAGCAAGCTGATAAGCCCATAGCGGATGACAGGCCATTTGCGCGCCGGCAGATAGCCGGTCGACGGATCGCCTTCAAGAAACTGGGGCGCCGCCTCGGCTGCGCTCTGCTTGGTCTTTGCCACTTCAATAGTTCCCCGGCCCGCAACAAAAGCGTCACTCGATTGTCATCGAACTGTCACGCAAAGCTTAGCGCCTGCGGCGGAAATAAGAAGAGCCAGCAAACAAATCGTGAGCGGTTTTCATCATGAGTGATCGCCAAAAAGCCTGCCGAAACAGGCACTCGGCCGACATTGCGCGGTCAAGGTTGGGCTTGACTTGGCCGCACGCCTTGCGTCACAGGCAACGAGAACCAGCAGCTGGGAGCCGACTATGGCCATCGCATTCACCTTTCCGGGGCAGGGCAGCCAGGCTGTCGGCATGGGCAAGGACCTCGCCGATACTTTTGTGGAATCACGGCGGATCTTCGAGGAAGTCGACGACGCGCTCGGCGAAAAACTATCGCAGCTGATCTGGGAAGGCCCGGAAGAGATGCTGACGCTGACCGCCAATGCCCAGCCGGCGCTGATGGCGGTGTCACTTGCCGCAGTCCGGGCGCTGGAGGCGCGTGGCTTCTCGCTGAACGGCGAGGTCACCTATGTCGCCGGCCACTCGCTCGGTGAATATTCGGCACTTGCGGCCGCTGGTTTCGTTTCGGTCGCCGACGCCGCCCGGCTGTTGCGTATCCGCGGCAATGCCATGCAGGCGGCTGTACCGGCCGGCGAGGGCGCCATGGCGGCGATCATCGGGCTCGAACAGGCCGACGTCGAGGCCGCTTGCGCAGAGGCCGCCCAAGGCGCCGCCAAAGATCCCGCGCAAGCCTTGGTTTGCCAGATCGCCAATGACAATGGCGGCGGCCAGCTGGTGATCTCCGGTGCCAGGCCGGCGGTCGAACTGGCGGCGAAGCTATGCACGGAGAAGGGCGCCAAGCGGGCGCTGATGCTGCAGGTCTCGGCGCCCTTCCATTCGGCATTGATGAAGCCTGCGGCCGAGATCATGCGGGAGGCGCTGGCCGCCGTGACGAAGAGTGCGCCGGTCGTGCCGCTGGTCTCCAATGTTACGGTGACCCCGACGAGCGATCCCGACGAGATTGCCCGCCGCCTCGTCGAACAGGTGGTCGGGCGCGTGCGCTGGCGCGAAACGGTGGAGTGGTTCGGCAGCAACGGCGTCGGCACACTTTACGAAGTGGGCGCCGGCAAGGTGTTGTCGGGGCTGGCGCGCCGCATCAACCGCGATATTGCCACCGCTGCCATCGGATCCGCGGCGGATGTCGAGGCGGCGCTGGCGAAACTTGCATAATCAACTGGCGATTTGACACCGCTCCATGCGAAGGGTGTTCGCTCAGATCAGGAGGCAAGAATGTTCGAATTGACCGGCCGCAAGGCGCTCGTCACCGGCGCATCGGGGGGCATCGGCGAGGCGATCGCCCGCGTGCTGCATGCCCAGGGCGCCATAGTCGGCCTGCACGGCACACGTATCGAGAAACTGGAAGCGCTGGCCGCCGAACTGGGCGACCGGGTCAAGCTTTTCCCGGCCGATCTTTCCAATCGCGACGACGTCAAGGCGCTCGGCCAGAAGGCGGAGGCCGATCTCGAAGGCGTCGACATCCTCGTCAACAATGCCGGCATCACCAAGGACGGGTTGTTCGTACGCATGTCTGATGCCGACTGGGATAGCGTGCTCGAGGTCAACCTGACCGCCGTGTTCCGGCTGACCCGCGAGCTTACCCATCCGATGATGCGACGCCGCCATGGCCGCATCATCAACATCACCTCAGTGGTTGGCGTCACCGGCAATCCCGGCCAGACCAATTACTGCGCCTCCAAAGCCGGTATGATCGGCTTTTCCAAGTCGCTGGCGCAGGAGATCGCCACCCGCAATATCACCGTCAACTGCGTCGCCCCGGGCTTCATCGAATCGGCGATGACCGCCAAGCTCAACGACAAGCAGAAAGAGGCGATCATGGCGGCGATCCCGACCCGGCGCATGGGCACGGGCGCCGAAGTCGCCTCTGCCGTCGCCTACCTCGCTTCCAATGAGGCAGCCTACGTCACCGGCCAGACCATTCATGTCAATGGCGGCATGGCCATGATCTAACACTTGGGAAAACGCTTCATTCCATCTTGGATGCACGGGATTTTTCGTGTAATGCCGCCCGCAACCCGGCGGTTCGGGCAAAAACCGGTCCTGTTCCGCTGCGTTTCCGGAAGGACCATCTTTCAGCTTGATTAGCGGCATTCTGCCCGCTAACGAAGACAGACAACCAAAAGACGAGGATGCCCAAATGAGTGACACCGCAGAGCGCGTCAAGAAGATCGTCATCGAGCACCTTGGCGTCGATGCCGACAAGGTGACGGAGCAGGCGAGCTTCATCGATGATCTGGGCGCGGACAGCCTCGACACGGTCGAACTTGTCATGGCGTTCGAAGAAGAGTTCGGTGTCGAAATCCCGGACGACGCCGCCGAGACCATCCTGACTGTTGGCGATGCGGTGAAATACATCGACAAGGCCTCCGCCTGACGCTATTTGCAGTCATCACCGGGGAGGACCTGCGATGAGGCGTGTCGTCGTCACGGGCCTTGGGCTGCTTTCGCCGTTCGGCATGGGCTTCGAGCACAGCTGGAAGGAGCTTCTGACCGGCCGCAGCGCAGCCAAGCGCATCACCGAATTCGAGGTGGAAGACCTTGCCTGCAAGGTCGCCCACGTCATTCCGCGCGGTGACGGCTCCAATGCCACTTTCAATCCTGAAGCCGTTCTCGAGCCGAAGGAACTGCGCAAGATCGGCGACTTCATCCTGTACGGGATCGCGGCCGCCGACGAGGCACTCAAGGATTCCGGCTGGCAGCCGAAGACGCATGAGGAACAGTGCGCCACTGGCGTGCTGATCGGTTCGGGCATCGGCGGCATCGAAGGCATCGCCGAGAATGCGATGATCCTCAAGGAACGCGGTCCGCGCCGCATCAGCCCGTTCTTCATTCCCGGCCAGATCATCAACCTCGTCTCCGGTCAGGTCTCGATCCGGCATGGGCTGAAAGGCCCCAACCATGCCGTCGTCACCGCTTGCTCGACCGGTGCGCATGCCATCGGCGATGCCGCCCGGCTGATCATCTGGGGCGATGCCGACGTTATGGTCGCGGGCGGCGCCGAAGCGCCGGTGACGAGGCTCTCGATCGCCGGATTCGCCGCTTGCCGCGCGCTCTCCACCGAGCGCAACGACGCGCCGCAAACGGCCTCACGCCCCTATGATCGCGATCGCGACGGCTTCGTCATGGGAGAGGGCGCCGGTGTTGTCGTGCTCGAGGAACTCGAACACGCCAAGGCCCGCGGCGCCAAGATCTATGCCGAGGTCACCGGCTACGGTCTGACCGGTGACGCCTATCACATCACCGCGCCTGCCGAGGATGGCGACGGCGCTTTCCGTTGCATGACCGCGGCGCTGAACCGGGCGAAGCTGACGCCGGCCGATGTCGACTACATCAACGCGCACGGCACCTCGACCATGGCCGATACGATCGAACTCGGCGCCGTCGAGCGGCTGGTCGGCAACGCCGCCTCGAAGATATCGATGTCGTCGACCAAATCGTCGATTGGCCACCTGCTGGGCGCGGCTGGTGCTGCCGAGGCGATCTTTTCGATCCTCGCCATTCGCGACAACATCGCGCCGGCGACCATCAATCTCGACAATCCGGAGCGCGAAACGGCGATCGACCTGGTGCCGCACAAGCCGCGAGCCCGGCAGATCGACGTGGCGCTGTCCAACTCCTTCGGCTTCGGTGGCACCAACGCCTCGCTCGTCTTCCAGCGCTACAATGGCTGACCGCTCTGCCGGTTTCCGTCTGCCGTCAATTTTGCCATATTCGCCCCTACTCTGCCCGAGGGGATTCGTCGCAAGATCAATTGGTAGGGCGCTATGAACACTAATCCGGCCGATAACGGGGAATTCGGGCAACGGGCGGCAACGCCCGGCCCGATCGTGCCGAAGACGGCCAGCGAGGCGTTGCGGCCCGAGGCCGGCACGCCGCCGCCGAAGCGCTCGCGTGCCTCGCGCAGCCAGTTCGTCGTGTTCATGAACTTCGTCATCTCTTCGGTGATGCTGATGGTCCTGGCGGCAGGCGTTGCGCTGTATTTCGGCAAGCAGGAGTTCAACGAGCCTGGCCCGTCGGCCAATGGCGACACTTTCCTGGTCAAGCCGAATAGCGGCGTCCAGGAGATCGCCGACCAGCTTGAGCGGCGAGGGCTGATCAGCGACGCCCGTATTTTCCGCCTTGGCGTACGCGCCTTCGGCAATGATTCCGCCCTGAAGGCCGGCGAATACGAGATCAAGCCGCAGGCGTCGATGCACGATATCATGGAACTGCTGAAGAGCGGCAAGTCGGTGATGTATTCGCTGACTATCCCCGAGGGGCTGACGGTCGCGCAGGCGCTGCAACGAATCGCGGAGCAGGACGCGCTGACCGGCGATATGCCGTCGACCACTCCACCTGAGGGCAGCCTCGCCACCGACACGTTGCGTTTCACCCGCGGCGCAACACGCCAGCAGATGGTCGACAAGCTTCTGGCCGACCAGAAGAAGCTGGTCGACGAAGTCTGGCAGCGCCGAGCACCGGATCTGCCGATCGCCAACATTGAGGATTTTGTCACACTGGCCTCGATCGTCGAGAAGGAGACCGGCAAGGGCGATGAACGCTCGCGCGTAGCCGCCGTCTTCCTCAACCGGCTGGCCAAGGGTATGCGGCTGCAGTCGGATCCAACCATCATCTACGGCCTGTTCGGCGGCAAGGGCAAACCCATCGACCGCCCGATCTATCAGTCGGACATCCAGAAGCCGACGCCCTACAACACCTATCTGATCAACGGCTTACCGCCGACGCCGATCGCCAATCCCGGCCGTGCGGCGCTGGAGGCCGTCGCCAATCCGTCGAAGACCAGCGATCTCTACTTCGTCGCAGATGGCAGCGGCGGGCACGTCTTTGCCTCGACGCTCGATGAGCATAACGAGAATGTCGCTCGCTACCGAGCACTGCTGAAAAAGCAGGCGCAAGACGCCGCCAAGGCCGGGGCAACCAACACCGGGGCCGACACGCCGGCGGGAGCCATCGTTGACGATGCGGGCGCCACCGCCGCCCAGTAGGGCCGGACGCCATCAGGTTGGCCCTGTGCATGTCCGGGTGGATGTGCAAGGGCTGCTATGGCATTGAAATTCACGTGATCCTGTCCGGAGAAATCGCTCCGGCTTGAAGGGCATTCGGCAAAGGGACGCACGGCTACATGAACTTGCAGAGCATGACCGGTTTTGCGCGCAGTGTCGCCGAACACGACGGCACTTCGATTGCCTGGGAAGCCAAGTCCGTCAACGGCAAAAGCGTCGAGGTCAGGCTGCGGCTGCCGCAAGGTTTCGACCGGCTGGAGCCGGCCGTCCGGCAGACGGTACAAAAGCGTTTTGCGCGCGGCAATTTCCAGATGACGCTGACCATTGGCCGCGCCGCCGGCGCGCAAGTGCAACCCGTGGTCAACGAGGCTTTCTTGAAGGATCTGGCGGGGTTGGCCAAGCGGCTGCAGGAGCAGTTTGGAGTAGCCCCTCCGGGGGCCGACGGGCTGCTTGCGCTGCGCGGCGTCCTCGACATTCCCGAAACCATCGAAACCGAAGAGGCGCGCAGTGCGCTTGATACCGCGATACTGTCGGCGCTGGAAGCTGCATTGAGCGGGCTGCAGCAGGCGCGCCAGGGCGAAGGTGCCGCGCTTCGTTCCCTGCTGTCCGGCCATATCGATGCCATCGAGGCGCTGACGCTGCGGGCCGAGGCCGATCCATCACGCGAGCCGGCCACGATCCGCGAAAGGCTCGCCGAGCAGATCCGCCTGTTGATGGACGCGTCTGCCAACCTGGATGCCAGCCGGCTGCATATGGAAGCGGCGTTCCTGGCCACCAAGGCCGACATACGCGAGGAAATCGACCGGCTGAAGACGCACGTGGTGTCGGGGCGGGCGCTGCTCGCCGGCGGTGGCGCCATCGGCCGCAAGCTCGATTTCCTGGCACAGGAATTCAACCGCGAATCGAATACGCTGTGTTCCAAGTCGAATGCCGCTGCGGTCACCGCCATCGGGCTGGAACTGAAGGCGGTCGTCGACCAGTTTCGCGAACAGGTCCAGAATCTGGAATGATCCCGATGCCAAGCCACATGACTGCCAAGCCCCATGACCACTAGGGATGTGGGTTCCCGCATTCGGCGCCGCGGGCTGATGCTGGTCTTGTCGTCGCCGTCAGGCGCTGGCAAGTCGACGATTGCGCGCAACCTGCTGGAGAGCGATTCCAGCCTCGAATTGTCGGTCTCGGTCACCACGCGGCCACGCCGCGGCAGTGAGATCGAGGGCGTCCATTATCACTTCCGCACCATGCGCGAGTTCGAGCGGCTGCGCGATTCGGACGCGCTGCTCGAATGGGCCGAGGTGCACGGCAATTGCTACGCGACGCCGCGCGAGCCGGCTGAACAGGCGCTGGCCGAAGGCCGCGACATGCTGTTCGACATCGACTGGCAAGGCGCCCAGCAGCTCAAGGAGAAGATGCGCGCCGATATCGTCTCGATCTTCATCCTGCCGCCATCGATGAAGGAATTGAAGGCGCGGCTGAAGCGTCGCGCCGAGGACCAGGAAGCGGTGATCGAGACGCGGCTCAAGAACGCCCGCAACGAGATCGAGCACTGGAAGGAATATGATTTCGTCATCGTCAACGACGATCTCGACCGCGCTTTCGCCGAGGTGCGCGGCATCGTCACGGCCGAACGGCTCAGACGCGATCGCCGGCCGGGCCTGTTCGATTTCGTCTCGGGGCTGCTCGACGAAAAGACGGATTGATCAAGGCGCTGTCCCCGCGACCAGGATCAGATTGCGGCTGAGCGCGGCGTCGCGCAGTTCCAGTGCCGCGGCATATTCTGGGGAGCGGTACCAACGCCGCGCCGTGTCCATGTCGGGGAATTCCACGATGATCAGCGGCCCGGGAGACCAGTCGCCTTCCAACATTTCCACCTCGCCGCCGCGTACCAGATAGCGCCCGCCATGCTGGGCGATGGAGGCAGCCGCGCGGGCGCGATAGGCTTCGATAGCCTCTGCGTCACGGATTGTGACGTCGGAAATGACATAGGCGGCCACTGTTTGTCTCCGGGCAGGGTCTGTCCGGCTATCTATGCCATGAGTGCGGAAATTCCACGCGGACGCTTCCCGGCATCACACCGCATTCGTCAGCCGCACGAATTCCTCGACGCTGAGCGTCTCCGCACGCCTGGTCGGATCGATGCCGGCGCGGGTGAGCAGCGCCTCGCCGCCGAGGCTTTTCACGCTCTGCCGCAGCATTTTCCGGCGCTGGCCGAATGCCGCTTCGGTGACGCGGCTGAGCCGTTTCACCTCTGCCGGCAAGGGGTTGGCGCGCGGCACCAGATGCACCACCGAGGACGTCACCTTGGGTGGCGGCGTGAACGCCTGCGGCGGTACGTCGAAGGCAATCCTCGCCTCCGTCCGCCAGCTTGCCAGCACGCCGAGCCGGCCATAGGCCTCGCTGCCGGGGCTGGCTGCAATGCGTTCGGCAACCTCGCGCTGGAACATCAGCGTCATCGATGCGTAGAAAGGCGGCCACTCGGTGACGGTCAGCCAGCGGATCAGCAATTCGGTACCGATATTGTAAGGCAGGTTGGCAACGATTTTCGCCGACCCGCCGCTTCCCGGCACTCCTTTGGCAAGCGCTGCAAAATCAGTTTTCAGCGCATCGCCGGCTACGATCTCGAGCCGACCCGGATAGTGGTTCGCGATCTCGGCCAAAGCCGCCAGGCAACGCTCGTCGCGCTCGATCGCGACGACTCGCCGGGCGCCGTTGAGGAGCAGGGCTCGAGTCAGCCCGCCCGGGCCGGGACCGACCTCGATAACCGTAACATGGGAAAGGTCACCGGCGGCTCGCGCAATCTTGCTTGTCAGGTTAAGGTCGAGCAGAAAATTCTGGCCGAGCGCCTTTTTCGCCTGCAGCCCGTGGCGCTCGATCACCTCGCGCAGTGGCGGCAGGCCGTCTATGGTCATCGGACTGGGCTCATCGGGCTGGGCTCATCGGGTTAAGGCCATCGAATTGGGCTCATTGGGCTCAGGGGCCTACGGCCTTTTCCCGGCATCGGCAAGCAGGCGAGCGAGTTTCAGCGCCGCAATCAGGCTGTCGGCACGGGCGATGCCCTTGCCGGCAATGTCGAAGGCGGTGCCGTGGTCGGGCGAGGTGCGGACGAAGGGCAGGCCGAGCGTGACGTTGACTGCCTCGTCAAACGCCAGCGTCTTGGCCGGGATCAGCGCCTGGTCGTGATACATGCAGAGCGCCACGTCGTAGCCGGCGCGGGCGCGAGCGTGAAACAGCGTGTCGGCCGGCAATGGCCCGAAGGCGTCGATCCCTTCCTGCCTCAGCCGATCGATCGCCGGGCGCACGATCCGCTCGTCTTCGGTGCCCATCGCGCCGCCTTCGCCGGCATGCGGGTTGAGGCCAGCAATGGCGAGCCGCGGCTTGGCAATTCCGAACCGGTTTGCAAGGTCGGCGGCGGTGATGCGGCCGGTGGCGACGATCAGGTCGGTCGTCAGCGCCTTCGGCACCTCGGCCAGTGCGATGTGGATGGTGACCGGCACGGTGCGCAAGTCCGGACCGGCAAGCAGCATCACAGGCGTCGCTTCGGTGCCGGTGTGAAGCGATGCCAGATGCGCCAGATATTCGGTGTGGCCGGGAAAGCGAAAGCCGGCATCGTAGAGCGGCTTTTTGGCAATGGGGCAGGTGACGACCGCGGCAGCCCGGCCGGCCAGGCAGTCGGCAACGGCGCGGTCGATCGCCTCGATGATGCCCGCAGCGTTGGCTGGATCCGGGCGGCCGGGACTGTCGACGAAACGGGCAGCAAGCGCCACCACCGGCAGCGCGCGCGAAAACACCCCCGGCGCTTGCGCCGGCGTCGTCTCGACAATCGCGATATCGGTGCCGCGCCTGTGCGCCCGCGCGGCAATCAGTGCCGGATCGGCAAGGAGATAAAAAGACGGAACGCCAGCGCTATCGCGGGCCCGCCAAGCAGCGATGGCGATTTCCGGCCCTACGCCGGACGGATCGCCGACGCTCAACGCCAGCGGAAGCTCTGCATCAGGCACGGCGATCGCGACTTCAGCGCTCGATTATGCGGGCTTTCTTCCGCAACTCCTCGACATATTTCTTCGAGAGCTCGTCGGCGTTCTTGTCGCTCGAATCTTCACTCTGGAACACCATCTGCGCGGCTTTGTCGTCTGACACTTCGCGCGACGAGCAGATGCCGATGAATTCGACACCGCGGTCGGTTTCGCGGGTCGTGGTGGCGCCGCCGACCTTTGTAGCCTTTATCTGCTCGGCCCAGTCCGCCGGCAATTGCGGCGCCAACACCCGGCCGAGATCGCGAACAGTGACATCGATCAGGCCCTTGGCGAATTCGCGCGTGGTGTTGCAGCCGTTGAAGCGGGCGCGCATGGCGTCGGCTTCGCGTTTGCGCTTGGCCAGCGTAGCGCTTCGCTCGGCGGCCGGCACCACGAAGATGACCTGCTGCAACATGTACTCTGTGGCGCTCGGTTTGCTACCGCCTTTTTCGAGCATGCGCTTGACGAGGTCCTGCTCGCCCATTGCGCCGCCGCCGTCGCTAGAACGGTGACGCGCGGTCAGCGCCTGGTTCCAGGCCATCTGCGCCCGGATAAAGTCCTTGAAATGCTCCTTGGTGACGCCGGATTGCGCCATCGCGCCGTCAAGCTGCTTGAGCGGCATCTTGTTGCTGGTAGCGAAACGCTGATAAGCGGCATCGACCTGCGCGTCGCTGATGCGGATGCCGAGCCGCCGGGCTTCGGCCAGACGCAGCGTCTGATCGATCATTTCCTGGCCGGCATCGCCCTTTCTGTGCTGCAGGCGCAGGAAAGCGGCCCGATGCTGGATGTCGCCGGTGGTGATCGGTATGTTGTTGACGACGTATTTGATCTCGGTGGCGAAAACTGGCTGCGTCACTGCGGTGGTCGAGAACGCCACCAGCAGCGCGAACCCTGCTGAAAAGAGGTATTTCCTCATCGAAAGCATCCCAATTCCATCCCGATTCGGCCCAACCTATCCCAGTTCAGGCCGTCAAAATTCGTGCCTGCTCTATGCGGCGAAACAATGTCGTCCGCCAGCCGCCCCGTTGCCGACCGCTGCCCGTTATTGGATGGTGTCGATGGAGCGTTGCGACGAGCCGAAATCGCCAAGCGTACGGAACGACAGGTTGAAGCCGACGTTCTGCGATACTTCCTTGGTGTTCAGGTCACGTCTTTCCGAAAACGTCATCAAATAGGTAAAGCATGAATCACTATAGGCAAAGCCGACCCCGTCCTTGACCAGAACGCTCTGCTCCAGATCATATGTGCCGGTGCCAAAGACGCGCCAATTCTCAGCAAGATGTGTCGAGGCGCCGAGCGTAACCTCATGGCGATCGGTCGAGAAGCCATAGAGCGGCTGCGCCTGGATGAAGGCGTATTTGGCGCTCAGCGATACCGGCAGGCCTGAAAAGGCGGCCTTTACCTCAGCGCGGCGGATCTCGAAGCTTTGCTCGTCGAAACGGCCGCTGACCGAGCCGGAAAACCCGCTGGGGCTGTTGAAGCCGACAAGGCCGACATAGTCGGAGGTTGCAGTTTCAAGACCCGAATAGGCGCCGACATTGACCAGGTCCGGCGTGCCGAACGAGTTCTGGCCGCCGAGCTGGTAGGATTGGCCGAACACCGCATTGGTGCCCCAGCCATTGTCATATGCGCCGGAATAGCGCAGCCCGACATTGGCGCGTGTGCCGCCTTCCATGCGGTCATAGCCCGAGAACTTGTCGCGCTCGAACAGCGTCGTGGCGTCGAAGACGAAGCTCTGGGCGTCCTCGTTGGGGACCGCCAGCCCGCCGACATATTGCTCGTTCGGACGCATGAATACTTGCGCCATCGGTTCGAAGACATGGCTGGAACTGGTCATCGAGAACAGCACCGGCCAGCGCATCTCAAGCCCGGCCGTCGCCATGTAGCGGGCAAGCGATGAACGCATATCGTCCTCGACGCCGAGATTGGTCGCCATCTGGTTGATGGCGTCGAGCGAGGCCGAGGAGGCGTTGACGTAGCCGGCGTCGCCGCGCAGCGCCAGGAGCGGTGTCAGCAGCAGCCCGCCATCGGTGGTGAAGGTGCGCTTCCATTCCGCTTCCGCGGTAAGGCGGCCGGATTGACCGTCGATGCCGCGGACGTTGTTGACGGACGAAGGGATGCCCGAATTTGCAAGAGCCGTATCGAGCCTGTCGCGGTCAATGCCCCGCGCGTTGACGTCGAACGACAGCTGCCCGCCGGCCACCGGCATGTCGGGGATATAGGCGTAGTCGAGCGAGGGCAGCACCCAGGGCTGCTTGGCGGCGCGTGCGGTCGGATCATTGGCGAGCGTGTCTTCCTGAACGTCGAAGTGCATGGCGCGCACATCGAAGTAATTGCGATCGTTGAGCCCCGTCAGGTACACCTCGGAGCGGTGCACGCTATCGTTGAAGCCATCGATGTCGTAGGTGCGCGCGAAATTCTTGTCGCTCTGCAGCAGGATGTCCCAGCCGAAGTCCCAGCGCGGGTTGATGGCGAACTGGCCCTGGGTGCCCATCATGCCGCGGAACCTGTTCGGGTCGCCTGCTGTACCCGAATTCACGTTGTGGCCATTGTCGTCGATGAAGGCGTCGGGATTCTCCTGCCGGATACCCGCAATCTTCAGGCTGTACTGACCGTTGTTGAAGCGCTGCCGCCACTCGGCCTCACCGAGGAAACCTTGCTTGGTATAGCCGCTGCCGGTGACAGTGAGATCGTAGGTCGGCGAGAGCGCGAAATAATAGGGGACTTTAACACCGACGCCGAGATCGCTCTTGTAGGCGACGCCGGGGATCAGGAAGCCGCTCTTGCGCTTGACCGTTGGGTCGGCGATCTCGAAAGCCGGCAGATAGGCCAGCGGAAAGCCGAAGAACTCGAAATTCGAGTTCTCGAAGCGAACCGTCTTCTTCTCGCCGTTCCAGATGATCTTCCTGGCCTTGATACGCCAGGTCGGCGCTTTGTCGGGCTTGTCCTCGCACGGCTCGCAGGCGGTGTAGACGCCATTGTGGAACGTCGTCAGCACGCCGCCCATGCGCTCCGCGCTTTCGGCGGCGAAATACGCCTTGTCTATGGTCTCGACACGCAACGCGTTGACGAAGCCGTCCGCGAAATCGTCGGTGATGTCGGCATGCTGCGAATAGATTTTGGTGCCGTCGCTATTGACGAGTTCGACATTGCCGCTGGCGACGAGACGTTTGGTGTTGCGGTTGTATTCGACCCGCTGGGCGACCAGACGGTTGCCGCCATAGTCGATCTGGACGCCGCCGACGGCCGTCACAGTCTGCTTGTCGTTGTCGTAGACCAGCGTATCGGCTGCCAGCAGCATCTGCGTGCCGCTCGGAACCTTCGTTGCCAGCTCACTGACGTCCTGGGCAAAAGCCGGAGCAATCGGGGCGACGCTGGCAAGCAGGCATGCCAAGGCGCTCGCCGCAGAGAGGCGTGCCAAACCGGCGTGCCTATGGCTGCGCAAAACCGCCTCCCTCACTAGCCGTCTTCCTTGTATAGCAGGAATGTCACCCCGAAGAACATAGCCACGACAACCGGGACCCAAGCCGCTACGGCAGTGGGTACGAATCCCGCTACGCCGAATGCCTTGACCAGCACCGAAACGACATAAAGCAGAAAGCCGGCCACGATGCCACCCAGAATCATCGTTGCCGACTGCCCCATCCTCGCAAATCGCATTGATACCGTTGCCGCAATCAGCGTCATCGCGACAAGCAGGAAAGGCAGCGCAATCAGGGAATTGAACTGCATGGCGAAGGCATTTGCTTTGAGGCCGAAGGAGCGGGCCACTTCGATCTTGCCGGGCAGATCGTAGAAGGGAATGGTCTCAGGGCGCGCCAACCGCTCTTGCACGAATTCCGGCTTGAGATTGGTCGGCAGCCGATCGCTGGGCAACGACTGGATGGTGCCGTCCCGGAACACCTTGACGTCCTGCAATTCCCAGTAGCCGTCCCGCAAAAAGGCGCGCGCCGCATCCTTGCGCTCGATGATGTCGCCTTGCGGGCTGAAACTGAAGAAGACAGCGTCGGCCATCTCCAGGCCTTGATTGAGAATGGCGCGCGCGCCGATGATGGTGTCGCCGGCGTTGGTTTTCTGCCTGATCCAGGGCGCGGCATCGGCCGAGACGCTGTTCGACTTGCCCGAACGGAGCTGGGTCTCGATCTCCTCCGACCAGGAATAGGCGTGCGCGGCTACCGGATTGATGACGCCGACCGACAAGGCTCCAAACAGCAGCGCCCCGATGCAGCATGGCAGCAGGAACTGCCATGCGGAAACCCCGGCGGAACGGGCGATGACCAATTCATACTTGCGATTGAGCGACACCAGGGTCGCCATCGCCGAGAACAGGCCGACGAACGGCACCGTCTGCAGCATGATCATGGGCATCCTGAGCCCCGAAATGGCGAACGCAGTTGCGTAGGTGAAGCCCGGCACGCCGGTCGTGCGGCCGGAAAGCTCGGTGAAATCGATCAGGAACACCAGCGCCAAGAGGCCGATGAAGAACCAGATGGTGATCGTCACATAGCGAAAGAAGAAGTACCGACCCAGAGTCCAGCCCATCAGCCGGCTCCCTGTCCGGATGCGCCATGCCTGGCAAAACGGAGCTTGATAGCGCCCCAGCCGTCACTGAAGCGGCCGGCAAGATTGGTTATCCAATCGGCCCAGGCAACCGGCAGTTCCATGGTCCGGTTGGAAACAATGAACCAGATGGCGATCGCAGATGCCATGATCGGGACGCCGTAGACCATATAGGCATATTGCGGCACCTTGTCGGCCTTGCCGGCGGCAAAGAACCCGAGCCAGCGTACGAACAGCGCGATCGCGATTGCCGTGATCAGCGGGTGCACACGCGCCTCGCGATGCGAGCGCGCATCTCCGGCGACGGCGAGCGCGATCAGCGCGAAGACGAGCGAATAGGACCACTCGGAAAAACGCTGGTTGAGCTCGGCCAGGTACCTGTTCGGCTTTTGCTGGTACATCTTGTCGTTCGGACTGGGGTTGAGCAGATACTGGGTCGTCCGGTCCTTCGGCAAAAGCAGGATGTCAGATGATGCCGACATGAAAGCGGACAAGTCGAAGGCATAGGAGGTGAACCGGATCACCGAGAGGTCGCCGGTCATGGTTTTGCGATGGATGACGCCGTCATTCATCATCAGCACCTTCTCGTCGCCGCGTTCGATGATGCTGCCGGTCTTGGCGTAGTAGATGAGATTGACGCCTTCTTCGCGCGAATCGGCGACGAAGATGCCGCCGAGGCGATTGTCGGGAAGCCGTTCGCCGACCTGCAGGAACAGGCCGTCATCAATCTTGCGGAAGGTGCCTTCCTGGATGATCAACGACAACAGATCGGCACGCGACGACGCAATCAACTCGCGATTCTTCTGGCGTGCGTATGGGTCGACGCCATTGTCGACGGCGAAGGAAAAAACGCTGGCTGCGAGTGCCAGAAGCATGATCGGCCTGACGATAGTCCAGCGTGATGCGCCGGCGGCATTGATGACGGCCAGCTCCGAATCCGAATTCATCACGCTGAGGATCTGGGCGACCGCGACCACCAGGGCGAACGGCACGACGATCGGAACGATCGTCGGGATGATCAGCGCTGCGACTTCGAAGAAGGTGAGGGCCGACTGACCGCTATCGGTGACGAGGTCGATGCGGGCGAGCACCTGAGTCGTCCACACGATCGCCAGCGTCCAGACGAGCGCCAGCGCGAATACCGCGAAAGCACGGCGCATGATGTAACGTTCAACGACCTTCATGAAGGCTTTTCTCGGCGATTTCGAACGGCATCATGCCTTGGAACAAGGTAGTCGTCCGGCGCCGGCTGCACAACTGGCTCAGTTTGGCGGTTCGATCTGGGTTCTGTTCCGGATCGCAAAGTCCGCTGGGCCGGAGTGTCGGCGGCAATGGATAAGAAAGGGCGAACATTGTTGGTTAACAACAGGTTGCGGCGGGAAGCGGGGCCGTGCCGCGACGAATCGTGGATGGTTCGATATCGCATATGGGAGCGATTTCGGCCAAAGTCTTGTCAAATGCGGCAAAACGACCAAATGTCGCGCCGGTCGCGACCGCCGCGGCGTGATAAGACGGGTCAGGATCTGTTGAGCCCCAGCATGGAAGCGGAAAAATTGCGCAGTCAAACCGGTCGGGAAACCGTCTTTGACGGCGCGATCGTGGTCGGCGCCGGCGCGGCCGGCCTTGCCGCCGCCCACGCCTTGATGAAGGCCGGCGTACCGACGCTCGTCCTGGAAAGGGAGAGCCGGCTTGCCGAACCCTGGCATCGGCGGCACCAGCGGCTGCACCTCAATACGCATCGCGATCTCTCGACGCTGCCCGGCGTCGGCTATCCCGCAGGCACCCCGGCTTTTCCGCATAAATCGGCCGTCATTCGCCATCTGAACGATTTCAGCAAGGCGCATGGTCTGCCGGTTGCATTCGGCGTTGCCGTTGAAGAGATCACGTTCGATGGCGATCACTGGACCGTGCGGACGAACGCCGGATTCCGTCCGGCGCGCCATGTCGTCGTCGCAACCGGGCGCGACCGGCAGCCGTTTATCCCCGCGTGGAAAGGCATGAACGATTTTGCAGGCCGGATTATCCATTCAGCCGATTTTGGCGCGGCGAAGGACTACGCCGGCAAAAAGGTGCTGGTGGTCGGAGCCGGCAATTCGGGGTTCGACGTACTTAATCATCTTGCAAATGCAGACGCCCAAAGCATCTGGCTGTCGGCCCGCAACGGCCCCTCACTGCTGCCGAAACGCATTGGCAAGGTCGCCGTCCACAGGGTTTCACCGTTAATGGCGAGCTTGCCGGTGCGACTGGCCGACGCGGTGATGGCGACAACCCAGCGCCTGGTTTTCGGCGACCTGACGAAATTTGGGCTTCCGCCGGCCGCCATAGGCGGTGCGAGCCGTCTGAGCGCCGACTACACCGCGATCGCAGCCGATGACGGCGCGGTTCGCGCCATCAAGGCAGGCACGATCGTGGTGGTGCCACCATTGCGGGAATTTACCCAGGACGGCATCGTATTGAATGACGGCAGGTTGATCACGCCCGATATCGTCATTGCGGCGACCGGCTATCGCACCGGTCTGGAACAGATGGTCGGCAAGCTCGGCGTTCTCGACGGCAAGGGCGTTCCGCTTTTCAATGGCGGCGACGCCGATCCGAAATTGCCCGGTCTGTGGTTTACCGGCATGCGGCCGAGCATTCGCGGTTGTTTCGCCAACGCCCGCATTCAGGCCAGGGCGATAGCGGCGCGGATTGTCAAGCAGCGATAGTGAGCCGGACTATGCCGACTGTTCCGCCCGCAATAGACACGCCTTGTTGAAACGTGCTCGAACCGAAAGGTCAATGATCATGACGCCAGTCAGCATTCGCTACATGGTCGATGATGTCGCCGCCTCGATCGACTTCTACTGTGGACATCTGGGCTTCGCTGTTGAACAGGACGCGCGACCGGCTTTTGCTTCCGTCACACGCGGCGCGCTACGGCTCCTTCTAAGCGGACCCGGCAGTTCGGGTGCACGGGCGATGCCGGATGGCCGGCAGCCGGTGCCGGGAGGCTGGAATCGCATCCTGTTGGTGGTGCCGGACCTGAAAGAAGAGGTTGCGCGCCTCAAGAGTGCTGGACTTGTCTTTCGCAACGATATCATAACGGGCGTCGGCGGTTCCCAGACCCTGCTCGAAGACCCATCGGGCAATGTCATCGAGCTGTTTCAACCCGCCGCTCACTGACGCAACAACACGGCACCTTCGGTCCGATCTGCCCAATCGAACGCCTCCCGCGATAAATCCAACGCACTTCCCCGAAAGCAGGACATGATGAATTCAAGACCCTCGATCGCCTTTGCCAAATTCGCCGCGCCCAAAAAAGGCAGCGTTTTCGTTCTGTCGGCCGACGAGGGCGGCCTCGGCGATGCCGCCAGGGCTTGCGATCCGGCAAAGACCCTCGATCGGGCTTTTCCTGTCGCCGACTTCACCGGCAAATTCGCCAGCATAGTCGAAGTGCTGGCACCGGAAGGGACATCGCTCGAGCGGCTGGTGGCGGTCGGCACCGGCAAGGGCTCCAACCTCGATGACTACGCCTGGCTGAAACTCGGCGGCACGATTGCCGCGTCCTTTCGCAAGGCAACCGAAGTGGCCGTCGTGCTCGATCTTCCCGGTGCGGCCGTCAGCGGCAGGCAAGCCGTTCAGCTTGCAGCGGGCATCCTGCTGCGCAGCTATTCCTTCGACAAGTACAAGACCAAAAAGAACAATGGTGACGACAAGCGCGAGCCAAAAAAGCCGGTCAAGGTGACTATTCACACCGCCGATCCGGCTGCTGCAAAGAAGGCCTTCGCCGATGAAGCGGCAATAATCGACGGTGTCTTGCTGGCCCGCGATTTGGTCAATGAACCGGCCAATGTTTTGGGACCGGTGGAATTCGCCGCCCGCATCGCCGAACTGGAGGCGCTCGGCGTCACGGTCGAGATCCTGGCCGAGAAGGAGATGAAGAAGCTCGGCATGGGTTCGCTGCTGGGCGTCGCGCAGGGCTCGCCGCGTGGCGCCCGCATCGCCGTCATGCGGTGGGACGGCGGCAAGGCCAAGGAAAGCCCGGTCGCCTTCGTCGGCAAGGGCGTCACCTTCGACACTGGCGGCAATTCGATCAAGCCGGCGTCGGGCATGGAGGACATGAAGGGCGACATGGGCGGCGCTGCTGCCGTCACCGGGTTGATGCACGCGCTGGCCGCGCGCAAGGCGAAGGTCAATGTCGTCGGCATCGTCGGGCTGGTTGAAAACGCCGTCGACGGCCACGCTCAGCGACCGGGCGACATCGTCACCTCGATGTCGGGCCAGACCATCGAAGTGCTCAATACCGACGCCGAGGGCCGCCTGGTGCTGGCCGATGCGCTCTGGTACTGTAACGACCGCTTCCAGCCGAAATTCATGATCAATCTGGCGACGCTGACCGGCGCCATCATGGTCGCGCTCGGCCAGCATTATGCCGGCTTGTTCTCCAATAATGACGAGTTGGCGGACCGGCTGACGGCTGCCGGACAGGCGACGCAGGAGCGGGTTTGGCGCATGCCGCTCGGCGCCGAATACGACAAGCTGATCGATTCCAAGAATGCTGACATGAAGAACATCGGCGGCCGCCATGGCGGCGCCATCATCGCCGCGCAGTTCCTGCAGCGCTTCGTCAAGGACACGCCCTGGGCGCATCTCGACATTGCCGGCACCGCGATGGGCGCGCCCTCCAACGAGATCAACCAGTCATGGGCTTCCGGCTTCGGCGTCAGGCTGCTCGACCGGCTGCTGCGCGATCATTACGAGCAATGAGCGGCTGGGACGGGACTCCGACAATGTAGACTGAACGCATGGCCGAGATTCTGTTTTATCACCTGACCGAATCGACGCTGGAGGATGCGCTGCCCGGCCTCCTGGAGCGCAGTGTCGATCGCGGCTGGCGCGCCGTGGTGCAGACCGGCACCGAGGAACGGCGCGACGCGCTGGACCAGCATCTGTGGACTTTCCGGGACGATTCGTTCCTGGCCCACGCTACGGATCGCGAAGCCCATCCCGCCGAGCAGCCGGTGCTTCTGACCGTCGGCGCTGACAATCCGAACCAGGCGCAGATACGCTTCCTCGTCGATGGGGCGGTGCCGCCGGAGCTTGGCGGCTACAAGCGCGCCGTGTTCCTGTTCGACGGTCACGATGCAGCCCAGCTGGAGGCGGCGCGCACGCACTGGAAGACAATGAGGGAGGCTGGCCACACCGTGACCTACTGGCAGCAAACGCCGGACCGGCGCTGGGAACGCAAGGCTTAGAGAATTTGCAGCCGAGTGGAATCACTGGCGTCGCACAATGCGACGACAAGAAGATGGACCGCCGGCTATTCAAAAGACCTGAGCAAGCCCGATGCCGCCCAATAAACGAACACCAGGCATGCCGATAGATGCCGCACTTGTTCGCCGGCTGATTGCGGCGCAGCTCCCCAAATGGGCGGACCTGCCGGTAGAGCCGGTCGAGCCTGGCGGCTGGGACAACCGCACCTTCCGGCTGGGCGACAGCATGTCGGTGCGGCTGCCGAGCGCTGCCGCCTATGTTGCCCAGGTCGAGAAGGAGCATCGCTGGCTGCCCCGCCTGGCGCCTCACCTGCCTCTGCCTATACCCGTGCCGCTGGCCAAAGGCGCGCCCGGGGAAGGCTATCCATGGCCTTGGTCCGTCTATCGCTGGCTTGGCGGCAGACCGGCGGCTGGTGAACTGATTGCCGATCTTACTGAGTTCGCCCGTTCGCTGGCCGGCTTTCTGGTTGCGCTCTACCGGATCGACGCTGCCGATGGGCCACCGGCAGGGCAGCATAATTTCCACCGCGGTGGCCGGCTTTCGGTTTACGACGCCGAGAACCGAGGTGCGCTTTCGGCGCTCGGCAGCCGCATCGACAAGGCGGCAGCCGAGGCCGTGTGGGCGACTGCGCTTGCCTCGCGATGGCAGGGGCCGCCGGTCTGGGTCCATGGCGACGTCGCCTCGGGCAATCTGCTCGTCGAAGATGGCAAGCTCTGCGCGGTCGTCGATTTCGGCAGTTCGGCTATCGGCGATCCTGCCTGTGACCTGGTGATCGCGTGGACGGAATTTTACGGCGAGAGCCGCCAGGCGTTCCGCGACGCCATTGCCCTTGATGAGCACAGCTGGGCGCGCGCACGGGGCTGGGCGTTGTGGAAGGCGCTGATCGTCGCTTCGGGACATGACGGCAACCAGCGCGAGGCGGAAAAATCGTGGCGGGTTATCAATGAGGTGCTGGCGGATCATACAGAACAGTCAGAGCGGGATGGCTAATTCAGTCTGAACGCAGCCCGCTCTGATAACGAAGGCATTACTGCCCGCCCATCTCCTTCTTGAATGTGTCGAAATCGACCTGCATGCCGCTGAAGATGGTGCTCCAATGGCGGGTCAGCGCTGAAACGGCGACCGCCTCCTGGATCTCCTCGTCGGTGGCGCCGGCGCGCCTGGCATCCTGCGTGTCCGACCAGATACAGTAGTTGCACGGGATTTGCGCTGCCACCGCCAGCGAGATCAGCGACTTGACCTTCGGCGGCAGCGCCGTCTTGTCGCTGAGCTGGATGGCCTTGACCTCGGCCCATGCACCGGGCAGACCGGCTTTCGGGAACTGCTTTACGAAACCGGGTACGCCGCCCATGGTCGACTGGATGTCCTTGACGGTTGCGTCATACTCGTCGGCATAAGAAGGGCCTGCAGCCAGCGTCAGCACACAGGCGGCGAGCAGGCAGGCACGGCGGATGGAAGAATGCGTTGATGAAAGAGTACCATAGACAGACATGACATTCTCCTCTGGTCTTTGTTAGCCTTACGATGTAAGGTAATGTCGAAAATGAACCTTACGCTGTAAGTTGTCAAGCGGCACCATGGACACATCGATCAAAAAAAAGCGACCGCGCGGCCGGCTGTCTCGCGAGATGATCGAGGATGCGGCTTTGAAGGTGATCGAGAGCGAGGGCCTCGCCGGGTTTTCGATGCGCAAGCTGGCGGCAGAACTCGGCTGCGAAGCCATGAGCATCTACCACCACTTTCCTTCGGCGGCGCATCTCTTCGAAGCCTTGGTGGACCGGCTGATCGGCTCCATCGAAATGCCCGACGCGGATTTGCCCTGGCGGCAAAGGTTGCGCAGCGCCGTGCTGGATTTCCGCCGCGTCGCGCGTGAGCACCCGGCCTTTGCCACGTTCCTTGTAACCTACCGGATGAATTCGCCGACCTGTCTCACTTGGCTGAACGGCATCCTTGGCCTGTTCGAGGCCGGCGGCTTCGGACCGGAACTGGGTGCGCGGCTGTTCCGCACCACCGGCTATTATCTGATGGGTGCCATCCTCGACGAGACTGCCGGCTATGCAAAGGGGCCTTCGGCCGTGACCACCGTTAGCGACGAGCAACTGGCGCGGGATTTTCCAAAAGTGGCTGCGGCCGAGCGTTATTTCGGCACCGCCGAATTCGACCGAACGTTTGATCTCGGCCTTGACATGCTCCTGGACGAAATGGAGCGCGCCCGCGACTGCGCCAGCGCGCCGAACACCAGGTCTTGACCTCATGCGCTCCCTGTTCGCCCTGATACTGCTCATCGGTACCGGCATCGGCGTCGTCTACCCGTGGGCGATGACCAATTTCTCCGGCCATGAGATCGGCACCTGGCGGGTTTACGACCAGGGCCGGTTCAAGCCGGTGACGGTACCCCTGAGCGCACGCGACGGGCCGCTACGCGTGCTGGTCGACCTTACGGCAAGAGCCGAGCACATCGTCTCGCAGCAGCGCACCGTGTTGACCCTGACTGCCGCCACCGGTGGTAGGACGGTGCTCGCCTCGACGCTGCAGTTCAACCATTCCGACAATCCGCGCCAGGTCAGCCCACAGCTGCCGGACAGGATCTTTCGCGATGAAGCCGGACTGATCCCGACCGTTACCGCCGGTTCCTACATCTTCACCGTCGGTCCGGGCGACGCCGAGGGCATTCCGATGCGGGCCGTCGACCTCGTCCTGCGCTCGGGTGCCGGCGAGGTCGACCGCCGGGCGCGGCCGGTCGGTTTTTCCCTGATGGCGGCCGGCCTGGCCGGGCTGGTGCTGGCATTCTGTTTCGGCGGCCGCCGGCCCGAAAATCCGAACTCGCAGCCGCCACCGCCGCGCTGGGGCAGGGGCTCCAATTGAACTATCGCCACGCCTACCATGCCGGAAACTTCGCCGACGTCGTCAAGCATGTCGTGCTCAGCCGGCTGATCGAATATCTGAAACACAAGGACAAGGCGTTCCGGGTCATCGACACCCATGCCGGGATCGGCCGTTACGATCTGTCCTCGACAGAAGCGCAAACGACCGGCGAATGGCAAGGCGGCATCGGCCGGCTGGTCGATGCGGCCCTCGATGCGCCGGCGGCAGCGCTGCTGGCGCCGTATCTTGAAGCCGTCCGTTCGCTCAATCCGGACGGCGGCGTGAAAAAATACCCGGGTTCGCCGCTGATCGCTCGGCACCTGATGCGCAAGCAGGACCGGCTGTCGGCGGTCGAACTGCACGCTAAGGATGCTGCCAGGCTGAAGGCGCTGTTCGACGGTGACTTCCAGACCCGGGTGATCGAGCTCGACGGCTGGCTGGCTCTCGGCGCGCATCTGCCGCCAAAGGAAAGGCGCGGCCTCGTGCTGATCGATCCGCCTTTCGAGGAAGAGGGTGAGTTCGGTCGCTTGGTCGACGGGCTGCAAAGAGCCCATCGGCGCTGGCCAGGAGGAATTTACGCACTGTGGTATCCGCTCAAGGACCGCAAGGCGGTCGCCGCCTTCCGCAAGGCGCTGAAGCAGACGGGCATTCCGAAGCTGCTCGATATTGGTTTTGAGATCAGGCCGGCATCCGTCGAGCCGAGCCTCGACGGCTGCGGCATGGTGGTGGTCAATCCGCCCTTCACGCTGGAAGGCGAGTTACGGACGCTGCTGCCGGCGCTGCACCGACTGCTTGCACTCGAGCAGCCGTCGCATTGGACGCTGGACTGGCTGGCGGGAGAGTAGTTTGAGGCGCGGCCCTGCCATTCAGACAGCGCAACAATCGTCACCACAACCATGGTCGCTACAACCGCTTGACCGCGCGTCAGCGAATCCGCACAGTGCGCGCAGTCGACCTTGAGAGGCTGCCATGACTCGCTTCGCCCAATCCGCCCTTGCCGCACTACTCGCCTTGTGCACGCCGTTGGCCGCACCACTTGGCGTCACCCAGGCAGTCCAGGCGGCCGACCTTGCAATCTATACCGACGAGGATAGCGGCGTCTGCGGCGAGGCCTGGGTCCTGGACAAGATCACCGACCGCTTCTCCTATCAGGTGCATCACGTGCCGCATCTGCCCGATGTGCAGATCGTCGACTTCCAGCGTATCCACCAGCATCGCTATCTGCCGGCGGACGACACCTGGCCGATCGGCCGCCGTTATTGCGGTGCCACCGTCAGCCTCTCCGACGGCCGCGCCCGCACCATCTGGTACCTGATCGAAGAAGGCCAGGGCTTTGCCTCGATCGGTGACAACGTCGAATTCTGCGTCTCGGGCTTCGACCGTTGGATGGTCTATAACGGCCGCTGCCGCGTCCTGCGCTGAACCGGCGCCCTTCGATTCCCGATGGATTGTTGCGCCCTTAAGTGGTCGAGAAAAGAAACACCTGACGGCCATCAGGATCGCGGACGATAACACGCCTGCCCATAGCCGTCGCCTTGACATCCGCGATGACTCCAAAGCCATTGGCCTTCGCCGCAGAAGCGGCTTCGTCTGCGTCGGCGATTTCGAAGCCGATCATCGTTCCCGCTCCTTCCGTCATCATTCCTTCGTTTGCCGGATAGAGTTCGATCGCGAGCCCTTGACCTTGGAACGCGAAATGTATCGGACCGGAGCCGTGCTGCTCTTGCCTGAAGACAATTCCGAAATTCGCGTAGAAAGCGGCGGCTGATCTGGGATCAGCCGAAAACCAGGTGACAAATGCCAAGCTCGGCAAGGAGGACATTCATACCTCTCTGATGTGAGGGTTGTCCGGCACTCAAGGTCGGACGGAGGTTGCCAAAATCGTAGACTTCTATGCAAGTCGACGCCAACAGACCACATCGATCACTGTGCGGGGAAACAGCACTGCATGGATTCACTTGTTTATACTGTTGCTCTCGGGGCGGTCGTTGCTGGCTTCGTCCAGGGGCTGTCCGGGTTCGCCTTCAGCCTGGTTGCCATGTCGTTTTGGGTTTGGACCGTTGAGCCCCAGCTTGCTGCTGCCATGGCGGTCTTTGGGGCGCTCACCGGCCAGATCATCGCTGCCGTCACCGTCCGCCGGGGTTTCGACCTCAAGCTTCTGCTGCCCTTCCTGATCGGCGGGGCCATAGGGATTCCGGTCGGTGTCGCCGTCCTGCCCTTTCTGGATGTGCAGTTGTTCAAGTTGGTCTTCGGTGCGCTGCTGGTCGTTTGGTGTCCCTTGATGCTCTTTGCGCGTCGCCTCCCTCCCATCACGGTCGGAGGTCCTGTTGCAGACGGTGCGATAGGTCTGGTCGGCGGCATCATGGGTGGGCTTGGCGGCTTCACCGGCCCGGTCCCAACGCTGTGGTGCGTGCTGCGCCAATGGGAAAAGGACAGGCAGCGCATTGTCATCCAGAATTTCAACCTTGTGACCCTCTCCATGACGATGGCCGCCTATCTTGCGGCCGGAAAGATCAAGCTCGAAATGCTGCCGATGTTTGCCGTCGTCGCGCCGGCGATGTTGATACCGACACTGCTTGGCGCGAGACTCTACATCGGCGTTAGCGAGGCGACTTTTCGAAAGATCGTCCTCACGCTCTTGGCCGCATCAGGTGCAGCATTGTTGGCATCGTCCTTGCCGCACCTCATCAGCCGTGTTTGAACGACACACAGAAATCCCGACTTCCCCCGTAGGTCGTTTGCCAATACCGCGGCGTTGCAATTGGGCTGTCGGCAACACGACATGGTCGTGAAAAGGCGCCATCGGCTTGGTGTCGCCCTATAACGGCACCTGCACAGTCGTGGCCATGCGCTATCGACCGATGCGGCCCGCTCCCGATAGGTAGGCGCAGATCAGTTCGACGAGTTGCTTTTGCAGCTCCGGCGCGGCGAGCATGTTCCGGCGTGCCGCGTTGTGGATCACACCTTCGATCGCCGACGACAGCACACCCGCCACGGTCTCCATGTCGGCGCCTTTCCTTGGCTTGCGATAAGTGGCGACAGCAGTCGCATAGTGATTGAGGTATTGTGCCTGGAACGAAGCATGGGCGGCCCTGGAGCGGCGATCGCCCGGCGCCTCGTCGAGCAGCACCTGGTGTAGTGTCGGGTGAATGCTGTGCGCCGCGACCATGCCGCGCACCAGCTCCTGCGCGAATTTCCTGAGCGGCTTTTGGTCTTCCGCCGAATCGTGAATGACCGACAGCACATGATCGAAGTGACGGCGCCGGACGGCTTCGAGCAGGGAAAGCTTTTCGGGAAAATACTGGTAGAGCGTGCCGATGCTCACACCTGCCGTCTCGGCCACCTTGTTGGTGGTGAAGCCGGCCCAGCCTAGCCCGCTCAGAACATGAGCCGCCGCCTCGATGATCGCCTCGACGGTCGCCCTGGAACGCGCCTGGCGCGGCTGCTTGCGCATGCGCGGATGCGGTTTTGCAATGCGAGTAGACACGCCCGCTCATTCTCCTGAAAATATAGACAACATACTCGCATTTCCGGAAAAGGACACCGACCATGAGTGCGCTCGCGCTGCTTCGCAGCCTGTTTGCCTATCAGGCCTGGGCCAATGACGAACTGCTGGAAAAGCTGGCGGGTCTCGACCCGCATGTTCACGACAAGGAACGGCAGGCCGTGATACGGCTCGTCGATCACAGCCATGTGGTTTCGCGGATATTCTCGGCGCACTTGGCTGGTGCAAGCCATGGCTACTCCGCCGACACCACGGAGGACACGCCGGCGTTCGACGAACTTCGCGCCGCGGTCGCGGCGACCGATCGCTGGTATCTCGATTATCTCGAAACCGTTTCGTCGCGGCAGCTGTCCGAGCCCGTCGCATTCGTGTTCACCGACGGGGATAAGGCATTGATGTCGCGACAGGAAATGCTGACCCACATCGCACTGCATGGAGTCTATCATCGCGGTGAAGCGGGGCGCATCCTGGCGCAGATTTCCGTCATGCCGCCATGGGATACCTTTGCCGTCCATCTCCACAGGGCCGAGCCTTCGCGCCGGCTGCAGATGAGCCGTGAGCCGCTCGGCGCCTGAGCGGCCAAGCGCTTTCGATCACGCGGTCGGCTCGACCGGATCTATCGAGCGATTTCCTCTCCTTCAGAAATGCGAGCTATCTGCTCACTTTCATCGCGTCGTGCAAGATAGTGCAGCGGCGTGCTCGGCGCGTTGCTTCCTACTTACCTGTAGTTTATCTTTTCGGACAAGACGAGGCGGGCGACCGCCTTCGCTCTTGACAATGTTCGCGCTGAGCGTCGGACGTTGAAGCGCAAAACTGGTCGAAAAGGTCATGAGCTTGACGAGAAGACCGGTCGAGATAGAGCGACCAGAATTTCTGTCGCAGAACTTCGCTGCGGGGCACAAAGATTCGCAACCAATTTTCGCGCCGGTAAAATGGTCGCCCGCTCGCCGTAACCGAAACTTAAGCTGCAAAAATCATTCTAATGCTTCGCTGGCTAGCAAGCCGCGAGTCAGATATGCAATGCGCGCCGGGTCAATAACGGCCGTCGGCACAACGGAAGGGGCATGATATGGCTAAGCAGTCATCCAAAGCGCCGGCATCCAAGGCACCGGCAAAGTCACCGGCAAAGAAAGCACCGGCAAAAGCAGCCGCGGCAAAGGCCGCAACTGCTGTGAAGAAAGCAGCACCCGCTGCCAGAGCGAAGGCCGCTGCGCCTAAGGCAAAAGCAGCGCCGGCCAAAAAGCCGGTCGCCAAGGCCGCGGCAAAACCGGCCGTAAAGAAAGCAGCACCGGCCAAGGCCAAGGCTGCACCGGCAAAGAAGGCGGCACCGGCCAAGAAGCCGGCTGCAAAGGCCGTGGCGAAGCCTGCTGCGAAGAAGGCAGCACCGGCAAAGGCCGCCGCTGCGAAATCTTCTGCTGCAGTGAAGAAAGCAGCGCCCGCGGCCAAGCCGAAGGCAGCGCCCGCAAAGGCGAAGGCCAAGAAGTAGTCGCGGTCCTGCTACCGCCGGGGACAGTACTCAAGACAGCCAGGGCGGGATGCCGGACAGGCGCCTCGCTTCTTGGTTGACGGTCGGGCAGGACGAGAAAGAGGCGGGAGGAAGACGTCTTTTCGCAACTCCCAGGACTTCGCCATGCGGCGAAGTCCGGTGGGGTTTTCGTGGCTACCAAAACCAACCTTCAGCGCAAGGCCGAGTTGGTAGTTGCTCGGATCTGGATTGTCCGACCTGCTCGCGTCTGCCGCCGCACCTCCGGCTCATCGCATCCGAAAGCGAGACTATGGCTGCACGCTGGCGGCGCGGTTTTCCGCCTCTGGCCGTTGATGAACCCTGCATGATCGGTCAACAGTGCCCGCGCACGAGCCCCTGTCGGAATCGATTTTCGGTGAGGGTCATGCGCGAAGTCACAATGCTACCGCGTCCTTTTGCGCGTCCAACAGGGCGTATGGAGCTGTAGCCGTCAAACAGGAATCGACAATGCCCAGACTGCTCTACGCGTCCACTTCTCCCTACAGTTCCAAGGTCCGCATGGCAGCACTTCATGCGGGCATTGCGGTCGATCTCGTGCCGATAAAGACCGAGGAAAGGCCGGCCGAACTGATCGGCGCCAATCCGCTCGGCAAGATCCCGGTGCTGGTGCTCGATGACGGCCGCTCGGTCCACGACAGCCGCGCCATCACCCAGCATCTCAACCGGATGTCGAAGAACGCATTGTTTCCGCGCAATCCCGACAAGCGCCTTGAGGCGGAGGTGCTGGAGGCATTGGCCGACGGTATCTGCGACTGTGCGCTGTCGATGGTCTATGAGCGGCGCACGCGGCCGGAAGAGATGGTCTATCAGCCTTGGCTTGAGCGCCAATGGACGAAGATTGCGGCCGCGCTCGATCTGCTCAACGCCAACCCGCCGAAGCTGCCGAAGAAAATCACCCTCGGCCAGATCGCATTGCGCGCCTGCCTCGGCTATCTCTCGCTGCGTTTCGCTGGAAAATGGGAAAAGGGCCGCGGCCGGCTGATGCGCTGGGCGGCACGCTTCGACGAGAAATTCCCGGAGCTGAAGCCCGCCATCCCGGCTTGAGGGTGGGCGGCCTAAAGCCGTGCCACAAAAAAAGCCGGGCGCGAGGCCCGGCTTTTTCGTGTCGTGGCTTGGACGACTTAGAACTTCATACCGACGCCGAAAGTGACGCGATTGTCGGTCGACTTGACCTTGCCGATACCGTCGAAGTCCTTCCTGCCGAAGTCCGTGTAACGATACTCGACACGGCCGAACACATTGTCGGTGATCTTGATGTCGGTACCCACGCCGGCAGTCCAGCCAAACTGGGTGTTGGTGTCGCTGACGCCAGCAGCTTCAATCTTCTGGTTCTTCAGCGCGCCACCGGCGGTGCCGTAGAGCAGGATATCCGGGGTGACTGCATAGCCGAGGCGGGCACGCAGCGAACCCTCGAAGCCACCCTTGGCCTCGATGCCGGCATCGTCGCCCTTGACGCCGTTGTAGCCGATGTCGGCTTCGGCACCGTAGACGAAGTTCTCCTGCTGCCAGTTATAGCCGCCGAAGACGCCGCCGACAAAACCCTTGGTGTCGACGTCGACGCCAATGTCTTTGGCTTTGGCATGGCCGGCAAAGCCGTAGCCGACGCTCACACCGGCATACGGACCGGCCCAGGATGCGACCGGAAGTTCTGCAATCGGGGCAGGTGCCGGCGGCTCTTCCTGAACCACGTCCGCGGCATAGGCGGTTCCGCCGAGGGCGAACAGCCCAAACGCCACCGCGAGCGGTCGCGCAAATTTAAGATTGGCTTGCATTGTTCTTTACTCCTTAAGCCACAGGACACAGGCTTGTTGTTTATGAGCGCCCTCAACCCGTCCGGGGGATGAAACGGATCCGGCGTTCAACGGTTCCAAATGTCGTGTCGAAATGCGGCTGAAGCGAACCTGAACTTGGGTCATTCCCTGGCACGAATGAGGCAGAACCTTGACGTTGCATCTTCGCAACAGCGAATGTCAGCAGGTTCGCCGTGCTGCACTGCACACGGCTTGGTGTAAGGGCTCCAGCGCCCTATATTGCGGTCGGGCTGGCCCGAATTCCGGTCGAGCCAGAACGCCCACCGGCCACTTTGCCACAATCTTGCCCCAGGTGGAAATGGGATTTAACGCTTGGCGGGCCATAATTTGCCGGCGCGATCCCGGCAGGTCGGAATCGGCATCGGATTAAGGATTGACAGATGAGCAAGGTCGCCGCGACGGCACTGGTGACGGGCGGGGCGAAGCGGATCGGCAGGGCGATCGTCGAGGACCTTGCCGCGCATGGTTTTGCCGTCGCCATCCACTGCAATCGCTCGCTGGCCGAGGCGGAGGCACTGGCGGCCGAAATCAACAGTGGTCATTTTGGTCGACATGGCCGGGCCGCGGTGGTTGCTGCCGACCTGACCGACATGGGCGCCGTCGGCGACCTTGTCGGTCGCGCTGCGGCGGCGCTCGGGCCGGTGTCGCTGCTGGTCAACAACGCCTCGCTGTTCGAGCACGACAGCGTTGAGGATTTCGACTGGCCGGCCTGGGATCGCCATTTCGCCGTGCATGTCAAGGCGCCGGCGCTGTTGGCGCAGACTTTCACCCGGGCGCTGCCGCAGAACAGTGAGGGGCTGATCGTCAACATGATCGACCAGCGCGTTTGGCGGCCGACGCCGCGTTATTTCTCCTATGCGCTGTCGAAGTCGACCTTGTGGGCAGCGACCGAGATGATGGCCCAGGCGCTGGGCCCCCGCATCCGTGTCAACGCCATTGGTCCTGGCCCGACCTTGAAGAACACGCGCCAGCACGACAGCGACTTCGATGCCCAGATTGCCGGGCTGATTCTGAAACGCGGCCCGGAATTGCCGGAATTCGGTGCCACTATCCGTTATCTCTGGGCGGCACGCTCGGTCACCGGCCAGATGATCGCGCTTGACGGCGGCCAGCATCTTGCATGGCAGACGCCCGATGTGACAGGCATGACGGAATGAGCCCCATGGACCAGAAACACAAAACGCGCGGCGGCGCCGACGACCTGCCGCCCGAAATCGACCTCGAGGACGAGGCGACCGAGGAAGTCGTCGAGCCTGCAGCCAGCGGTCCGGACGTCACCTTCACCGCCATCGACTGGGCGCCGCATGCCGGCGACGCCGACGGCATGGTCGGCGCCGAGGTGATCCAGACGCTGGTTAAGCGGCTGCCCAATGCGCCCGGCGTCTACCGCATGATGAATGCCGCCGGCGACGTGCTCTATGTCGGCAAGGCACGCAGCCTGAAGAAGCGGGTCACCAGCTACGCGCAAGGCCGGTTCCACACCAGCCGCATCGGCCGCATGGTGCGCGAGACGTCGACGATGGAGTTCGTCGTCACCCGCACCGAGATCGAAGCGCTGCTGCTTGAAGCCAACCTCATCAAGCGCTTGCGGCCACGCTTCAACGTGCTGATGCGCGACGACAAGTCGTTCCCCTATATCCTGTTGACCGGCGACCATGTCTCGCCCGGCATCTACAAGCATCGCGGCGCGCGCTCGCGCAAGGGCGACTATTTCGGCCCCTTCGCCTCGGCCGGCGCCGTCGGCCGCACCATCAATTCACTGCAGCGCGCCTTCCTGCTCAGGAGCTGCACCGACTCCTTCTACGAGAACCGCACCCGGCCTTGCCTTTTGTTCCAGATCAAGCGCTGCGCCGGCCCGTGCACCGGCGAAATCTCGCATGGCGATTACGCAAGGCTTGTCGCCGAGGCGAAGGATTTCCTCTCCGGCCGCAGCCAGAAGGTGAAGACGGAGATCTCCGCTGCCATGCAGCAGGCTTCGGAAAACCTCGACTTCGAACGCGCCGCCATCTATCGCGACCGGCTGGCGGCGCTGTCGCATGTGCAGAGCCATCAAGGCATCAATCCGCAGACCGTCGACGAGGCCGATGTCTTCGCCATCCATCAGGAGGGCGGCCAGGTCTGCATCCAGGTGTTCTTCTTCCGCACCGGCCAGAACTGGGGCAACCGCGCCTATTTTCCCAAGGCCGATCCGGCGCTCGAAGCCGGCGAGGTGCTGGGGTCGTTCCTGGCACAGTTCTACGACGACAAGCCGACGCCGCGCACCATCCTGTTGTCGCACGGCGTCGACGACCAGGAATTGCTGGCGGAGGCGCTCTCCACCCGCGCCGGCCGCAAGGTGTCGATCTCCGTGCCGCAGCGCGGGGAGAAGAAGGACCTGACCGACAACGCGCTGCAGAACGCGCGCGAAGCGCTCGGCCGGCGGCTCGCCGAGACCTCGACCCAGGCGCGGCTGCTCAATGGCTTTGCCGAGACCTTCGGCCTGGAAAAACCGCCGGTGCGCATCGAGGTCTATGACAACTCGCACATCATGGGCACCAACGCCGTCGGCGCCATGGTCGTCGCCGGGCCGGAAGGTTTTGTGAAGAACCAGTATCGAAAGTTCAACATCCGCTCGACCGAGATCACGCCGGGCGACGATTTCGGCATGATGCGCGAGGTGATGCAGCGGCGCTTTTCGCGGCTGTTGAAGGAACATGGCGATGCCCCGCAGACCGGGGGCTCGGGCGAGGCGGGCTCTAACGAACCGGGCGACGATATCGAGGACGCGGGCGGCTTTCCCGCCTGGCCCGACGTCATCCTCATCGACGGCGGCCAGGGCCAGATGACGGCGGTGCACAAGATCCTCGCCGATCACGGCATAGAGGACCGCGTAGTGGCCATCGGCATCGCCAAGGGGCAGGATCGCGATGCCGGCCGCGAACGCTTCTTCGTCAAGGGCAGGGTCCCATTCTCGCTGCCCGTGCGCGATCCGGTGCTCTATTTCGTCCAGCGGCTGCGCGACGAGGTCCATCGTTTTGCCATCGGTTCGCACCGCGCCCGCCGCAAGAAGGAGATGGTCAAGAGCCCGCTCGACGAGATCAGCGGCATCGGCCCCGGCCGCAAGCGCGCGCTGCTGATGCATTTCGGTACGGCCAAGGCGGTCAGCCGCGCCGCCGTCGAGGACCTGGTCAAGGTCGACGGCATTTCCGAGCAGGTGGCGAAATTAGTCTATAATCATTTTCACGAGAGCTAAGACCTATTGCCGATATTTCGGCTGGCTAATCGATTCTGGCCTGTTGACCCCCCACATTCGCTTCTGATTTGACTAAGCAGGCAGAAAGAGTTCCCAAAACATGTCCCAGCGCGCGTTCAACCTGCCCAACATGCTCACTTACGCCCGCATCCTGGCGGTGCCGCTGGTCGTGCTGTGCTTTTTCCTGGAGGGGCATCTGAAATCGAGCGACTTCGCCCGCTGGTCGGCGCTCATCATTTTCCTGCTCGCCTCGATCACCGATTACTTCGACGGCTATCTGGCCCGCGCCTGGCAGCAGACCTCCAACATCGGCAAGATGCTCGACCCGATCGCCGACAAGCTGCTGGTCGCCACTTGCCTGCTGCTGCTTGCCGCCGATACCGATCGTCATGCCGGCATCGCCGGCTGGTCGCTATGGGCGGCGATCATCATCCTGTGCCGCGAGATCCTGGTTTCGGGCCTGCGCGAATATCTGGCGGCCCTGAAGGTCTCGGTGCCGGTGACGCAGCTCGCCAAATGGAAGACCACCATCCAGATGATCGCCATCGCCTTCCTGCTGGCGGGACCGGCCGGCGACAAGATCTTCCCGCTGACCACCCAGACCGGGCTGGTGCTGCTGTGGATCGCCGCCCTGGTGACGCTCTACACCGGCTACGACTATTTCCGCGCCGGCCTCAAGCACATCATGGATGAATAAAATGTCGACGAAGCTCATCTATTTCGCCTGGGTGCGCGAGCGGATCGGCAGACCGGAGGAAGAGGTCGAACTGCCGGCCGGCATCGAAACGGTCGCCGACCTGTTGCGCTGGCTGAAGTCGCGCGGCGAGGAATACGAGAACGCGCTGCAATATCCTGACGTGATCCGCGTCGCCATCAACCAGGAACATGTCGAGCACCGCGAGAAGATCGCCGGCGCGCGCGAGATCGCGCTGTTCCCGCCGATGACCGGTGGCTGAACCATGTCCGCGGTGGTGCCTGTCGTGCGCATCCAGGCGGAGGATTTCGACGTCGCCGCCGAGATCGCCAGGCTGACCAGGGGTCGCAACGACATCGGCGCTGTGGTGACCTTCTCCGGCCTTTGCCGCGACGAGCAAGGCAGGCTATCCGCGCTCGAGCTCGAACATTATCCCGGCATGGCCGAAGCCGAGATATCCCGCATCGCCGGCGAGGCAATCGAGCGCTGGCCGCTGCAGGGGCTCACCGCGATCCATCGCCACGGCAAGATCGCGCCGGGCGAAAACATCGTCCTGGTGGTGGCCGCTTCCGCCCACCGGCAGGCGGCGTTCGAGGCCGCGAATTTCCTGATGGACTATTTGAAATCACGGGCGCCTTTCTGGAAAAAGGAACACCATAGCGACGGTTCCGAGGGCGGCTGGGTCGATGCCAAGGAGGCCGACGACAAGGCGGCGAGCCGCTGGAAACGAGACTGACCAGGCTTTCCGCGAGCCCTCAACCTTTGTCAGCGCCGATCAGATGATCGAGCGAAATCCGGCCGGGTCCCCAGGCCATGATGCCCAGCGCCATCGCCGCCCAGGTAATGTGCAGCGGCCAGCCGTCCGGCACGGTGAGCTCGATGACCAGCGTCATCAGCAGCAACCCGAATGCCGCCAGTCGCGTCGCCAGGCCGAAAACAAGGAGAACTGGCAACACGATCTCCGCTGACCCTGAGGCGAACGCCACCAGCCCAGGTGCCGGAAAATCGTAAGGGCCGCCCGGCAGATGCAATTTGAGTTCCGAGCTGAAAAGCAGCACGGCGACATCGTTCAACTGTAGAAAACCGTCCCATTTGTTGACGCCGGATCGCCAGAACGGGACGGCGAGGGCGCAGCGCAGAACAAGCTGCGTCAGCGATGGCGTCGCGATCGTGCGCAGGGCGGCATTCAGCCTTTCGACGAGGGCGGCGACCCCTCGCGATTCGGTGCTCGCGTTCTGTCCATCGCTCATCGTGCTCGCCTTTCCTGATGTGCTGTCGTGAAGACTCCCGCTTCCAGCACGCCGGCAATGTTGGCGGAAAGCTCGAATTCGGCACTCTCCGCAAATGCCGCCGCGGCCGCCGCGCCGAGGGACTCGCCCGCGATCAGATGCAGCGCCGCCGGGCGGCAGGTGGCGAACGAAGACCTCGAGGCCGGGCCGCGTGACCAGCGCATCTTCAGCGCCCGTTGCCCGGATCGGCCCAACAGGAGCCTCGTTCCGGTTTGTCGCGAAGACCGTGACTGCCGGGAACCGAGAGCGCGCGACCCGCGTCGCCGGATGCGGCCGCAGCCTGGTATCGGCAAGCCTCTCGCGAGGGATCGACGCCAGTGCCTCAGCCGACAGCGCCTCCGCGTCGGCGGCATGATAGGCGTCAAGCCAGGCCCGCTCGATGCGCGCCACGTCGGCCAGCCACGGCATCGACTGCGCGTATTCGTAGCGCTCGATGAAATCGGGAAAGTCGCGGCCATATTCGAATAGAAGCGGCGAGGTGGGTGGCGTTTCGCGGATGTGAAATCGCGCCATCGCGCAAAAAAAATCCGGGCCGGTGATGCGCAGCGTCGCTGGAAAGCTGGCGGCCAGCGCATCGATCAGGCTGACCGTGACGTTGTTGCGGTAGACGGCATATCGCTTGACCGCAGCCTTCCCGTTCGGCCCCGAGACAGAGTCAGGCGGGGCACGGTCAGGATCGAGCAAACCGGCGGTGAATGCCGCGGCATAGTCAAGCCGGCGGCCGAGATCGCCCGACTGGAGCTCATCCTGCGGCATGGGCTTTTCCGAAATCGGCATGACGGTCGAGGATGGCTTGGGCGGCCGCTGCCTCCGCCTTGAGCACCGGCCACTCGGGAATGTCGCTGTCCCATTCGATCAGCGTCGGCAGTGGCCCGCATCGGCCGATGACGGTATCGAAGAGCTTCCAGACCGCGTCGGCAACCGGGCCGTCATGGCTGTCGATGAGCAGCAGGTCGCCCTCGTCGTCCTTCTGCTCGGCGTGCCCGGCCAGATGGATTTCGCCGACATGTTCGAGCGGGAAGTCCGCGAGATAAGAACGTGCCGAATAGCCGTGATTGGTGGCCGAGACTAAGACGTTGTTGACGTCGAGCAGCAGGCCGCAGCCGCTACGCCGAACCAGCTCGCGGATGAAATCCGTCTCGCTCATCGTCGATTCCGGAAAAAGCACATAGGTCGAAGGATTCTCGAGCAGGATCGGACGGCCGATCGTGCCCTGCACCTCGTCGATGTGATCCGCCACCCGCGAAACCGTTGCCGGCGTGTAGGGCAGGGGAAGCAGGTCGTTGTAATAGGTGGTGTCGTGGGTCGACCAGGCGAGATGCTCTGAAACGAGCACCGGCTCGTAGCGATCGACCAGCGCCTTGAAACGACCGAGTGCGCCTTGTCGAGCGGCTGCGGGCCGCCGATCGACATGCAGACGCCATGCAGCGAGACGGGATAATTGCGGCGGATGCGGGCGAGCGCGTCGTGCGGCGGGCCGCCGGCGCCCATGTAGTTTTCCGCATGAACCTCGAAGAAGCCGCTTTGGGGGCCGTCGCCGAGGATTGCGGACAGATGCTCATGCTTGAAACTGATGCCGGCAAGGCCGGCGACCGGGTGCGCCGGAAAGCGCAAGGTCTTCGACATGCGGGATGCTGGACGGCTCGGTCCGTTCATCGTCATCGCCGCTTTCCGGGCAGGGTGCATCGCTTACGATGGGACGTCGCGGGTCAGCTCGGTGGGTGAGCCCTTGCGGCCGCCGGGTAGGTCCATCGTCGTGCAGGTGCCGCCGTCGACGAACTTCCAGGCGTTGCCTTGATAGTCGACGGTCGAGGTGCCTTGGCAGGTGGTCCCCGGGCCTGCCTTGCAGTCGTTCTGCCCCTTCAAGGCGACGCCAAAGCACTTCTCCTTGCCGGCGTCCATCGCTGCCTTGACCTGTGCCTCGGTCAGCGGCGCGGCCGTCGCAAAAGAAGCAAGAGCCGTGGCAACGGCGCTGGCCAGTAAGGCCGCGCTCACGGTTGATCTCGTTGACATGATTTCACCTCCGGTTGGGTTTTAAGCGCACTCTCCTCAGCGCGCACTGGTCAGTTCGGTCCGGACACCGACCGTGTTACGTCTGTTTGGAACACGAATTCGTGATCGCCTGAGGCTTGGCCGAGCGTGGCCGGAACAGAGTTTGCGGAGCGGCCGAGGAGGCGGACGATAAGGCGGCGGGCCGCTGAAAGCAGCGCCGGCCAAATAAATCCCTGCGACAGCCATCCCATACCCCGCCAGCCATTCATTGACCGCAATCCTGCGAGACCTTTGGCCGGAAGGGGAGCAGGATCATGCTGGACAGGATCGCCGAGTTCTTCATCTTCGGACTGGTGCCGCTGGCCGTCGGCATACTTGCCGTTCCGGATCGTTCCGTGGCTGCCGAAAAGACCCTCAAGGGCGAGGTGATGTATCGCGAGCGCATCGCGCTGCCGCCCAATGCCGTGCTTTCCGTGCAGCTTGCCGACGTGTCGCTGGCCGACACGCCGGGCGCAATCATCGGCGAGCGCAAGGTCGTGCCAGCCGGCCAAGTGCCGATCAAGTTCGAGATCAGCTTCGATCCGCGGGTGGTCCGGCCTGATATGACCTACGCGCTGCAGGCGCGCATCACTGTCGATGACCGGCTGCTGTTCGTCACCGACACGCGCCATCAGGTCGACCCACTCAGCGACGCACCACAGACCATCATGCTGAAAATGGCGGCGCCGGTCGACGAGCCGGCGGCAGCTTCCGTATTCGGCCAAAGCTGGCTGGTCGAATATATCGACGGCATCGGCGTGATTGCCGAGCCGCGGGCGACCTTCCGCATCAGCGAAGCCGGCAAGGCCGGCGGCAGCGGCCCTTGCAACGTCTATTTCGCCACCGCCAGGATAAACGGATCGACGATCGCTATCAGCGACATCGGCTCGACCTTCAAGGCCTGCGCGCCACAGGTCATGGCCGAGGAAAAGGCGCTGTTCGAGGCGCTGGCCAAGGCGGCATCCTACCACGTCGACGCCGGTAAACTTGTCATCGCCGACAGAGACGGCCGCGACATCCTGCGCTTCAACGCCGCGAGCTAGCACTTCGTCCGCGCCGACTGGCCCGCGCGGCAGCCGCATGCCGATCACGTTGTGTTTCACCGGGAATAGGCCGGGCAGGGGGTCCGTTAGTCATTCATAAGATGGCGGGTAAGGCAAAAGGGACGTTTGTCCCTTCGTTGAAGCCGCCAGAATGGCTGCGGCTCGTTCTGGCCTTAACTCAAAGGAGTCCAGAGATGAAAACGCACACGCTTATCCTTGCCGCCACCGGTGCATCGCTCCTTGCCTTTACCGGCCTTGCCAAGGCGGACGACCATCTCGTCAACGCTCTTGACCACGGTCTCAAAGCGGACAGCCAACCGTTCCAGACCAACAAGGCCGGCCATAGCGGCGATCTCGCGCCGGGGCAGGGCAGCCCGTTTTCAGGTGAAGAGACCAAGACCCCGTCCACCGACACGCCAGCGGCGAATGAACATGCGAACGTGAAGGAACGCCAGGCGAAATAGACTGCAGAACCCGCCGCTAGGGGGCGGCGGGCGACATACATCCTATCGGCGAGGCCGCATCACGAGGCATTCTCAATTCGTCGCTAGTTTGAATACCGCGCCATAGTGATAGGGCGGCACATCAACCAGCTCGGCGAGCTTGAATCCGCTCGCTTCCACCGCCGCGGTGGTCTGTTCGGGTGACAGCCTGAGCTCGGTCTTTGGCCCACGCGGCTCGCCAAGGACTGTGGTTTGCTCGCGCGGATACTGGTGCCAGTTCACGATGGCAAAACGACCGGCAGGGCCAAGCGTCGTCCGCACGGCGCGGGCAAGGCGCGGCCGATCCGGAACGCCATGGAAGGCGTTGGCCATGAAAACGAAGTCGACGGTTTGAGGCACCAGCCCTGCAAGTTCATAGGCGTCGCCCGCCACAAACTCGCAATTGCTCGCGCCGCCTTCGGCCAGTCGCCGCCTGGCGACTTCGAGCAGATCGGCATCAATGTCGATGGCGATTACATGACGGGCGACCCTGGCGATTGGCAGCGTGAACCAGCCGTCGCCGCAGCAGAGATCGACCACGTCCGTGCCGGGCTTCATACCTACTGCCGCCAGCACGCTGGCAGGCTCGGGCCACAGCGCTTCCCACCAGCCGCTGGTTGGCATTTCGGTGCCCTGGAAGAAGCCGGGAATGGTGCTGGTCATGGCCTGGTCGGCTCCATTGTCGGGATCGCGTTTGATCCGCCCCTTCGAGCTTAACGCACCCGTGACCCGCCGAGGAGCCTGAAGCTGACAATGTTCGCTAATGCATGTCGCGCAAAAGTGTGCAGCGGTTTTGTGATAACGACATGCATCAAAACAAGAAAACTAAAGCGCATCGCATGAGGTCGGTCGAACGCGACGCGCTTTAGCGAAAAAGGCCGGCGTTGTGCCGGCCTTTTTGATGGGGTTCGGGATGCCGGCTCAGCCGACGATCTCGGTGTCCGAGAACCAGTATTTGATCTCCTGCGCGGCGGTTTCCGGCGCATCGGAACCATGCACGGAATTCTCGCCGATCGACAGCGCGTGCAGCTTGCGGATGGTGCCTTCGGCGGCGCTTGCCGGATTGGTGGCGCCCATCACTTCACGGTTCTTGGCGATGGCGTTCTCGCCTTCCAGTACCTGCACGACCGTCGGGCCCGACGACATGGACTCGACCAGCTCGCCAAAGAACGGACGCTCCTTGTGAACAGCATAAAAACCTTCCGCCTCGCGGCGGCTCATCCACACCCGGCGCGAAGCGACGACGCGCAGGCCGGCATCTTCCAGTATCTTGGTGATAGCGCCGGTGAGATTGCGACGGGTCGCGTCGGGCTTGATCATGGAAAAGGTGCGTTCGAGCGCCATGGGGTCGTCCTTGTGATGGAGAGTGGAATTGAAGGTGGCGGGCTCTATACAAGCCGCCCGCCGCCTTGCCAAGGGGAGGCCGGCAGGGGATGGGAGGTCAATGGGAGCAGCACCGTCGGCGAAGCTGCCAGAGGAGGGGTTTGTCCCATGAACTCTCAAGAACTTGGTTCCTCGCCATACGAAAGTGGGGAGAGGTGGCCGCGAAGCGGCCCGAGAGGGGGTTTTATTCCTTGCAGGCGAAGGCCCCCTCTCCGTGGGGGGGGGGGCGCCCCCCCCCCCCCCCCCCCCCGCCGCGGATTCTGCCCGCCTTCGTGTCGAAAATTACGGTGCCGATGCGCCGGTTTCTCGGCCACCACATCTTTTCCAGCCTG